>JBOIGD010000251.1:0-36730 GCA_050742615.1 Casimicrobiaceae bacterium | reverse complement strand
GTCCTGAACGACAGTGCGACTTCGATCACGTCGCCGAGCGTGGTCAGCGCGACGACGATCGGCGACAACGGGCCGGTCGCGACGGCGCGCAGGTAGCCGAGGCGGAACGGATACCCCCGCGCCGCCGGCCAAAGCGTGTTGAGCCGCAGCGGCGTGACACCCGCCCATACCGCGAAGTTCTTGGCATGAAACCGCTGCCGCTCCTCGCTCGAAAGGAAACGCCACTGCAGGCCGGACAAACCGATCGCCAGCAGTGTCTGCAGGTACAGTTTGCGGCGCTTGACGCGGCGGGTCTCGGCGCGGACGAACGAGGCGAGCTCGCGCAGCTCGGTGTCCGCGGGCACCGGGTGCGCGACGCGAAACGACGCGAGCAGCGGCACGAAGCCGTGGGCCGCCCTGGCGCCGAAATCGCGTCGGACATTGACGATAGAGCCCACCGCCAGCTGGCGCCGCCGCCGGGCCTGATAGCGCGCCGGCAACCGCGGCGACAGGGTCTTGAGCAGGATCGCGAGGAACACGTCGTTCTGGGTCATGTCCCAGGCGCGCGCCGTGCGCGCGAGGTTTGCCTGGTCGGCAGCCTCGAGGCGGCGAAAGGCAACGCCATTGTATCCGTCGCCGCAGCCCGCATAGCTCGGCCGCACCGAGCGGCGGCAGCTCGCAATCAGTTGCGCCCAGCTCGCGAGGCCCCGGAGCAGCGGAAGCGCCTGCCGTGCGAACAGGCGCCCGTATTTCGGCGGATAGAGCTCGGGACGCGGCAACGCCGCGCCGGCGCGCGCGACGCCGCAATAGTCCTCGACCAGACGCTGCAGCAGCAGCACGATCGAGTCGCCGCCGGCGATGAAGTGATCGTAGGCGAGGCCCAGATGGAACCCCGCACCGGCCTCGACGGCGAAGAACCGAAACGGTTCGATCCGCCCGGCGCTCGGGAACGCGGCATTGAGCTGCCGCTCGATCTCGCCGTGCGCGGTCGCCAGCGGATCGGCGCCGCCGGCGATGACCGCGACCGGCGCCGCCGCCGCGCCACCCGTCCACTCGTAGCGCAGGCGCCGGCGATCGAGTTCCAGCCCGGTGAGACCGAGCCCCTCGAGTTGCCGCCGAACGCACGCCTCCAGTCGCGGCAGGTCGAGCGGCTGCGGCAGGGTGACCACATGCACAGCGTTGTACGGGTGCATCTCGCGCCAGCGCACCATAGCCGCCTGGAAGAGGTTCAGCTTGCCTCTCAATCGGCACCGCCCGTCCCCTTGGCGGCAGCACGGCGCGCGCGGATCAGGCGCTGCGCCTCGATGCACCAGTGCTGCTTGACGCTGTACCAGATGTCGGCCGCATGCACGATGTTGGCGGTATCGATGCCCGGACCCTCGGGCAGCGGCGCCGGCGGTGCCGCGGGATCGTATTCGTCGATCCACGCGCGCGTGGCCGGATTGCCGGTCAGATACCGGGTCCGCGGCATGCGGATGTGGCTCGTCATCGCCGACAATTCGACGTTACGGACATGGGCCGAGCCCTCGGCGCGGTATTCCTCGCTTCCAGGCGGGGTCCCGGCGATCAGGTCCCAGGCGATCGAAAATCCGGTGAAATCCTCGACGGTATCCGGGATCGAAGTCAGCTTGTCCAGCATGTTCCACTGTCCGAGCAGCAAGCGCGGCAGCTTGCCGGTCGCCAGCGCAGCGACGTAGCCCACTTTGAGCCCGACCACCGGACGCTCGACGCCCGTCAGCGGATCGACGATCGTCGTTCGCGGCTCGGCCTGGCCGGTCATCGGGTTCCAGACCGGAATGGCGCGGTGGAACGAGCCGTTGAGCTCGTAGAGGACCTTGATCGCGAGCATGCCACCCTGGCTGTGCCCGATCAACATCGGCACCATGCCTTCGGTCTCGTAGTACCACGCGATCTCGCCGGCGAGCTTCTCGCTGTCGGCGAAGCTGCTGCGCGACATGCTGCCGTCGTGCGGATCGCGCAGCTGCGACTCGGGATAGCCCATCGCGACCAGGTACTCGGCAAAAGGCTTCATCGTGATGAAAGCGACGCTGCCCTGCAGGTTGATGATGCGCGGCGCCGGGGCGCGCGAGAGCACGTCGCGGACCTCGAGCGGCGTAATGTGCGCGGGGTCGAGCGCGAGGATGCGATCCTCGACGGCGAGCTCGAGCCGGGCGCGGTGGCGCAGCGCGTCGCCGGCCGTGGCGCCGCCGGAGCTGGCCGCCGCTTGCGTTGCGTTCGGCAATACCGTGCCAAGGACCGCCAGCGCCACGCCGGCTCGGAGTCGCACGAGCGCAGCGCGAGGCCCCAAGCTAGGAACCCTTCGCCGCCGGGCGCGGAAAAAAACGGCCGGTGCGTTGCAGATAGCCCTCGTAGGCGGCGCCATGCGACTTGAGCATATGGCGTTCCTCGTTGCGCGCCTTGAGGTTCATCAGGCAGCAATGCACGATCGCGACCGCCAGCATCGGCACCGTCGCAACGATGATCGCGGAGCACACCATCAGCAGCATCTGCAGCGCGTAGATCGGATGCCGGACGCGGGCGAACAGCCCGTCGGTGATCAGCGCGCTCTTCTGCGTCTCGCTCACCGCCATCCGCCAGTTGCTACCCATGCGCTTCCAGCACCTGGCCGTCAGCGCAAGACACATGACCGCGCAGACCGCAGCCGCCCAGCGCAGCGCCGCGAACGCGGCAATGCGCAAGGCGAATTCCGGCACGGCGAGGAACGCCTGCGTCCGCGTCAGCGCGAGCCATGGCAGGACGATCCAGAGCACGATCAGCGGCACCAGCACCAGCCAGATCCCGCGCTCCAGCGGCTGCTCGGGGACGAGCCCCGCGAGCTGGCGCGTTCTGCGCCGCGCGCGCACGACCATCGCGCCGACGGTGAACCAGTAGACCCAGATGGTCGCGGTCAGGACGAGCGCGGGAACATCGATTCTGACGGGGTGCAAAAGATCTGCCTTGCATGCCAAACCGAGCCGGCGGACCGGTCGATCCGAAGTTTACTGCATCCGGACTGCCGCCCGATGCCCGCGCGGCAAGCGACGGCGCGGCAGTTCGCGGCCGGACGCGGTTTCATCGGATAATGTCCGGCCGGCATGCCGATCAACGCACGATGACTGCGATCCCGCGAGAGGTGCGAACCGTTGCCGTTGTCGGCGCCGGGCTGATGTGGCGCGGCATCGCGCAGGTCGCCGCGCAGGCGGGTTTCGATGTCATGCTGTACGACATGAGGCCCGGCGCCGCGATGGAGGCGAAGGGCGCTGTCAGCGCAACGCTGTCGATGCTGGCCGGCAAGGGAAAGCTGCCGGAGGCCGACGCCAGCCGCGCCGCGGCGCGCATCGCGCCGGCGGCGGAGCTCGGCGGGGTCGCGGGCGCCGATCTGGTGGTCGAAGCGATCGTCGAGCGGCTCGACGCCAAGCAGGCGCTGTTCCGGTCGCTGGAGGACATCGTCGGCGAGCAGTGCATCCTCGCGACCAACACTTCGTCGCTGTCGATCACTGCGATCGCGGCTGCCTGCAAACGGCCGGAGCGCGCAGCCGGACTGCACTTCTTCAGCCCGGTGCCGCTGATGAAGCTGGTCGAGGTCATCGGTGGGCTGTTGACTGCCGCGGCGGTGGTCGAGCGATTGATGGCGTTCGGCGCGGCACTGGGCCACACGCCGGTGCGCGCCCGCGATACGCCCGGGTTCATCGTCAATCACGTCGGGCGCGGCTTCGGCACCGAGGCATTGCGCATTCTCGGCGAAGGGATCGCCGACGTCGCGACCATCGACCGCGTCCTGACGCAGGGCGCCGGCTTCCGCATGGGGCCGTTCGCGCTGTTCGACCTGACCGGGCTGGACGTGTCGCAGCCGGTGATGGAGTCGATCTATCATCAGTTTTACGAAGAGCCGCGCTTCCGGCCCTCGCCGCTCGCCGCGCAGCGCCTGGCCGCCGGCGTGCTCGGCCGCAAGACCGGGCATGGTTTCTACGATTACGCCGACGGCGCCGCGGTCGTGCCGCCGCCGCCGACCATCGCCGCGCCGCGGGCGCGAAAGCTTTGGGTAAGCGCGCGCGATCGCGCAGCGCACGATCGCACGGTCGCGCTGATTCGCGACCTGGGCGCCGAGGTCGATCCGGCCCGTCGGCCTGCGCCGGAGGCGATCTGCATCGTGCTGCCCCGCGGGCGCGACGCCACGACCGCCGCGCTCGATGAAACGCTCGATCCGCGGCGGACCGTGGCGCTCGACGTCTTTACCGACCTCGCCCGGCACCGGACGCTGATGACGACGCCGGTGACCGATCCGACCGTCCGCGATGCCGTCGCGGCGCTGTTCGCCGCCGACGGCGGCGGCGTGGCGATGATTCACGACAGTCCCGGCTTCATCGTGCAGCGTGTGCTCGCGCACATCGTCAACATCGCCTGCGACATGGCGCAACAGCGAATCGCCTCCCCGTCCGACATCGATCTCGCCGTGCGGCTCGGGCTCGCATATCCGCAGGGACCGCTGGCCTGGGGAGACGCGCTGGGGCCGCAGCATCTGCTGGGCATCCTGAGCGAGCTTTCGCAGGCGTATGGCGACCCGCGCTACCGGCCGAGCCCCTGGTTGTCGCGCCGCGCCCGCCTCGGTGTGTCGCTGCTGACGCCGGAGGCGTAAGCGTCCCGCCCCCGGCCGCCGAGGCTTGCGGCGGCCGATGCGCGGTAGCATGATGATCACGGGCGTCAGAGCCAGCGAGGGACGATCGATGAGCAAAGGCAAGGGTGGCGGCAGTTTCCGCGGACGGGACGCAAAGACCGGGCAGCCGATCCAGATCCCGCAGGTCAAGCGGCCGCAGGCGCCTTCGGTGCCGCGCATCATGCCTCGCACCAAGGCGAGCCCCAAGGGCCGTTAGCGCGGCTGCCGCTCACCGGTCTGCCGCCGGTGCAGCGCGCGCATCGGCCGAGTTCCACACTACCGCGGGCGCGACCGTCGATCACCCGTATTCGCCGCTGACCCGGAACTACCACTACGAGATCGAGCTCGTCGCGGCGCTGAAAAGCGGCGGCCGCAATATTCCGATCGAGCAGGCGCTCATGGCCAGACAAGCAGAGCGCCGACCCGTCACAGATGATCTGATCGGTCGCCGAGCTATTCGGGCACGCCGGAGAACGTCGGCCCGGTGGTCAAGGACGACGTGATGGAAGGCCCATCGGTGGCCCGCCGGACATCAGCGCCAGGGTCGTCTAGCCTGCGGCGCCGCCAAACGACCCGCTCGCCGTTTCGTCGAGCTGGCGGACCGACGGCCAGGTGGTTCGTTCGCCCGAGCGACGCTGCCGCGCCACACGGCCTCAATGGAGGTGCCAGCCCCCGGCGCCGAACAGCCCGATCACGCCGATGACGATCAGGTAGATGGCGACGATGTAGTTCAACAGGCGCGGGATCAGCAGGATCAGGATCCCCGCGATCAGCGAGATCAGCGGTCCGAGCGTTAACGTAACGTTCATTGCGTGCTCCTTGTTATTGGATCGCTCACTGGCGTTGCGCCGACCGGCGGCCGGCCGCGGGCAGGTCGACGAGCTTGGGCGCCTGCAGCGGATCGAAGTCTACCCATTTTCCCATCTGCCAGGTGCCATCGGCGCGCTCGACGTCGTTGGCGCCGATCGATTGCAGCACGTTGGCGGCGATGACGCGCCGGGCGTATTCGGGAGCGCGTGCCGCGACGATGAATCCGGCACGGCGCTCCTGCGGCACGCCGTCGTCCGGCGTTTCCGGCGGCTCGCCCGCCGCCTTCGCCGCCGAATCCGATTCGCCCATGTCGCTCAGCGCGCCCGCGAGCGAACCGACGTATGCCCCCGCGCCCGCACCGGCCAGCGCACCGGCCGGTCCGATCAGCGGCGCGACCGCGGCGCCCACGCCGAGCCCCACCACGCCTCCGACGGCGGCGCCCTTGAGCGCGCCGCCGTGCGCGTGCGTCGCCCCATGCGACGCGTCGCGGTCGCCGCCGACGGGAAAGGTCGCGTGCTGCCCCGGGGGATTGAGATAAAACGTGGTGATGTCTTCTGCCGCGAAGCCCTGCTGTCGCAGCGCAGCCACGGCCTGCTCGGCGCGCTCTTCCTGCTCGAATCTCCCGGCGATGATCGGTGTCATGTGGTCTCCTGCGGTCGAGCGACGGCCGGTGGCACCGCCAGATGGACCGGTCCGATGAGCGAGGCGCGCGAAGCCGCGAGCATGGGGCAACTATTTACAAATGCTTGTAAATATTGCTGCGACAGCGTGCGCTCCATGCCCAGTGCCGGCCATGAAGCCGGTGCAGCATTAACCGTGCCGTCGCGGCATCAACGGCCAGCCGGCGGTGCGGCTGCGCCCTGGCGGACGGATATGACAGCGGCCAAACGAGCCGATTCGCGGCGATCGGGCCGGGGTGGACCCAAAGGCGGCCACAGCCATCACCGCGCGGCCGCGCAATGCGAATCCGGCTGACGGTGCTTTAGCCTTCGGATCCCTTCTTGTCCTTGTCCTTCTGATCTTTGTCGTTGCCCTTGCCTTCATCCCGCTTGGGCTCGCCCTTCGGCGCCTGACGGGCAGGCTCCGCACGACGCGGCGGTACGGGAGCTGGCTGCGGCGGTGGTGGCGGCGGCGCGGCGCGCGGAGCTGCCGGCGGTTGTGGCGGCGCCGCACGGGGAGCGTCCTGCCGGCGTGGCGGTGCTTCACGCCTCGGCGCCTGCCTGCGTTGCTGTGCCTCGGGCGCGGCTTGCGGCGGCGCTGCTGGCGGCGCGACGCGAGGCGGTTCCGGCTGTTGCGGCGGTGCTTCACGCCTGGGCGCCTGCCTGCGTTGCTGTGCCTCGGGTGCGGCTTGCGGCGGCGGTGCTGGCGGCGCGACGCGAGGCGGTTCCGGCTGTTGCGGCGGGGCTTCACGCCTGGGCACCTGCCTGCGTTGCTGTGCCTCGGGCGCGGCTTGCGGCGGCGGTGTTGGCGGCGCGGCAGCCGGGCGGCCCGGGCCACCTTCAGGCGGTCGACGGCGGTCGTTGGCGGGCCCCTTTCCCCGTGCGTTCGGGGGCACCGACTCACCGCGCGGCGACAGCGCGCGCTTGGCGCCCTCGGTCGGGCCGCTCGACTCCGGCGCTGGTGGCGGACGAGCGGTCGGGCGCTCCTGTGGCTGCCGTGGCACCGGCGTCGCTTGCCCGGCCCCGGTTCGCGGCGGAGCCGCCGTGCCTTTGTTCAGATCGGCAGGCCGCTGCCCGGACTCCCGAGCCCTGCGCGCGGTTTCCGACTCTTTCGGCTGGCCGCCCGCAGGCACGCCGCCTTTGGACGCTTGGCCCGTCGCCGGAGCGCCTTTCCCGCTCGGCGCCCCCGCTTGCTGGCCCGCCGATGCGCCCGGCGATGCTGCGGGCGCGCCTCGCCCGCGCTCGCCAGCCAATCCGCGGGCACGCCGGCCCTCGCCCTTCGGCGCGGGAGCAGCGGCCTGCGCCGGCGTGACCACTTTGATGTTTCTCGGCGGTGTTGCGCGAGCTGGCGCCGGCTGCAGCTGTGCAGCCCCGGCTGGCTCGAGCGGCTGGCCGGGATGGGCCGCGAGCACGGCCTGCCGCGCAGCGAAGGCAGCAGGCGGCGCCGGCGGCCTGGTCCGGGCGACGACATCGCGCTGCAGCGCGCGTGCCGGTGGCTTGGCAGCGGACGCCGCCGATGCCGCGGCAGACGCTGCCACGAGGCTCGCGCGGGTCGGTGCGACTCGGGCGACGTGGCTGACCGGTTGCTGCCTCAGCACCTCGCGCGGCAGCTGGACCGCCGCGCGCGCCACCGGCTGCGATTGCACGAACGCCGCGGCCGGGACGGCAGTCACCGCGCCGGGCGCTTCCCGGTTGCGATAGCTGACGTTGGTCACGGCGGTGTTGTTCGCGTAGTTGTTGTAGACGTTAGTGATGTTGACGTTGGCGATCCGCGTGTTGCTGATGTTGACATTGGTGAAATAGTCGCGACTGACGCGATACGCCGGCTGGTAGACTTCGCCGGGCCCGAGCGGAAACCAGGCGATGCCGGATGAGAGGCCTCCGACCGACAGCGACAGGCGAAGATCGCCGCTGCCGATGAATGCGACCAGCGCCGGCGCATAGATCGGCCGGACGTTGACGGGGCCCGGTATCCATCCCCAGCGGCCGGTCAGGTATGCCCAGCGACCGTAGTGATACGGCGCGAAGCCCCATGGCGCGTCGTCGACCCAGGTCCACCCCCACGGATCGATCCACGACCAATGTCCGGTGCGGTACGGCGCCCAGCCGCTCGGGATCGAGCGCGGATACCAGACGTTGCCGTAGCTCGGCACCACGCTCCACGTGCCGTACTGGTCCAGGTCCTGGTAGCCGATCACGTCGCGCGATACATAGCGAGCGGAAACCGAGGAATCATAGCGGCGATCGCGATCGGCGGACCAGCGGTCGAATTCGTCCGGCGGTCCGATATCGCTGTATTCGTAGTCGCGCAGCCCCGTTCCGCTGAAGGCGTAACGTTCGCCTGCGCCGATGCGATAGGCCGCGCCTTCGCCGTAGGCTTCGCCTTGCCCGGCGAGCACCTCGAGCGTTGTGACGCTGCCGTCGGGATCGACATCGATGCGATAGCGCCCGGCGCTGCTGATCGTGAATGCAAGATTCGGCGTGTCGATCTCCACGGTCTCGCCGCGGTCGAGCCGCCACAGGCGCACGGAGAGGGACCCTTGCGCGAGCTCCATCTGGGTAGTGCGGTCTTCGAGGTTCAGCACGCCGACGCTGGTGGCCTCGCCCAGGCGAATGGCGACCCTGCCGGCCTGCAGTTCGGCGCGCGCGCCGGCGTCAGCCCACAGGCGGTCGCCGGCAACGAGCGGCCGGTTCGGAGTGGCCGGCACCCATTCGTCCTCGCCCGCCGGCGAAAAGCTTACCGGCCCGCTGAAAAAGCTGAGGCGCGCCACGCGGGTCGGGGGATCGGCGAGGCTTGCGCCGCAGACCAGCAAGACGGCGGCACCGACGAAGGTGGTCGCGATAAGTCGAATTTTGCATCGAAGCGGATTCATCGTCGTTCCTTGCCCGTTGGAATTGGTAGCCAGTGCCAGTGCTCGCAAAAATTACGTATTGCTTGCACGTATTACGCGTCGCCGTGCATCGGCTCGCCAAGCAGCAAAACGGCAGCAGAAACCGTGCCGGTACAGCTTGCGCGGCGCGCCGGGCACGCGCTCTGCCGGAACGGCGCCGTTCGGCGCAGCGCGAGGTTTTACATCCTCGCCGCGCCTAGCCAGTCCATAACGCCGCACGCCGGCATCGGGCCGACAACGGCGCGGTAACGAGATGTTGCGGAGCGCGGGCGCGATTGGCGCCGTTGGCAACCGCGGAGTAATGCGCGGCCTGCCGGCGCCGCGCGGCCCTTCAACCTTGCGCGGGTCAGGCGTCGGCCGACGCGGTGTGCAGGCAATGCTCAACCCACTGCGCGGTCAGCTTCTCCTGCACCGCATTCTGCGACAGCCGCGCGTCGAGCCCGGCGAAGTCAACGCGATCGAGCGACTGATCCTGGTTGAAGCAGGAAAAGACATAGCTCAGTTTGCCGGTAACCGGATCGTGCTGCGGCTGCAGGCATTGCGCGCAGATTTCCTTCATCATGCATTGCATCGGGGAATTGATCGACGCGATGCCGCGATGCGACGGCTTCAGGTGCGATTTCAGCACCGTGTGGCGCGCCGCGGCGACCGCGGCCATCATCTTGTCCGAACCGATGGCGATAATGCGGTCGGCAGCGCCGGCGGCGATCGTCGGCGCACCGAGCTCGCCGTTGGCGTAGGCCAGCATGCCCTGCACGATGTTGCCGACGAAACTCCTGTCCTGCGGTCGGCCGGGGACGAAGCCCGGGCCTTCGTCGCTGCACCAGACGACGACATCCGCAGCCGCTTCGATGTCGGCGACCTTGTAGCGGTCGATCATGCGCCGGTATCCGGCGAAGTACAGCACTTTCGAGCCGGCGCGACGGAACGCCTGCCCGATGGAGAACAGGACCGCGTTGCCCAGGCCGCCGCCGGCGAGAAGGACCGTCTCGCCCGGCTCGATCTCCGTTGGCGAGCCGGTAGGGCCCATCAGCACGATCGCCTCGCCCGGCTTGAGCTGCGCGCAAAGATCGGACGAGCCGCCCATTTCCAGCACGATCGTCGATACCAGCCCGCGCTCGCGATCGACCCAGGCGCCGGTCAGTGCCAGCCCTTCCATCGCCAGCCGCGTGCCGGCGCTCTTCTGCGCCAGCGACTCGAAGTTCTGCAAGCGATAGAACTGTCCCGGCGCGAACTTGCGAGCCGCCGCGGGAGCACGGACGACAACCTCGATGATCGTCGGCGTCAGGCGCACGACGTGCGCGACGCTGGCGCGAAGCTCGCGGTTGATCAGTGCGAGGAACGCCGCATCGTCGAGTGACGATGCGGTCGCGACCCGGGCGAGCATCCGGCTTACGATCGGGTAGCCCTGCTTCGCGCTGGCCATCGCCTTGACGACGTTGCCGAAGTACGACGGATGCAGATCGCCGAAATAGCTGATCGCGCGTCCGCCCGGCTCGAGCGCGGTGAGCACGTGCGGCACCGCGGGCTTGGTGGCGCCCGGCACGGGCTTCACCGCGTTGCCCGCTTCGTCGACCGCCCGGAAGTACTTGCCGTCGAGGTGGAAGTGCGCCGCATCCTCGCGCGCCAGCACCGTGTTCGGCTGCGTTCCTGCGGCGATCAGGATTGTGCGCGCGGGGAGCGACGTGCGTTCGACTTCGTGCCATACACCATCGCCGTCGTTGTGCTGCACCGATGCGCGCAGCGCGCTGGCGCGGCCGCGCGCGTCGACATCGATCGCCAGCGGCGTCAGGCCTTCGGCGAAACGGACACCCTCCTCGAGGGCCTTTTCGACTTCCTCATGATTCAGCGTGTACGACGGGCTGTCGATCAGCCGGCGACGGTAGGCGATCGTGACGCCGCCCCACGACTGCAGCAGCTCCAGCACACGGGCGACGCGCCCTTCGCGAGCGGCCTCCGCCCGCTCGGCGCGAATCGCGCGACCGTGCGCCAGGTACTCCAGCGCAACCTCCCGCTCGTCGTCCGTCCATTCCGCCTCGACGCGATCGCGGCCGCGCCCCGCCGCCAGCGCGTCGTAGCGCGCGAGAAACTTTTCGACCTGGACCGGGTAGTACGCCAGCGACTCGGTCGCGGTGTCGACCGCGGTCAAGCCGCCGCCGACGACGACAACCGGCAGGCGTATCTCCATGTTGGCGACCGAGTCCTTGCGCGCCGCACCGGTGAGCTGCAGCGCCATCAGGAAGTCCGACGCGGTGCGCACCCCCTTCGCGAGCGCGTTCGGCAGGTCGAGCACCGTCGGACGTCCGGCGCCGGCCGCGAGCGCGATGTGATCGAAGCCCATCGCCAGCGCGTCCTCGGCGTCGAGCGTGCCGCCGAAGCGCACGCCGCCGCACAGCGCGAAGCCTTCCCGCCGCTCGATCAGCAGGCGCAGCACTTTCAGGAAATTCTTGTCCCAACGCACCGTGATGCCGTATTCGGCAACGCCGCCGAATCCGGCCATCACGCGCTCGTCCAGCGGCTCGCGCAGCGCATCGACGTCGCGTATCGGCTCGAACGGCACGCGCGCGCCTCCGGCCGTCACGCCCGAGATCGCCGGCGGCAGCGGCTCGATCTTGAGCCCGTCGACGCCGACGACCGTGTGGCCGTCGTTCAGCAGGTGGTGCGCCAGCGTGAATCCGGCCGGTCCCATGCCGACGACGAGCACGCGCTTGCCGCTCGGCGGCCGCGGCTGCGGCCGGCGCAGGTCGAGCGGATTCCACCGAGTCAGCAGTCCGTAGACCTCGAACCCCCACGGCAGCGCCAGCACGTCCTTGAGCACGCGCGTTTCCGATTGCGGAATGTCGACCGGCTCCTGCTTCTGGTAGATGCACGACTTCATGCAGTCGTTGCAGATACGATGCCCGGTGCCGGCGACCATCGGATTGTCGATACAAATCATCGCCAGCGCACCCAGTGCCCAGCCTTCGGCACGCAACTTGTGGAATTCGGATATGCGTTCCTCGAGCGGACAGCCGGCGAGCGGCACGCCGAACACGGAGCGCTTGAACGGCGGCGCGCCGTGGTCGACGCCTTTCTTCTCGCGCAGGCCGGTCGAGCAGGAATCCTTCTGCTGCTCGTGGCACCAGATACAGTAGTTGGCTTGGTCGAGCCCGCCGGCCAGGTCGGTGCCCGCATCGGTCAGCGCAAAACCTTCGCGCCGGCGCAGGTGTTCGTCGGGAAGGCGGAAGCGCTCGACGCCGTCGCGACGCTCGTGGTCGATGGGGATCAGGCGCAGGTAGTCGAGCTTGCGCGGCGCCTTGAACAGGACGCCGGCCTTGTGCCGCGCCTTTCCGGCCGGCGTCTGCACCGCCCACGCGGCGTAGCGCAGCGCCAGTTCGACGTCGGCGGCGTGCGCGACCTCGTCGCTTCCCCACGCCGCGACACCGCGTGCAAACGCCAGCTCGCCGGGGATACCGTCCAGTGTTGCGCCGAGCCGCGCCTCCAACTCCGCGCGCAGGGCGTCGCCGTCGAACGCGAAGGCCTGGTCAGCCTTGTACCTGTTCAGCGCCTTGCGCTGCACGACCTGCCGCTTGCACGCATAGAGCGGCGCGAGCTCGTGCTGAGCCTGCTGCAGAGCCGCGACCTCCGCTTCGATTCCGAACAGGCGCGTGAGAAAGTCTTCCAGGTGCGGCGCGATGCCGATCAGCAGCGACGACTCGTCGCCGCGGCCGAGAAGCGCGGCGCCGGCGCGGGCCACCTCGAGCCGCGTCGCCAGCTCAGGATCGGCCGCTCGCAGGAACGCGAGGAACGCCCGGTCCACGCGAGCGAGTCCGTCGGTCGCGTACAGGTCGCGAAAAGTGAGCTCAAAGGCGGGCTTAAGCATCGGGGGCGTAGTTGCCCGGGCGGGCGCCTGTCGACTCGGGCGCCCCCCGGGATCGGACAAGCGCATATTTTACCTTCCCCGCGACGCGCCGACCGGCTCTCGCGCGCATATGGATAGAACCTGGATCGCGCATCGGCCGGCGGCGGCTTCCCCTGGCCGGCGCGCGACCGCTATCATGCATACTTGCAACTTGGCTGGCGCGGCGCATCGGCGCGCGGTCGATGGCGGAGCTCGAATGAAACTCTTTCCCCTGCTCGCGAGATGGCTGCTGGCCGTACCGATGCTGCTGGCGTTGCCGGTCGCCGCGCAACCGATCAAGCTGGGCGAGCTCAACAGCTACAAGACCTTTCCGGCGTTTCTCGAGGCATACAAGCGCGGCATGGAGCTTGCCGCCGACCAGATCAACCAAGGCGGCGGCCTGCTCGGGCGGCGCGTTGAATTGATCGTGCGCGACGACACCGGCAACCCTGGCGATGCGGTGCGCGTCGCTGAAGAGCTGGTCTCGCGCGAAAAGGTCGACATCCTGATGGGAACGTTTTCGTCGGCGGTCGGGCTCGCGATCGCCGATTTCGCCAAGCAGCGACAACGGCTGTTTCTCGCCTCGGAGCCGCTTACCGACAAGATCGTCTGGGAGGACGGCAACCCGTACACGTTCCGCCTGCGCGCGTCGACCTACATGCAGACGGCGATGCTGACCCCGGAGGCGGCACGGCTGGGCAAGCGCCGCTGGGCCATCGTCTATCCCGACTACGAGTACGGCAAGTCGGCGACGGCGGCGTTCAAGCAGCAGATGATCGCGCGACAGAGCGCCGGCATCGAATTCGTCGAATTCGCCGTGCCGCTGGGCAAGATCGACGCAGGACCGGTCGTGCAGGCGATGATCGACGCCAAGCCCGACGCGATCTTCTCCTCGCTGTTCGCCGCCGACCTGGCCAAGTTCGTGCGCGAAGGCGAGTTGCGCGGCCTGTTCCGGGACCGCCCGGTGTTCGACCTGCTGGGCGGCGAACCCGAGTATCTCGACCCGCTGAAGGGCGAGGCTCCCGTCGGCTGGTACGTCACCGGGTATCCGTGGTACGCGATCGCGACGCCCGAGCACCGGCGTTTTCTCGACGCATACCGAACCAAGTACAACGACTATCCGCGGCTCGGCTCGGTCGTCGGCTACAGCGTGGTGACGACGGCCGCGGCGGCGATCCGCAAGGCGCGCTCGACCGACAACGCACGGCTGGTGGCGGCGATGTCCGGACTCGTGGTCGACACTCCGTTCGGGAAGATTCGCTACCGCGCGATCGATCACCAGTCGACGATGGGAGCCTATGTCGGCAGGATCGCCATCAAGGACGGCAAGGGCATCATGGTCGACATCCACTACGCCGACGGCGCCGACTACCTGCCGTCGGACGACTGGGTGCGCGCCCACCGCCCGGCGAATTGACCGCGCGCGTCATCCCTGACCCTCTCCACCCTCCTCGTTCAGCTCTTCAACGGCCTGGCCGGCGCCTCGTCGCTCTTCCTGGTCGCCGCAGGGCTGTCGCTGATTTTCGGCGTCACGCGCATCGTCAATTTCGCGCACGGCTCGCTGATGATGCTGGGCGCGTACATCGCCTACACGCTGGTCGGTCGCTTCGGCGCGGCAGCGCTCGGCTATTGGGGTAGCGTTCTCCTGGCGGCGATCACGGTCGGCGTGCTGGGCGTGCTGATCGAGCGGACGCTGCTGCGCCGCCTCTACGGCGCGCCCGAACTGCTGCAGCTGATCGCGACCTTCGGCGTCGTGCTGCTGATCAAGGACGCGGCACTGGCGCTGTGGGGCGCCGAGGATCTGCTGGGACCGCGCGCGCCCGGCCTGTCCGGCGCGGTCTCGATTCTCGGCCAGCCGGTGCCGCAATACGATCTGCTGCTGATCGCGCTCGCCCCGATGGTCCTGGTTGCCCTGTCCCTGCTGCTCGCCCGCACCCGCTGGGGCCTGCTGGTGCGCGCGGCGACCGAGGATCGCGAGATGGCGGCGGGACTGGGGATCAATCAATCGTGGCTTTTCTCCGGGGTGTTCTTCGTCGGCGCGCTCCTCGCCGGGCTGGCCGGCGCGTTGCAGCTGCCGCGCGAGCCGGCCAACCTGAACATGGATCTGACGGTCATCGCCGATGTCTTCGTCGTGACCGTCGTCGGCGGCCTCGGCAGCATTCCCGGCGCCTTCGTCGCGGCGCTCATCATCGGCATCGTCAAGGCGCTGTGTATCGGCATCGGCGACGTGACGCTTTTCGGCTCCGTCGTGTCGTTCGCGAAGTTGACCCTGGTTGCCGAGTTCGTGGTGATGGCCGTCGTGCTGATCGCGCGACCGTGGGGATTGTACGGCCGCCCGCTCCCCGCACCGACGATGGCCGAACAGCGCGACTTGCAGGCCCCGCCGGGCCGCCGTTTCGCGATCGGATGCGCGTTCCTGCTGGCGGCTCTGGCGGCCGCGCCGCTCGTTGCTGACGAATACACGCTGGTGCTGGCGACCGACATGCTGATTTTTGCGCTTTTCGCCGTGAGCCTGCATTTCATCATGGGGCCGGGTGGGATGGCCTCGTTCGGACACGCCGCCTATTTCGGCCTCGGCGCGTACGGCGCGGCGCTGCTGGGGCGAGCACTGCCGATGGAGCTTGCGCTTTTCGCCGCACCGCTGGCAGCCGGGGCCGGCGCGCTCGTCTTCGGCTGGTTCTGCGTCCGCCTGTCCGGCGTATACCTGGCGATGCTGACGCTTGCGTTCGCGCAGATCGTCTGGGCGGTCTGCTACCAGTGGGACGCGCTCACCGGGGGCAGCAACGGACTGGTCGGCGTGTGGCCGGCCGTGTGGCTGTCGTCCCGCCTCGCGTACTACTGGCTGACGCTGGCGATCACCGCCATGGCGATCGCCCTGGTGTGGCGCATGGTTTTCGCGCCGTTCGGGTACGCGCTGCGGGCGGCGCGTGACTCGCCGCGTCGGGCGGCCGCGATCGGCATCGACGTCCGGGCGGTGCGCTGGGGCGGCTTCGTGGCAGCCGGCCTCTTTGCCGGGCTCGCGGGCTCGCTGTACGCGTTCTCCAAGGGCAGCATTTCGCCGGAATCGCTGTCGATACCGCGCTCGGTGGATGGACTGGTGATGGTGCTGCTGGGCGGGTTGCAGACGTTGCTCGGGCCCGTGGCCGGCGCGGCCCTTCTCGCGTGGCTCCAGGACACGCTCGCGCGGCACACCGAATACTGGCGGGCGATGCTCGGCGGCGCGATCCTGATCCTGGTCCTCCTCTTTCCGCGGGGTCTCATCGGCGCACTGCGCGAGGGCGCAGAGCGCCTGCGGCGTCGCCGCCCCGACCGTCGCAAGGCGGCGGCGTGACCCCGCCCCTGCTGGCGATCGTCGACATCGCCAAAGCCTTTGGGGGCGTCCAGGCCCTTGCCGGCGTCAGCTTCGACGTGGCGGCGGGCGAGCGTGTCGCACTGATCGGACCCAATGGAGCCGGCAAGACCACGCTGTTCAATGTGCTCGGCGGCCAGCTTGCGCCGGACCGGGGCGCGGCAGCGCTGGCCGGCCGACGGCTGACCGGATTGGCGCCGCAGACCATCGCCCGCCTCGGCGTCGGCCGAACATTCCAGGTGACGGCGTCGTTCGCATCGATGACGGTGCGCGAGAACGTGCAACTCGCCCTGCTCGCGCGCCGCGGCCGGACGTACTCGGTGTTGTCGCGCCTGCCCTCGCTGGGCGCCAATGAAGCGCAGAGCCTGCTCGAGCGCGTTGGCATTGGCACGCTCGGCCCACTGTCGGCGGCGACGCTCGCCTACGGCGACCTCAAACGCCTCGAGCTGGCCATCGCGCTCGCCGATGCGCCGCGGCTGTTGTTGATGGACGAGCCGACCGCAGGACTCGCGCCGCCGGAGCGCGCGCGCATGATGGGCGAAGTCTCCGGGCTCGCGCGGAGCGCCGGCGCGGCGCTCCTGTTCATCGAGCACGACATGGATGTGGTCTTCGCACACGCCGACCGCATCGTCGTCTTGAATCGCGGCCGCGTGATCGCAGCCGGCGCCCCGGCGGCCGTGCGCGCGGATCCGCGGGTACGCAGCGTCTACCTCGGAAACCCCGTACCGGGCCCCGGCCATGCTTGAGGTGCGCGACCTCTACGCCGGGTACGGCAAGGCGAGAATCCTGTTCGGCGTGTCGCTGGACGTCGGCGACGGGGAAGCCGTGGCGCTCCTCGGCCGCAACGGCGCAGGCAAGTCGACGACCTTGAAGGCGATCGCCGGGTGGCTACAACCGAGCCGCGGCGAGATTCGTCTGGATGCCCGTCGCATCGACGGCGCGCCCTCGTATCGCGTCGCGCGCGCGGGCCTGGGCTACGTGCCCGAAGGACGACGCATCTTCACGGGATTGACGGTCGCGCAGAACCTCGAAGTGGCCCGTCGCGATGCGCGCGCCGGGAACGCATGGACGCCGGAGCGGCTGTTCGCGCTGTTTCCGAGCCTCGCGGAGCTGCGCGACCGCCGAGGCGGTCAGATTTCCGGCGGCGAGCAGCAGATGCTCGCGATCGCGCGTACGCTGATGGGCAATCCGACGCTGCTGCTGCTCGACGAGCCAGGCGAAGGGCTCGCGCCGCTGATCGTCACGCAGCTCGCGCAGGCGCTGCGCGAGCTCAAGAGCGGGGGTGTATCGATATTACTGGCGGAACAAGCGCTCGCCCTCGCGGCCGCCATCGCCGACCGCGCCTGCGTGCTCGAAAGCGGGCAGCTCCGCTATGTCGGTCCGTACGAAGAGTTCGCACGGGATACGCGGGCGCGGTCGGAGTATCTTGGGTTGGATTGACACGCCAATATCCAAACGGCAACTGCCGCAGATTGCTGTCCTGACATTTGGGATCCCAACGGGTTTTGTCTCCCGACATGATGAGTTGCTTCGCAACTGAGATGCGCAATTTAAGTTCGAGGCAATTTCAACGACTCTGTCGATACCAATGCCGAAGCTTACGAGCACCGGATCCGAATCTTTCCTTTCCTGGAATCTGACTGGTCATAGCTGTGTACAACAGAACTAGTCCTGCCCAACTCTCAATTTACCTCAAAGTTACACTTTATCAAAATATTGTAAGTAATTGACAACTTTAAGTTTTTGTCGTTGCCTTCCTATCACCCTCAGCAAATCGAGGTTTCGCACGCCTGCTGACCTGTGCCTGACCTATTGTTGTAGCGCGCTCGACGCCACCCCTTATGAAGCCTCCATTTTGCGCGGGATCTTGGCAATAACCAATTTTGTGCCCCACAATGCGTCCAGGGTGGTGGACATTTTGTTAGACGGTTCAATTTTAACCAGAGGAGGCGCCATGAACGCTGTCGTGGATTTTCCAACTTTAATTACTTCCAGAACATATTCCCAGATCGCATTCGAATTCGACCGAGAATTTGCAACCCTATTCTCTTGGATGAAGCCGACGCCTCGACCGTGCTTCAATCCAACCTTACTTGAGGAGATCCAAAGGTCCGAACGACTGATTGAACTACATCAAGGACATTTTAACGATGGCGGAAGACCAGCGCGAATTGACTATGCGGTTTTTGGCAGTCGCGTCCCCGGCGTGTTTAATCTCGGCGGCGATTTGAACATGTTCATTGCAGCGATCATGCGCAAAGACAAAGCCCTGCTCGCCGACTACGGCAGGATATGCGTCGACAACCAATATCGACGTGCTACAGGGTTTGGTGCTCAAATTACCACCGTTGCGCTAGTAGAAGGAAAAGCTTTAGGCGGAGGCTTTGAAGCAGCCCTGGCGTGCGACCTGATAGTGGCCGAGCGAAACGCAACATTTGCCTTGCCCGAAGTACTGTTCAATCTTTTCCCCGGAATGGGCGCCTTAAGTTTTCTGGCGCGAAAAATTGGGCCCAAGAAAGCCGAAGAAGTCATCATGAGTGGTCGCGTATTCTCTGCGAGAGAGATGTACGACCTGCATGTCGTGGATGAAGTCGTTGAAGACGGTTTGGGATTAGAAACGGTAAGGCAGCTAATCGCACACAGGCGTCGACGTCAAAATGCATATCGCGCAATGCAGCGCGCTAAGCATTGCTTCCATCCTATAGATTTCAATGAGCTAAATTCGATAGTTGACGTTTGGGTTGACGCAACTATGCAATTGGACGCACGAGATCTGCGAATGATGGCGCGCTTGGTTAGGGCGCAGGATCGGCTAATGATCGCGACGCCTGAAGATTCAGCGTTTGACGCCATGTTTGGCGACGCCGCACTCTTGGTTGCCTCCAACGGGTAGACAGTCATCGCGAAAGCCCCCGTTGCGAATACGCAGTTAGCTGGGTAGACGTTGCGTCAAAGCACTTGCGCATTTCCGAAGCGAGAACGCGCAGCTGCGCATATTGGTGCTTGGCCGCGGCGTCTTCTATCGCTACACATCGTGCAGCCAGTTGCTGCGCGCCGATGCCCAGTGAAGCGCCCTTCAGCGCGTGGATTACTTCCGTAATCCCGGACTGCTGCTCGTTTGCTACAGCGGCGTCTAGCCGTTCGAGTAGACGCTCGACGTCTCCATGGAATCCGCGGAGAAGTTGGGTTAGAAAATTGCTATCCCGGGCAATTCGTTCGACTTCCTGTATCCTCACTTGGTCAATCAGCGCAACCGTCGCGGGCGCTGGTTGTGGGACCAATCGCGAACGAGGATTCTGTCCGCGAATGACACGGCGAGCAAGACGATCTATTACCTGAAGTAGGTTCGCAGCCTCAAATGGTTTGCCGACGAATTCATCGGCGCCAGCGCTGCGAGCGCGGTCGCGGGCTTCCACCGTTACCGATGCAGACAAAATTATTACAGGAAGCCGTGCTCCCGTTGGCTCCATTGTTCGTATTGTTGTACATACTTCCAGTCCATTGCGTTCAGGCATGTTGAAATCTAGTATCGCCAGTTCCGGCTGTACTTCCTCGTAGATGTCGAGCGCCTCTTCGCCATTTGAAGCAAGCAATACCGTATGGCCAGCACTTTCAAGTAGCTTTCGGATGATCGTTTGATTGGTCAAATTGTCCTCAGCGACCAGTATGCGCAGCGGTTGTCGCTGCTCTCTAAGGACCTGGCCTAGATCAATAATTTCAGCACTGTTTAGTGTTTCACGGGTCGTCGCAGCATGAATTGCATTCTTTAAGACTCGCGTTGAAACATCTGCGCTAAGAACAGTAACGCCATCGATATGCCGAAGCCTAGCTTCGTCCATGCCCTGTAAACTAGCCCGCGTAAGATAGATCAAGGCGGTAGAATGTTCGCTTGGTTCATCTAGCCCTTCAAATAGCTGGCACGCCTCATCCAACCCATCTACAGCGACTACCGCCAACACTGAAATCTGTTCTTGCTTAAGTTCGTTGAAGCGTAAGATCGCGGCATTAGCGGACCCCATGTATTCCACAAGGCCACACGCCGCCTCAATTGCAAGTTGCAAATGCAGAACGTTGCTGGCTTCAGCAACTACAAGCGTGACCCCACTGGTAAAAGGAGGAGCCGGGCCAACAATTGATGTGACGACGTCGCTTGCGATTTCTGTCTTGAGTACGGGCAGTTCAAACCAGAACTTGCTCCCTTGTTCTTGGACGCTTGAAACGCCGATTGCCCCGCCCATCAACTCCACAAGCTGCTTGGCGATGGTGGTTCCCAACCCGGTTCCTCCATAGCGCCGTGTGGTCGAATCATCCGCTTGGACAAAGCGTTCAAATATTCGTTCCTGTACCTCCGTACTCATACCGATTCCCGTATCCCGTACTTCGAAACGCAATCGTAGGCCTTCCTGGGTCTCCGCGAGAAGACTGACATCGATCGCAATTTCACCTTTGTCCGTAAACTTGATCGCATTTGATAAAAGATTTAGGAGCACTTGGCGGAGGTGATGTGAATCGCCTCGCAAACGATAATCGATTGCAGGGTCAACCATTGCGTGAAATGAAAGCCCTTTCGCTTTGGCATGCGGACGCAACAGTCTAACCAATCCATTCAGCGTCGCATGAAGATCAAACTCCGCGATCTCAATGGTCAGGCGACCGGCTTCAATTTTCGAAATGTCGAGTACATCATCGACGAGAGACCGCAACAATGCGACCGAATGCCGCATGAGCCTCATCAGTTCCGCCTGTTGAGGATTCAAAGACGTGGTCTGCAACAAATCTGCGACGCCTACGATCCCGTTTAGCGGCGTTCGCATTTCGTGGCTCATATTGGCCAGAAAAGAACTCTTAGCGCGGTTCGCCTCTTCAGCCCGCGCCCGCGCCTCCTGAATGCGCTTCAACAACGTAGAAACGTAAAGAGGCAACACGACTAAGGCGACCATGAGGCACCAGCCCGCCGTACGGTGTCCCTGCCAATATTCCGCATAAAGCAGCACCCAGCCGTATCCAAGCAAACAAAGTGCCTGACACGCAAAAAGGTAGGCGCGACCGTATCTAAATCCGTTCCCAAACGTTATGAATAAATAGACCCCGATCATTGAAACGCCGGATTCACCCGCTAAGTACATGCAGAACGTCGCTGCGCCAGCATCAGCAAGCATTCCGATAACACGCCGCGGTATGTTGGGTCGCGGCCACGCGCAAATGGCGAAAAATAACGTTGTCGCCAGAAGCAATGCCGCTGCCAATCCTTGCGGGAGAAGCAATTCACTGTGGCTTGTGCTTGACGCAAGATTATTGGGCGCGTAAGTCATGCCCATATATGCCAATACGAGCGCAACAATGACGATCCGTAAGACCGCTTGTTCATGCTCACTGTCGCCGCGACTCTGCAGCCGGCTACGGAATTTACGAAAAGGCTCAAACATTGAGTTAAAAAGACTTCCGTTTGTCGTATGAGCAGTCAAGCTTATTTAAGCAACAAATGTGCCGGAACGCGGATACCGAAAACGATGCATAATATCAAATGGTTAGGTGGCTTCGCCAATAAACGCTTGACGCCAAACGTCAGTGAAAAGCGTGCTTGGTCCATAACGACCTGCTTGTAAAGCAAATAAATTAGCCTACGGTCGTCATTATTCAGACGGTGAAGTGCATCGATATCTTCACTTTACCTATCGCCAGGTAATTATCCCCTCCGCGATTCCCTTGGCCACCGCTTCCTGTCGATTGGCTGCGGCCAATTTGCTCCGAATGCCGTCAAAATGAAATTGCGCGGTCCGTACCGAAATGCCAAGCTTGTACGCGATATCCTCGGTCGAGAGTCCGTGGGACGCAAGTTGCAAGCATTCTCGTTGTCGGTGGCTCAGTGCGGCGCCGCGTGAAACGGGAGGCAAACCTCGCTCAACGACTCCTCTCGTAAATAGTTCATGAAAGAAGGTCCCGAGAAGTAGCATTTCGCCAAGTCTGGACGCTATAACGCTTCGGCGACCTTCGCTAACTCTCGGATGCGGAGAATTCAAAGCGACGAGAACGCGTTCGTAACGCGCGTCATGGAGAGCGAAGGCCACGCCGCTCGCGACCCTATGCTTCGCAGCGTCGTCAAGGAATGCATCCGTTTTCTGATCCTTGCCGCGTTCACTCTCGTAATCCCACACCATCGGGAGAGCATTGTCCCAAGTCTTTAGGATGCGTGGGTCAATTTCAACATAAGCCATCTGGTCATAACGTACGACCCATTCGGCTGGCAGCGTCGTGAACACATAGCTCTGGCTCTCGTGGTGCCCACGTGGGTTCACGCTCATCGCAAACATGAAACTTTCGAAGCCAAGGTCCGCAACGATGGCGTTCAAAGGCGGCTCAAGACGATCTCCTGATTCCGCAGCCCGCACGAGGGGTAGCAACAACGTTGGCGTGTGCGTGGTTCGCCTGAGGGCGACTTTGCCGATTGCGATGTTATGTAACATTTTGACGGGTCGATAAAAGAGCCTCGAGCGCTATGTTACAACCTCCGCCACCCCGCCGGCCCCAAACCCTCGATCGGTCGGAACGTCGCCTTGTAAGCCATCTTCCGGCTTTGCTCGATCCAGTAACCCAGGTAAAGGTAATGGAGCCCGAGCTCTCTGCAGCGCTGGATTTGCCAGAGCACGTTGTACGTTCCGTAGCTGGCGCCCGACGGAGATGGATCGTAGAACGTGTAGACCGATGAAAGCCCGTCATGCAGGCGGTCCACCAGGCTTACCATCCTCAGCTTCCCGTGCTCGCGAAACTCGAACAGGTCGGTCGCGACGTTGCTGTGCAGCAGGAAGTGCTGATATTGCTCGCGGCTGTCCTGATCCATGCCGCCCCCGGGGTGGCGATAGCGCTGATATTGCAGGTACAGCGCATAATGGTCGTTATCGAACGCCAATTTGCGCTGAACTCCCGTTAACTCGCAATGTCGGCGCCAAGTCTTGCGCTGCGTGCGATTGGGCCGGAAATCCGCGGCCGGGATGCGCACCGGAACGCAGGCCCGGCAGTGGTCGCAATACGGACGATAGGTAAACGCGCCGCTGCGGCGGAATCCTAGCCGCACCAACTCGCTATAGAGGCGGCTGTCGATCAGGTGACTCGGCGTGGCGACCTGCGATCGGGCCAGCCGGTCGGGCAGATAGCTGCAGGGGTATGGCGCCGTAGCGTAAAACTGCAGCGCCGCCAGCGGAAGGTCGTTGAGCTTGGTCACGTTTGGTCTTCTTCGCCTGACGCCTCGTCATTCCACGGCCCGGCAGGCAGCGGCGAGTTTACCAATCGCGTGAGCCGGTCGGCAAACTCGCGACGCGGAATCGGACGCGCGCCGAAGCGCGCGAGGTGCGCCGTTTCCTGTTGGCAATCGATGATCGGCATCTCGCGCCGGCTGAGCAGGTCGATCAGGTGGACCAGGGCCACCTTGGACGCGTTCGCCTGGCGCGCGAACATCGACTCCCCGTAGAACATGCGGCCGATGGCCACGCCATAGAGACCCCCGACCAGCGCGCCGCCCTGCCACGCCTCCACCGAGTGCGCGTGGCCAAGCCGATGCAGCTCGCTGTAGGCATCGACCATAGCCGGCGTGATCCACGTACCGCTGTCGTCGGTCCGCGGCGCGGCGCAGGCTTCGATCACGTCGCGAAAGGCGCTGTCGACGCGAACGTCGAAACGCCGCCGCGCGACGAGCTTGCGCAGCGAGCGCGGCGCGCTGAACTCGGCGACGAACAGCACCATCCGCGGATCGGGGCTCCACCACAGGATCGGCTGACCGCTGCTGTACCAGGGAAAGATCCCCTGCCGATAGGCAGTCAACAGCATCGTGGCCGACAGATCGCCTCCGGCGGCAAGCAAGCCATTGGGATCGGCGAGCGCTGTGTCGATCGGCGGAAATGCGCCGCCGCGCAACCACGGGATCACCGGCCGATTCTGACGGGGCGCGTTGCCGGCAACAAGCGCGATAATTGCGGCGGGAGGTGTCGATGAGCGAATTCAAGCGCTGCGCCTGGGCAGGCACCGATGTAAACATGATCGCCTACCACGACGACGAGTGGGGCATGCCGGTCCATGACGAGCGAAAGCTCTTCGAGTTCCTGGTTTTGGAGGGTGCGCAGGCAGGGCTGAGCTGGAAGACCATCCTCGACAAGCGCGACGGCTATCGCGAGGCGTTTGCCGGATTCGAGCCCGCCAAGGTGGCACGCTTCGATGCCCGCCGTATCCGATCGCTGCTCGGCAATCCGCGGATCGTGCGCAATCGGCTCAAGGTCGAGAGCGCAGTGGCCAATGCGGTCGCGTTCCTGGCCCTGCAGCGCGAGTACGGCAGCTTCGACCGGTTTCTAGGGTCCACGGTAGCCAAGGCGCCGCGGATCAATCGCTGGCGCCACGCGCACGAGGTGCCCGCGAGCACGCCCGAATCGGACGCCCTGTCGAAGGCACTCAAACAACGCGGTTTCCGCTTCGTCGGCACGACGATCTGCTATGCGTTCATGCAGGCGACCGGCATGGTCAACGACCATTTGCTCGACTGCTTCCGCCACCCGAAGCGCTCGCTCTGACCACGGCACCGAGGATCAGCCCCGCGCAGCCAGCGCGACGGCAGGCGAAGCGTGGCCGCCCGCGGCCCCGAATCCGAATTGGAGGGCCGCAAGCCGGCGATACAGCGGATCGTCGCGCACCAGCGATTGGTGCGTTCCTTCCGCCACGGCGATGCCGCCATCGAGCACGACGATCCGGTCGGCACCCACCACGGTCGCCAGACGGTGCGCGATGATCAGCGTCGTGCGCCCGTGCATCAGCCGATCGAGCGCTAGCTGGACCATGCGCTCGCTCTCCGCGTCGAGCGCGCTGGTCGCCTCGTCCAGGAGCAGGATCGGGCGACGCGCCAGTATCGCCCGTGCGATCGCCAGCCGTTGCCGCTGCCCGCCGGACAGCTTGACGCCGCGCTCGCCAAGCTCGGTATCGAAGCCACGAGGCAGTCTCGCGAGAAACTCAGTCGCGTACGCGGCTTCGCAGGCGTCGCGCACGTCGGCATCGGACGCGTCGGCCCGGCCGTAACGCACGTTGTCCCACACGCTCGCGGCAAAGATCACCGGATCCTGCGGGACCACCGCGATGCGGCTGCGCACCGCGCGGGGGTCAGCACGGCGCACGTCGACGCCGTCGATCAGCACCCGCCCCTGTTGGGGGTCGTAGAAGCGCAGCAGCAATTGGAAAAGCGTCGTCTTGCCGGCGCCTGAGGGTCCGACCAGCGCGACCCGCTCGCCCGCGGCGACGGTCAGCGTCAAGGCACTCAGCGCGGGATCGTTGTGGCGAGAGGGGTACGCGAATGTCACGTCGTCCAGCGCGACGGTCGCCAGCGGTGGCTCGGGCAGCGGCACCGGATTGGCCGGCGCCGCGATCTCGGACGGCGTGTCGAGGATCTCCATCAGGCGTTCGGTCGCGCCGGCGGCGCGCTGCAATTCGCCGGCGACCTCGCTGACTGCGCCGACCGACGTCGCCACGATCACCGCATAAAAGACGAACGATGCCAGCTGCCCCGCCGACAGGCGGCCTGCCAGCACGTCGTGGCCGCCGATCCATAGAATGATGCCGACCGCGACAAACACCAGGAATATCACCGCCGCGATCAGCAGCGCGCGCTGTCGGATGCGACGCACGCCGGCGCTGAACGCCGCTTCCACCCGCTCGCCGTAAGCGCTCCGGTCCTCGGGCTCGTGCGCGTATGCCTGCACGGTGCGTATCTCGTGGATGGCCTCGTCGACGTAGGCGCCAGTATCGGCAACGCGATCCTGGCTGGTGCGCGAGAACCGGCGTACGCGGCGGCCGAAGATGATGATCGGCAGCACGACGACCGGCAGTCCTGCCAGCACCAGCAGAGTGAGCTTGAGGCTGGTAAGCATCAGCAGCACCAGCGCGCCGGCGCCGAGCACGATGTTGCGCAGCGCCATCGACAGGCTCGATCCGATGACGGTCTCGAGCATCGTCGTATCGTTAGTCAGGCGCGAAATGACTTCGCCGGTGCGCGTGATCTCGAAAAATCCAGGGGAAAGTGTCAACAGATGATTGAACACGCGCTCGCGCAGATCCGCAGTCACGCGCTCGCCGATCCACGACACGTTGTAGAAACGCACGTAGGTGGCGACAGCCATCACGGCAATGATCGCGAGCAGAGCGCGAAGCGCATGATCGAGCTCGGCGCCGTTGCCGGCTGTGAAGCCGCGGTCGATGACCAGTCTGAGGCCCTGCCCGACCGCCAGCGTGCCGCCCGCCGCCAGCAGCAGCGCGATGCCGGCCAGGGCAAAGCGGCCGCGGTACGGCGCGAGGAAGCCGCCCAGCCGCAGCAGGGCGCGTGCGGCTGGCCGGGAAGTTGTTGATGGAGACGTACTCATGGCGATCGTCGATGGGAATTCGACGCATTATAGTCGGTGCCGCGGCGCGGCCCGCCGCGATCGTCGCGACACGATCGGGTAGAATTCGCACCCAAGCCCTCGTAGCTCAGTGGATAGAGCACCTTCCTCCTAAGAAGGGGGTCGCACGTTCGATTCGTGCCGAGGGCGCCAGGGTCGCCGGCTCAGCCGCCAAGCGCATGACACCCGTGCGTTATCGCATCGTCCCGGCCGACCTCGAGTCGCACCTGTTCGAGAGCCCGTGCACGGTCGCCGATCCGGATCCGCCCGGCCGGGCATTTCGCCTGCCGGCATGGTCTCCGGGCAGCTATCCGATCGGGGAGCTCGCGCGAAACTTCGTGACGGTGCGCGCGTTCTGCAACGGCGCCTGCGTTCCGGTCTGGCCGGTCGGTCGCGAGGACCGGGCTTGCGAGCTCGGGATTTTCCGGCCTCAGGGCGCGCGGCTGGGTACGGCGGCTACGCCTTCCGCCAGTGCGGCGGAATCGTCTTCTCGAAATACGGCAGTCCTTCGATCCGCGCCTTCCACCGCGTGAGTTCGGGCGTCAGCATGCCGTCGGCATCGAGGTCCGGCAGCTTGAGCTCGGCGCGCCAAAGAAAAGCGATCAGCGTGTAGAGCGCGTAGTCGGCCGCCGACAGGGGCCCGGCCAGGTAGTCGCCGCGCATCGCACCGCTGAACAGCGCCAATTCGTCGACCACCGCCTTGCGGGCGTCGGCGATCACCTTGGGATCGCGCTCGTCGGGCTTTTTCGAGAATGCCTGCGTGGTCAGCGGGTCCAGCGCCGCATCGAAGTCCTCGTCGACCTCGCGGATCAGCCGGCGCGTAAGCGCGCGCGCCCTGGCGTCTCCCGGAAACAGTGGTGCGCCGCGGCCCGGATATGCTTCGTCGAGGTATTCGACGATCGCGCTGGACTCGTAGAGGACAAAGTCGCCGTCGACCAGCACCGGCACGCGGTGGCGCGGATTCAGCGCCACGAATTCAGGCTTCCGCGTGTCCCCGGCAGCGAACGAAAGGACCTTCAGTTCATACGGCAGCGCCTTGTGCTCCAGCGCGAGCTGGGCGCGCCAGGCGTAAGGGGAGCCCGATCCGTAGTAAAGCGTGATACTCATCTTCAGACTCCTTCAGTCTTGGAGGGCGATTTTTTCTTCGACGGCTCCGGCGCGGCCGCAGCGGCAGCCGCCCGCATGGCCTCCAACGAGGACTTTTGCAGCTCCATCGTCTTGATGCTCATCTGCATGAAATTCTGGCTCATCGCCAGCCAGTTCTCGATCACGCGCAGCTCGGCGATCTTCTTGTCGATCTCGGCGGGGTCGAGGGTGGCGAGCATTGCCGCGGGGTTGGGAAAGGGAATACCCGCGACCGCGTCGCCGGATCCGCCCGGTGGCGCGAACCCCGGCACCGGCACGCCGAACGGATTCCACATGCGCTGCATGAATGCCATCGCTTCCTGCGGTGTCAAAGGCATCGTGGGCTGCTTCGACATGGCCGAATTCCTCCGGGACGTCGCGACGATCGGGCGCGATTTCCAGTATTATGCCCCACATGTTTGACGCCGCCGCGTCCCTGCTCGCCACGCTGAAGTCCGTCGTCGGCGAGGCCAATGTGCTCAGCGCGGAGGCCGATGTCGCGCCGTACGTCACCGACTGGCGCGAGCGCTATCGCGGCCGAGCGCGTGCCGTCGTCCGCCCGGGATCGACCGACGAGGTCGCCGCCGTCGTCCGCTGCTGCGCAAGCCACGGCGTTCCCGTCGTGCCTCAAGGCGGCAACACCGGACTTTGCGGCGGCGCGACGCCGCACATGGCGGGCAACGAAATCGTGCTGACCCTGGCTCGACTGAACCGGGTGCGCTCGATCGATCCCGACAACGCGACGATGACAGTCGAGGCCGGCGTCCCGCTGGCCAGCGTCCAGGACGCGGCCGCCAGCGCCGGCATGCTATTCCCGCTGTCGCTCGCCTCCGAGGGCAGTTGTGTGATCGGCGGCAATCTGTCCACCAACGCGGGCGGCACCGCCGTGCTGCGCTACGGCAACGCGCGCGAACTGGTGCTGGGACTCGAAGTCGTGCTCGCCGACGGCGAAATCTGGGACGGCCTGCGGGGCCTGCGCAAGGACAACACCGGCTACGACCTGAAGCAGCTTTTTCTCGGCAGCGAGGGCACTCTGGGCATCATTACCGCCGCGGTGCTCAAGCTTTTTCCGCGGCCGCGCACGTCGGCAACCGCTTGGGCCGCCGTCGCCGACGTGGCGGCGGCGATCGCCCTGCTGCGGCTGCTCCGGCAGTCGCTGGGCGACCGTTTGACAGGCTTCGAGCTGGTATCGGCCGACTGCATCGCGCTCGCGCGCTCGCAGTTCCCGGCACTGACCGATCCGCTGCCGGGTCACGCCTGGTATGCGCTGGTTCAGGCGGACGACGCGGCCTCGCACTCGCCGCTGCGCGAAGAATGCGAAACCGCAATGGCCGAAGCGATCGATGCGAAGCTCGTGATCGATGCCGTCCTCGCCTCGTCGCAGGCGCAGGCGGCGGGCTTGTGGGCGCTGCGCGAGCACATCCCCGACGCGCAGAAACGCGAAGGCCCCAACATCAAGCACGACATCGGCGTTCCGATCGCAGGCATCCCGGACTTCCTCGCGAGAGCTCAACAGGCCCTCGACGCCGCCTTTCCGGGTGTGCGCTATGTGGTCTTCGGTCACCTCGGCGACGGCAACCTGCATTACAACCTCTCCGCCCCATCCGGCACGGCCGCCGCTGGCTTCCTCGAGATGACGGCCGAGGCCAACCGCATCGTGTACGATCTCGTCGCCGAACTCGGCGGAACCTTCAGCGCGGAGCACGGCGTCGGCCAGATGAAGCGCGACGCCATGGCGCGGTACAAGGCGCCGATCGAGATCGAGTTGATGCGACGGCTCAAGCGCGCGCTCGACCCGCGCGCCACGCTCAATCCCGGGAAGGTCGTCTGATGAAGCACGGTCGCTGAAGCCATGGCCAAGATCATCGCCTGGCTGGTTGTCATTTTCATCGTTCTGCTGGCTTTGCGCGTCGTCAACATGCGCAACGCGCGCATGCGCCGGCGCGCTCCCGATGGCGTCGCCGGCACCGATGTCGAGCCGATGGTGCGATGCGCCCGCTGCGGCGTCTTCCTGCCGCGCGGCGAGGCGGCCAAGGTCGCGGGCGGGTACGCCTGTGCCGACAGCCAATGCGGGAAGCGCTGAAGCGATGCCGCCCGATTCCGCCGTCCCTTCGTTCGAGCCCCCGTCGCTGCCGTCGCTGATCAACGAGTCGGGCCGGCGCATCCTATGGATCGTCGGCATCTATCGGGCTGTTTGCGGCGCCCTCCTCCTGAGTACCGGGCTGTTCCTCGACCTGCGGTCGGCGGGCATCGCGGCGCCGAACGCCTTCGTCACCGCGGCAGGCCTGTACTTCCTGTTCGGCATGGCCGCGTTTTGGTGGGTCCAGCGCGACTCCTTCGACCACCCGCTGGCACCGCTGCTGTTGTCGCTGCTCCTCGGCGACATTTTTTTCATTGCGCTGCTTTCCTATGCCGGCGGCGGCGCCGGGACGCCGCTGTCGATCCTGTTGTTTCCGCAGCTTGCGGCGAGCGGCTGGCTGATGCGCACCCAGGTTGCATTTTTTCATGCCGCGCTGGCGAGCTCCGTCCTGATCGGGCTCGAAGGTTGGCGCTTGATCGAGGGCGACGTAGGGGCGGCGCAGATCCTGCAGACGGGCCTCGTCGGGTTCGGCTATTTCACGACGGTGGCTATTGCGCTGGCGCTCGGCACCTTCACCAAGGCGAGCGAGGACCTCGCGGCGCAGCGCGGCATCGATGTCGCCAACCTGGAACAGGTCAACCGCCTGATCATTCAGGACATGCAGGACGGCGTGCTGGTCGTCGATCTGAACGGCGTCGTGCGCGGCCACAATGCGCAGGTGACCCGGCTGCTCGGCGGATTCGGGCGCATGCGGGGCGGCATGCGGCTCGCCGAATTCAGCGCGACCTTGCACGACTACTGGCGGCGCTGGCAGGAAGACGTCTCCGAGTCTCTCCCACCGTTCAAGGTCGAAGCCACGCAGCGCCTGCTGCGCGTGCGCCACGTGCGCATCGGCTCAGGGCTGAACGGCGGCACGCTGATCTACCTGGAGGATCTGGGCCGGGCCCAATCCGATGCGCAGCAGATGAAGCTGGCCGCGATGGGCCGGCTGACCGCAAGCATCGCGCACGAGGTGCGCAACCCGCTGTCGGCGATCAACCAGGCGGCGCAGCTCCTCGAGGAGGACGGCTCGGTCGCGCCGGAAGGCGAGCGCCTGCTGTCGATGATCCGCAATAACACCAAGCGCATCGACCGCATCGTCGGCGAGGTACTGCAGCTCAACCGCCGCGACCGGCAGCAGCCTGAGGTCATCGACTATTCGGAATTCATGCGCTCGCTGGTCGACGAGGTCGTGCAGGCCGAGAACATTCCCCCGGCAAGCGTGATCATCCAGTGCCCTGCCGAGCTGTACGTGCTGGTCGACCGCGGGCACCTGAGCCAGATCCTGTGGAACCTGGTGCGCAACGCCTGGCAGCACTGCCAGAAGAAGGACGGCAGCATCCACGTCATGGGGCGTGCCGGTTACATGGGCGATGCCGTAATATCCGAGCTTGGCGACGACGGCCCCGGCATCCCCGCGGAACTGCGGGCGCAGATCTTCGAGCCGTTCTTCACGACCCGTCCGGGCGGGACGGGCCTGGGCTTGTACATTGCACGGGAGCTCGCCGATGCGAACGGCGCTGCGCTGGAGTTGCTGCCCAAGGCGCCAGGTGCCCATTTTCGATTGACGTTGAAAAGGGCGGCGAGTCCGCCGAGATAGCCAGATTCCGGGAGGCGCCCATGGCGCGAAAAACACGCGATCGCGGACAACCGAAAGTGCTGGTCGTCGATGACGAGCCAGACCTGCTGGAATTGCTCGAGCTCACCTTGTCGCGCATGGGGCTCGACACCAGCCGCGCGCAGTCGGTGGCGGACGCGATCGAACTGCTGGACAGCCAATCGTTCGACCTGTGCCTGACCGACATGCGGCTGCCCGACGGCGAAGGACTGGCCGTCGTCGAGCACATCACCGAAAAAGCGCTCGACGTGCCGGTCGCGGTGATCACCGCGTTCGGCAGCGCCGAGAACGCGGTGGCGGCGCTCAAGGCCGGCGCGTTCGACTACCTGGCGAAACCGGTCGCGCTGGAACAGTTGCGCGCGCTGGTCAAGCAGGCGCTGAAGGTGCCGGAGAAGCCGGCGGCCCCCTCGTCGTACCAGCTGCTCGGCGAGTCGCCGGCGATCATGCAGGTCCGGTCGATGATCGAGCGTCTGTCGAAGAGCCAGGCGCCGGTTTTCATCACCGGCGAGTCGGGCAGCGGCAAGGAGCTGGCGGCGAGAATGATCCACATCGGCGGCGCCCGCGCCGAGCACCCGTTCGTGCCCGTCAATTGCGGCGCCATCCCGGAAAACCTGATGGAGTCGGAATTCTTCGGCTACAAGAAGGGCGCGTTCACCGGCGCCGAGGGCGACCGCGACGGGTTCTTCCAGGCGGCGAGCGGGGGCACGCTGTTCCTCGACGAGGTCGCCGACCTGCCGCTGGCGATGCAGGTCAAGCTGCTGCGCGCGATCCAGGAAAAGAAGGTGCGCAAGGTCGGCGCGACGACGGAGGAACCGGTCGATGTGCGCATCATCAGCGCAACCCACAAGAAGCTGCCGGCGCTGGTCGACGCCGGCGAATTCCGCCAGGATCTGTTCTATCGGCTGCACGTGATCGAGCTGGCGATGCCCAGCTTGCGCGAAATGCGCGAGGATATCCCGTCGATCGCCGACGCCATCCTCAAGAAGCTGGCGCGCGGGACGCCGGCGCGGCTGGACGCCGAAGCGGCCGACGCACTGGAAGCGTACCCGTTTCCCGGCAACGTGCGCGAGCTGGAGAACATCCTCGAGCGCGGCCTCTCGCTTGCCGCAGACATGGAAAAAATCACCGCCGACGACCTTCACCTGACCCCGCCTCCGGACGAAGACGACGCGCTACTCCCCACCGGCGACAAATGGCCGTTGCAGGATTATCTCGACCGGGTCGAGCGGGCGGCGATCAACGAGGCGCTGGAAAAGACGCGCTACAACCGGACCGCGGCCGCGAAACTGCTTGGCATCACGTTTCGGGCCATGCGTTACCGCATGGAGCGGCTCGCCATCAAGTAGAACATCGCACGCCACACCGTCAAGCACATCCAAAAAAAAACCCCCGATACGCGGGGGTCGAATACTGTCACCATGAACGTGCTGCATTGTCGCTTCTCAGCTCGGCGAAGAAGCGCCGAGGGCTTCTGTTCGTAACGCCAGACCGTTCGTTGCGACTGCAAGTTTCCTACGCCGCGGTCCTTCGTGATTGAAAAGCAAGGACCTTGTTCATCAGGTCCGCGTTGGTCGTCGCTTGACCCTGCTGTTCCTTGCGAAGCTCGCGGCGCACCCGGGCAAAGGTCTTTCGCAGATCGGTCTCGACACTCTTTGTGTAGCGAAACGACGGATCAAGGATGGACTTCATGGGCCTCCAGGCTCGTGCTGTGAATTACGTGACTGACCGACGCACTTTCCCTTCCGGACATTGCAAGAGGCGTTCCATCCAGGCCCAAACCGTCAAGGTTCAGCGACTTACCGCGAGTGCTCTTCGTCCACGGTTTCGGTAACGTAAAGAATGCCGACATATTCACAGGGCGATCGTCCGCCGCATCGTGTTGCGGACAATGTGTGCCGCACCGTTGCGTACGAGTGGCCGCTCGCATGATAAGCCCGGCTGGAGATCGCGCGACGAGGGCGTCGTCTTACGGCCTCGCCCGGAAAAAACGGCGGGCCGACGCGTTCAAGACCGGAGTCTGGATCAAGACAGCCGGAGGTTCACTGACCAAAGTGCGAAAGCTCAACGCGTCGGCCGTGCGTTTTGATGCGTTGTTGATGCAGATCAAGTAACGCGCCTTGCGCCTGACGCACAATCGCTTGTCGTCAATCAACGATCGGCGCCACGCAGCGCTTGCCTTACCGGCAGCATTGGTGCGGCGACCCGCTTCGCGGAGCCGGTTGGTTCGAGGAACGTGGAAGCCATTCGCACAATCAAGGAAGAGCATCGCTCTCTTGCGGCGGTGCTGCATGGGATGCTCTACCTGGTCCACCGGACGCGTGCCCGCGGCGACGCCCCGAACTTCGCCGTGCTTGGCGCGATGATTTACTACATCGACGCCTTTCCCGAGCGCTTCCATCATCCAAAGGAAGACCGGTACCTGTTTCGGTTGCTGCGCATCCGCTACCCGGGCGCGGCGGAAGTGCTCGACCGCCTCAAGACGGAACACCGGGCGGGTGCGGAAAAGATCCGCACGCTGGAGCAGGCGCTGGCGCGATACCAGCAAGGGGGGGCGAGCGAATTCCCCAATTTCCTGGCCGCGGTGGAGGAGTACGCGGCGTTTCATTGGGCGCACATGAAGACCGAGGAGCAGACGGTTCTGCCGCTCGCCGAAACGTATCTGACCGCCGGCGACTGGGAGGCCATCGATGCCGCATTCGCCGGTCACACTGATCCGATGCTCGGCATCGAGGAGGGCACCAAGTACGAGCAGTTGTTTCGCCGCATCACCTGGCTGGCGCCTGAGCCCATCGGCCTTGGGCAACGCACGGACCGATGATCGAGCCCGCCGTCCCCGCCTGGCGCGGGAAGTCCAGGCATCGAAGGAGTCGAGACGATCAGCAGTGATGGCCGAGCAACTGCGTCAGCGCCGCCAAGTCGAGCACCTTCACGACCCGACCGTGCACCTGTATTAGGCCTTGTTGCTGAAAGCGGGAGAACAGCCTGCTGACGGTTTCGAGCTTGAGCCCCAGGTAGCTGCCAATCTCCTCGCGTGTCATGCGCAGCACGAATTCGGTCCGCGAGTAGCCTCGCGCCCTGTAGCGTTGCGACAGATTCACCAGGAATGCTGCCAGCCGCTGTTTCGCGCTCATGCTGCCCAGCTGCAGCATGACCCCGTGGCCGCGGGCGATCTCGCGAGACAGGAACTGGTGAAGATTTCTCTGCAGCGGGGCAACGCGGCGACTCAGGTCCTCGAGCTCGCCGAAGGGCAACACACAATACTCGCTGTCCTCCAAGGCGGATGCCTGGCAGCCATGTCGACCGGTCCCGATGCCATCCATGCCGATCACATCGCCGATCATGTGGTAGCCGGCGACCTGTTCGCGCCCGTCATCCGACAGCAGCGACGTCTTGCACGACCCGAGCCGTATCGCGTATAGCGCCGAGAACGTCTCGCCGATGCGGTAGAGCGGCTCGCCCTTCGCCAAGCGCACCCGGCGGGCGATGACCTGGTCGAGCTGCTTCAACGCTTCCGGCTCGAGCCCGACCGGCAGGCAAAGCTCGCGCATCGTGCAGTTGCTGCAGTGCGTGCGCAGCTCGCGTATCGAGATGACCGCGGCCGTGGTCGGCGGCTCCGGCCGTGGGAGATGGGCGGGCTGGGACATCGTTGCGGGAGCGGTACACGGGCCACCGTCCACCCGCGCCGACCAGTCTAATTGCAATCCGCGACCCTGGGTAGGCAATTGCTGCCAGGCTTCGCTCCCGCCCCCGGCTCGGTGCGCAGCGGACAATGGGCCCCGGCGACCGGCCCTGTTTGACCCAGGTCAAGCCCGGGCCGCGCCCAGTTGCGATAATGGGCACGCCGGACGGACAAGCATGCGACGGAATCCCATCTCCCACCTGCGCCGGAGACCATCGTGCCTCGCCCTGGAATCGCCTGTGCGCCCAAGACATTGATTATATTGGAAACGAATCCCAGGTGCGCGAATTTTCGCCGCCACGAAGCCCCCTCGATTCGCAAAAGCGGCATTCGTGTGTCATGACTCGTGCGGAGTTGAAGTCGAGACAGACCACTTCTGCTGTTGGTTGGAAGCGCTTCGTGGCGAGATCCAACACGTCCGCAAAGCAAACTCGCTCGATGGTTCCGGGGGATTCCAATGCTTGGGGGCCACGCGCGCAAGATGATGCTCGGTTTCGCGCAATCCGTGCTCGCGTTGATGGCGATCGAGTTTCGCCGAATAGGCGCGTCTTGATCCCGATCTATGGGAAAAATCCTTCATGCGCACAACGTGTCCGCCGTTACTCGCGGAGCGGCAGTTGCAGACTTGCGCCTATCCATTCATCATTCTCAACCCTCGTATGGAAATCCGCGGCCATCAGGGGCTCGATGTGACCAGCCAGAATCATCCCAAAGCGTACCGGGTGCTGTTCGTGAGCACGCTGGCGTTCATGGCGTGCTTTGCGGTGTGGATGATGTTCGGCGTGATCGGCATCCCGATACGCAAGACACTCGGCCTCAATAACACTGAATTCGGCCTGCTGACGGCCACGCCGGTGCTGCTTGGCGCGATGATGCGTCTTCCGCTCGGCATCTGGACCGATCGTTTCGGCGGGCGGATCGTGATGACGGTGTTGCTGCTCGCCACGGCGGCTCCCGTCTATCTCGTCAGTTATGCTACGCAGTTCTGGCAGTTGCTGGCGATCGGGTTGCTGCTCGGCATCGTCGGCGCATCGTTCGCCGTCGGCACGCCCTACTCCGCACGGTTCTTTCCGCCAGAAAAGCGTGGCTTCGCGATGGGCGTGTTCGGCGCGGGTACCGCCGGCGCCGCGCTAAACATGTTCGTTGCACCGCGGCTGATCGAAGCCTACGGCTGGGAGATGGTGCCACGCGTCTATGCGCTGGTGCTGCTCGCGACGGGGATCGTGTTCTGGTTTGTCGCAGCACCCGACCCGGGCGCCGGCAAGAAGGGCGGGCCGACGTTGACTCAGCAACTGGCGGTGCTGAAGGATCCGCGCGTGTGGAAGCTGTGCCAGTATTACTCGCTGGCCTTCGGCGGCTTCACCGCGCTGTCACTGTGGATGACGCAATATTACATCCAGGAATACGGGTTCGACGTCAAGGTGGCCGGAACGCTCGCGATGGCGTTCGCGCTGCCAGCGGGCATCCTGCGTGCGTTTGGCGGCTGGCTATCCGATCGCTTCGGTGCACACGCGGTGACGTGGTGGGTGCTGTGGGCGGCGTGGATCGTGTTGTTCCTGAT
>JBOIGD010000250.1:0-13490 GCA_050742615.1 Casimicrobiaceae bacterium | reverse complement strand
CGTCGGTGCTGCTGATGACGCTGATCGGCGCGCTGGCCGGCTTTTTCGTGGTGCCGATGAACGCGGTGCTGCAGCATCGCGGACACGTGCTGATGGGCGCCGGCCATTCGATCGCGGTGCAGAACTTTAACGAGAACATCGGCATCCTGGTGATGCTGTCGTTCTACGCGATGCTGGTCTTCCTCGGCCTGTCGACCAACGAGGTCATCGTGCTGTTCGGACTGTTCGTCGCGGGGATGATGGGATTGGTGATGTGGCGCCACCGGATCAATCTCGCCACTGGCGACCTGCTGCACATGCTGACCGGCGACCGCCCGGGCGCCGGCGCGGCCACGCGCGGTACCAAGGCGTAGCCCGGACCGGGCCGAACGCGAGTTCATCGCCGTCGGGCGGCAGCGACGCACTCCGCGCCGCTACAGCATGACCGGCCGGTCCGACAACTCGTTCGCGCTCTCCCCGTCGCGGGGGAAATGCGCGGCCAGCAGCGCGCTGATCGCCTCGATGCCCGCGACCGCGCCGTCGTCGAAGCGACGCTCGCGAAACGCCGCTTCCATCGTCCGGCAGATTTCCCGCCATGCCGCTTCGCCGACCTTCGCGTGTATGCCACGGTCGGCGACGATTTCCACGTCCTTGTCGGCCAGCAGCATATAGACGAGGACGCCGCAGTCATGCTCGGTGTCCCAGACCCGCAGCCGGGCGAACATCTCGACCGCGCGCGCACGCGGGCTTTCGCCGCGCAGCGCCAGCGGCAGCGGCAACGCGGCTTCGACGGCGAAGCAGACCTGCCCGACATGGCGCCGCTCGCCGGCGGCGATCGCGCGCTGGATCCGGTGCAGCACGGCCGGCGGAAACGCGCGCCGCGCCACCCAGTGATCGGTGACCAGGTGCCGCCAGAAGCGGAACGGCCGTTGCCAGGACGCGCTCGTCGTCATCTCGTCACCAGCCGCCCGAGGCGCCGCCGCCGCCGAACCCGCCGCCGCCGCCGCTGAAGCCGCCGCCGCCGCCCCCACCGAAGCCACCGCCGAAGCCACCACCGCTGCCGGGAATGAAAATGCCCGGACCACCGCGGCCAGCAAAGCCGGTGAACAGCATGATGACGAAGCCGGCGACTGCGGCGAGGCCGGCGATCAGCAGCGAGCTGGCGATGAACCACGCCACCGCGCCGAGGACGCCGCCGCCGACCACCGAGCCGCCCAGTTTGCCGAAGATCGAGCGCAGGATGCCGCCCAGCACGGGCGCGGCAACCAGCAGCACGAGCATCATCGTGCCGAAGTCGAACCCACGCCGCGGCGCGGGGCGGCGCTGCGCCACGGCGGGCAGCGGCTCGCCGGCGCCGACGACCGCGATGATGCGGTCGACGCCGGCGTTGATACCGCCGGCGAAATTGCCTTTGGCGAACTCCGGAGCGATATTCTCCGCGATGATGCGCCGCGAGGTGACGTCGGTCAGCACGCCCTCCAGGCCGTAGCCGACTTCGATGCGCATGCGCTTGTCTTCCTTGGCGATCAGCAGTATCGCGCCGTTGTCCTGGCCCTTCTGGCCGATCTTCCAGGCGTCGGCGACGCGGATCGAATACTGCTCGATCGCCTCCGGCGCGGTGCTGGGAATGATCAGCACGGCCAGTTGGTTGCTGGTGCGCGCCTGCCAGTCGCGGAGCTTCGCCTCCAGTGCCTGACGCTCACCGGCCGGCAGCGTGCCGGTCAGATCGGTGACTGCGCTGCTAAGCGGGGGAATCGGGATCAGCCCGTCCTTGGGCGCATCCCAGGCGGCGCCGAACGCGTTCGGCGCCAGCACGGCAAACGCCAGCAGCGTCAGCGCGCGAGCGAACCGCCTTCGAACGGCCGTCATCACAGGAGATCGGGCGGGTCCGCGTTGCCGCGCGCGCTCACGCGGCGAAGCGCGGCTCAGCTCTTCGGCGCCGGCGCAGGCGCCGGTGGAGACGGCGGAGGCTTGCTGAAGTCGACCTTCGGCGGCGCGCTGATCGCCTTTTCGTTGTCGACCGTGAAGTTCGGCTTCACGTTCATCTTGAACAGCATCGCCGTCAGATTGGTGGGGAACGAGCGCACCGTCGTGTTGAACTCCTGCACCGACTTGATGAAGCGGTTGCGGGCGACGGTGATGCGATTCTCCGTTCCTTCGAGTTGCGAGCTCAAATCGCGGAACAGCGCGTCCGACTTCAACTGCGGGTAGTTCTCGGAGACCACCAGCAGACGCGACAACGCCGACTGGAGCTCGCCCTGCGCCGCCTGGAACTTGGCGAATGCGGCAGGGTCGTTGAGCAATTCCGGCGTCGCCTTGATGCTGCCCACGCTCGCCCGCGCGTTGGTGACCTCGGTCAGCACCTGCTGCTCCTGGGCAGCATAGCCCTTGACGGTGTTGACCAGGTTCGGAACCAGGTCGGCGCGCCGCTGGTATTGGTTGACGACCTCCGACCAGGCCGACTTGACCTGCTCGTCCTGCCGCTGCAGATCGTTGTAACCGCAGCCGGACAACAGCAAGGTCGCGGTCGCCGCGATAGCCGCGGCGTACAAGCCGAATTGCCTGCGCATCATGTTCCCTCCAGAGTCGGCACGCCTTCAGCACATCCGAACACGTGCGGTAGGACAAGCTTAGCCGGTGCCCCTCAGTTGGGGGCCGCCAGTCCGCTTTGCAAGGACTCCGCCCCGTTTAGCGCGCGAAGCGTCGCCCGCGCGAGGCACAGATCTTCCCACGCCTTGGCTTTGTCGGGCAAGTTGCGCAGCAGATAGGCGGGATGATAGGTGACGATCAGTGGGACACCCTGGTATTGGTGCACGCGGCCGCGCAAGCTCGCGATCGTCGCGTCGAAAGCGAGCAACGTCGCCGCCGCGCTGCGCCCCAGGGCGACGATCAGCTTCGGACGGATCAGCGCGATCTGCCGGTCGAGATACGGGCGGCACGCATCGACTTCGCCGGGTTCGGGTGTGCGGTTGCCCGGCGGCCGGCACTTGAGCACGTTGGCGATGTAGACATTGCTGCCGCGCTTCATGCCGAGAGCGGCGAGCATGTTGTCGAGTAGCCGCCCCGCCTGCCCGACGAACGGTTCGCCGCGGGCGTCTTCCTCGGCGCCGGGCGCCTCGCCGACGAACATCCATTCGGCGCCGGGATCGCCGACTCCCGGAACGGTCTTCCGCCGCGAGCGGCACAGTCCGCACGCCGTGCACGCGGCGACGTCGACCGCGAAGTTCGACCAGTCGAGCGTCGCGATGCGCGCGCCGCGGTCGACCCCGCCCGGCGCCACCCCCGGGCCGGCCGGGTCGATCGCGGCGTCGTGCAGCACAAGCGGCGTGCTGCGACCCTGCGCCGCGACGCGCAGGCGCCACACCGGCAGCAAACCGAGCTCGCGCAGGATGTCGGCGCGGTCAACCATCGGCCGCGACCCCGAGCAAGCGGCGCATCACCAGCGCGTCCTCGCGTCGATCGGCGCCCGCCGCCGCAGGATAGTAGCCGGCGCGACGCGCCACCGGCGCAAACCCTTCGCGCAGGTACAGCGCGATCGCCGCGTGGTTGGATTCACGGACTTCGAGAAAACATTGCCCGGCCCCCACGCCGATCGCCTCGTCGAGCAGCCGCTGCAGCAGACGGCGACCGAGCCCGCGTCGCCGCGCCCAGCCGGCGACGGTCAGGTTCAGGAGCTGCGCCTCGCCGGGAGCGAGCATCAGGACGCCGTACGCCGCGACGGCTCCGTCGCTTTCGCCGACGAGCGTTCCGTAGCCGGCGGCGAAGGCGTCGCGGAAATTGCCCTGCGTCCACGGCGCGGGGTGTGACAGCGCCTCGAGGGCTGCGACCGCGGCCAAGTCGTCTTCGCGCATCGGCCGCCATACGACGCCGACTTCGTCGCGCACTTCGAGGCCCGTGCTCATTGCCTCAACCCGGAAGCGCGCTCGGCGCTGGTCAGAGCGACCTTGTGGCGGACGTAGATCGGGGCGGCGTCGCGCGCCGCCACGCCGTCGCCGGCGGCCAGACGCGGCAGCGCCAGCGACCCGATCGCGGTCGCGGTCGGCGCCAGCGCCGGCTCGCATGCGTCCAGCGACGATGCATAGCGCTGACGCAACGCCGGATACGCGGCGAAGCCGTTGCCGGCGCCGGTCCAGCCGCGGCCTTCCGGCAACGGCGCCGCGGCGGGATCGGTGACGGCGGGCGCGATGGATTCGCGCCAGCGCGCGCCGTCATGCCGATACGCGGCCACATAGACTTCGCGCATCCGGGCGTCGAGGGCCGCGATAACCTGCGTCGCGCCATCGCGCCGCCGGGCCGTTTCGGCCAGCGCTTCCAGCGTCGACACGCCGAGCACGCGAAGGCCCGCGCCCAGCGCCAGGCCTTGCGCCACACCGCAGGCTATGCGCAGCCCGGTGAACGAGCCCGGGCCCGCGCCGAACGCGATGCCGTCCAGGCTCGCGAGAGACGCACCCTTCTCGTCGAGCAGAGCGCGAATCATCGGCAGCAGGCATTCGGAATGGCGCTGTCCGGCGACGACCGAGCGCTCGTCCCAGCGCACGCCGTCGCCAAGCGCGATCGCGCAGCTTTCGGTGGAAGCGTCGATGGCGAGGATGCGCATCGTGCGCATTTTACCGCGCCGCCGGTGGCGCCGTGTCGCGACGAGGCGTGCCGGTACAATGGCCCATTGGCGCCGGCAGGCGCCGCCGCGGCAACGCATGGACCCCGTTTTCATCTCCGCGCTCGACCAGGAAGGCCGCGGCATCGCGCGGGTGGGCGGCAAGGCGGTGTTCGTCGAAGGCGCGCTGATCGGCGAGCGCGTGACGTTCGAGGTCTACCGCAGCAAGTCCCATTACGATCTCGCCCGCACCACCGGCATTCTGCGCGCCAGTCCCTCGCGCGTCACGCCACCCTGCCCGCACTTCGGCGTCTGCGGCGGCTGCAGCCTGCAGCATCTGGATACCACGGCGCAAGTCGCTGTCAAGCAACGCGTGCTCGAGGACGCGTTGTGGCACATCGGCCGCGTGCGCGCGGGAGAGCTGCTGGCACCCATTCACGGCCCCGCCTGGGGATATCGTCAGCGGGCGCGGCTGTCGGTGCGCGACGTTCCCAAGAAAGGCGGCGTCCTGGTCGGCTTCCATGAACGGAAGTCGAGCTTCGTCACCGACATGCGCTCCTGCCCGGTGTTGCCCGCGCGGATTTCCGCGCTCCTTCCGGCGCTGCGCGCGCTGGTCGGCGGCTTGTCGCTGCACGACCGGCTGCCGCAGATCGAGCTCGCGATCGGCGACGACGCCGACGACGGGACGAGCAACGAAGTTCTGGTGCTGCGCAACCTCGAGGCGCCGACGCCGGCCGACGAGCGCGAGCTGGCCGCGTTCGCCGATCGCCATGGCGTGCGGCTCTACCTGCAGCCGCAGGGGCCGGCGAGCGTGCGGGCGTTCCATCCCCCGGCGCGCGCATTGCATTACGCGCTGCCCGATTTCAGCGTGCGGATCGACTTCGAGCCGATCGATTTCACGCAGGTCAACACGCCGATGAACCGCGTGCTGGTGCGTCGCGCGATCGGCTTGCTGCAGCCGGCGCCGGGCGAGACGGTCGCCGATTTTTTCTGCGGGCTGGGCAACTTCACGCTGCCGATCGCCCGACGCGGCGCCCGCGTCACCGGAGTTGAAGGCAACGCGGCGCTGGTACGCCGCGCCGAGGCGAACGCCGCCGCCAACGGGCTGGCGGAGCGGGCGCGCTTCGTCGCCGCGGACCTGTTCGAGGCGACGCGGGCCGGCATCGAAGGACTTGGGCCGCTCGACATGGCCTTGCTCGATCCGCCGCGCGAAGGCGCGGTAGCGCTGGTCAAGGCGCTGCCCGAGGCGCGGCTCTCCCGGGTGGTCTACGTCTCGTGCAACCCGGCAACGCTCGCCCGCGACGCGGCGGTGCTGGTGCACGAGCGCGGCTTCCGCTTGCGCGCGGCAGGGATCGTCAACCTGTTTCCGCATACCGCGCACGTCGAATCGGTTGCGCTGTTCACGCGCCAACCGTGAAAACGACAAGGGCGCCTGGGGGCGCCCTTGTCGTCGCGTCGTATCGCGCGTCAGTCGCGCTGCCCGGAAAAGATCAGCAGCAGGTTCAGGATGTTGATGAAGATGTTGTAGATGTCCAGGAACAAGGCCAGCGTCGCCATGATGTAGTTGTTCTGGCCGCCACGAACGATCGAGCTCACGTCGTGCAGCAAGTACGCCGAGAAGATCAGCACGGCGATCGCCGAAACCGTCACGGTCAGCGCGGGGATGTGCAGGAACAGGTTGGCGAGCGAGGCGACGATCAGCAGGATCAGTCCGACGAACAGGAACTTGCCGAGGAAGCTGAAGTCGCGCTTCGACACCGTGGCGATCGTGGCCATCACGAAAAACACCGCCGCGGTCATGCCGCCGGCCAACGCCACCAGCTGGCCGCCGTTCCTGACGTGCGCCGCGAACTGCAGCATCGGCGCCAGCATGACGCCCGAAACGAACGTGAAGCCGAAGATAGCCAGCACGCCCCAGCTGCTGTTGCGCAGGGCCGAGACGACGAACAGCATGCCGAACATCGCGCCAAACATCAGCAGCGGCGCCATGATGGGCGACGTCTTGAATAGGGCACCGAAATTCAGCGACGTGCCGAACCAGGCGCCGGCGATCGCCGGCAGCATCGACAGCGCGAGCAGCCAGTAGGTGTTGCGCAGGACCTGCTTCTGGTCTTCGCCGGTGACCGCCGTCGCGCCGGATTGACCGAGCTGCGCCGGCTGCCGCCACGCCGGCTGCGAGTTGTCGATCGGGACTGGCTTCAGTTGCGGTTCCATCGAATTTCCTTTTCCCAGGGTGACGGACACCCGTCACGTACCGTTAGACTAGCAGAAATCCCTCAAGTTTCAACTGCATCGGTGGTACCGGCATTCGGTCGCTATGTGCCGCCGCGGCCGGGCGATTTCAAGGGCTTCGTGCGCCGCCGGTCGCTGACGGCCGAATATCGAATCGCGGTGCTATGCTTTTGCTGGGCACGCCCGCCCCCGGAAGGTTGGCAGAGCGGTTGAATGCACCGGACTTGAAATCCGGCGTGTCGGCAACGGCACCGTGAGTTCGAATCTCACACCTTCCGCCATTCTCCCAGCCTTGACGCTGCTCCGATGCCGCGTGCAACACGGCTTCGGCCCGACGTTGTCGAGCGGCGACTGGCGCGCTGCGAGCGAGTTGGCGTTGGTTTTGATCCGCAAGGCCAGACCCTTGTGCCCTTACGGTCTGGAAAGCCCCTGCACGCGTACGCGAAAAAGGGCGTATAACAGACTCATATAGCCACTCTTTATCTCAGCCAAACAGCATTCGACATCGAGACTCGCGGTTAAGGGCGCCTGGTGCCGCGTGTTGGGCCTGTCCCAACAGCGAAGGAGGCGCTTATGGCGCCCGCCACTGGTCACACCGCGCAGCCGAATCGGCTGATCGCGCGCCTGCCCCCCAAGGACCGCAAGCGGCTGCTTGCCCGCTGCGATGACGTCGATCTCGCTTTCGGCCACGAGCTGGGTGGGCCCGGCGATCGAATTCGCCACGTCTACTTTCCCACCGGAAGCTACGTCTCGCTGATCACGCCGGTCAAAGACGCCACCAGCCTCGAGGTCGGGCTGGTCGGTACCGAGGGCATGCAAGGCATCTCGCTGGCGCTGGGCATCGATGTATCACCACTGCGTGCGCTCGTGCAGGGGGGCGGGCCGGCATTCCGAATGACCGCGCACGCCTTTCGCGCCGAATACGCGGCCAGCCCCGCGCTGCGCCGCGAGTTGAACCGCTATCTGTACGTGCTGATGAGCCAGCTCGCGCAATCCGCCCTCTGCACGCGCTTCCACCAAATCGAGGCGCGGTTGGCGCGATGGATGCTGATGACCCAGGACCGCGCGCACTCGAACACCTTCCAGGTTACGCAGAAATTCCTCGCCTGGATGCTCGGCGTACGCAGGGTAGGCGTCACCAACGCGGCAAGCGCGCTACAGCGGAAAAAGCTGATCCACTACGTGCGCGGAAACATCACCGTCCTCGATCGGCGCGGCCTCGAAGCCGCCGCGTGCCCTTGCTATCAAGCCGATCGAGGCGTCTACGACCGGATGCTCGGGGGGAGGTAGCTACACACGAACGCCGGCCTAGGACCGTATAGCGGCGGGCGGGCCCCCGTGCGCGCCCGGTAGCGTTGTCCGCCGCAGCGCCACATTTTCCCGCGGGCCGGGCTGCTCGCCTTTGCGCGTGTCTATCGGACGATGACGCAGTTCGCGCCTGACCAGAGATTGCTCGGGGCAGGCTTTTCGAACGTCACCCGGATTTCCCTGATCGTGATGCCGTTGCGCTGCTCGACTTCCTTGAGGATTTCGGTCAGCAGCGGCCCGGCCTTGTCGCAGAGCTCCTTTTCCGCCTGGGCAAACGGCGCGAAGTTCTCGCTGGCGATCGACATATCGAACACTCCCGTAAAAAATAGATACGGACGAGCGAAATTTTTTCGCCGCGGCGCTTTTTCTGTCAAGTCTGTTCGGTACCGGACAAACATGGTGTTGGGCGCAGCGCCGACCGGCCGTGCCGTTGAATGTCGCGCGCCGACCAGGCCTGCGGAATGTCCGAGACCGCACCGACAGTGGACTGACGAACTTAATCCTGTATAAGCGAGCGTACGAACCTGCCCGCGCATTCGCGCGGCAACGTGACGAAGAACGGTGAAGCTTCCTTGTTCAGAGGATCGATCGACCGTAATGGCAAGGAAGAACAGCGTGCCGCATAAACGCGAAGGCGCGAAATCGAATCGGCTGCTGGCCGCGCTTCCCGCCAGGGACCGTGCGCGGTTGATGTCGAACTGCGAGCAGATCGATCTGGCGATGGGCGACGTGCTGGGGAAGCCTGGAGGCACCGTCCGGCATGCCTATTTCCCGCTCGCGAGCTTCATCTCGCTGATAACGCCAATCGACGGCAACGCGAGCCTCGAAGTGGGCATGGTCGGCAACGAAGGCATGCACGGCGTCACGCTTGCGCTGGGCGTCGACTTGTCGCCGCTGCGTTCGCTGGTTCAGGGCGGAGGACCGTGCCTGCGCATGAGCGCCGCGGCGTTCCGCCTCGAGCAGGCGCGAAGCGTCGCGCTCCAGAAGCAGCTCAACCGGTACCTCTACGTGCTGACCAGCCAGCTCGCGCAATCGGCCGTCTGCGCGCGATTCCACCTGATCGAAGCGCGGCTCGCGCGCTGGCTTCTGATGACCAGCGACCGCGCGCAAGCCGACTTCTTTCACATCACGCATCAGTTCCTGGCGTGGATGCTGGGCGTCCGCCGCGTCGACGTGACCAACGCCGCGGGCGAGTTGCAAAGGAAAAAACTGATCAGCTACGTGCGCGGCCAGGTGACCATACTGAACCGCAGCGGGCTCGAGCAGGCGTCGTGCTCCTGCTACCAAGCCGACAAGGCCGTATACGACCGCTTTTTGGGCTGACGCGCGGCGGCGCGCCGTCGTGGCCGCGGGGGCGCAAAATGCGAACCCGCCGAAGCCGAGTTACGCAGCGCTGTCGCAGTCTTCCCGGACGATCACGCAGTTCGCCCCGTCCCAGCCGTTCGGCGCGTCGGGCGCGTCGATCGTCACCCGGATCTCGCGGATCTTGATGCCGCTTTTCTGCTCGATTTCCCTGACCAGTTCGATCAGCATCGGCCCCGCCTTGTTGCACAGGGACAATTCAGCGGTCGCGTAGCGCGACAGCTCCTTCCCGGCTTTCGACATATCGGACCTTCGTCGCCAAAACCTGCTGAGCCTATTTAGCAAAATTGTAGGAATTACATCCAGCACGCGTCAAGTTGGTCCGCTCCCGGACCAAGCTCTCCCGCGACAGGCGGCAATAATCCGCGACCGGCATGGTCGCGCGCAATCGCCGGCGAGATTGACAACACGCTGGAATGAGCAGATAAGACTTATGTACGCTACCGAACACAATACCCCAGAGAGCAGCGCGTGGCAGGGCATCGACCCGATGTCCTGCACCGGGAGACAGCCGATGTTTCCATCCGACGAAGTGGCCGGTTCGCAGCACACCGAGGCTGCGATGGCCCATGAGCGGGCGGCAAGGCAGCACGCCGAGGCAGCGACGCATCACTTTGCGCAAAAACCGGTCGACGCGGTAACGCGCTCGAATCAGGCCGTCGTCAGCAGCCGCGCGGCGCACCAGTTGTCCTCGTGCGCCGACTCGCAGACGCGTGCGCTCGGGCCCGAAGACAAGGCCCTGAAGCAATATGTCTGGGCCGAAGGCGTGATCACCGAGCTCGGCGGTCCGGCACTGATGCGTGTTATCCGCAACGCAGAGCTCTCCTGCGGCGTGTCGATCTCGGAAGTGCGAATCTTCCTCCAGCAGGGCGCATCGCCCGAGACGCTGGAGGTGCGCTGCGAGATCGTGCGCTAAGGCGTCGTTTCCTGCTTAGTCGTCCGCGCGCGGCGGACGGCTTCTTCGGCAAATATAACGAGCGAATCCGAACATAGCGCGAGCGTGCTGGTCGTCGGCGCAGGCCCGACCGGTCTGGTGCTGGCGCTGTGGTTGACGCGGCTGGGAATCCGCGTGCGCATCGTCGACCGGGCCGCCGAGGCGGGCACGACCTCGCGAGCCCTTGCCGTGCAGGCGCGCATTCTCGAGCAATACGATCAGCTGGGGCTCGCCAAGCCGATCGTCGCCGGCGGCCTCAAGATGGCCGCGGTCAACCTCTGGGTGCGCGGCAGGAGAGCGGCCCGGGCACCGTTCGGTGACCTGGGCGCGGGCCTGAGCCCGTTTCCCTATGCGCTGATCTATCCGCAGGACGAGCACGAGCGTTTCCTGATCGCGCGGCTGCGTGAGGCCGGTGTCGAGGTGGAGCGTCGTACGGAGCTCGTCGGATTCGACAAGGCAGGCGACCGCGTGCGCGCGCGGTTGCGCGGACCCGACGGGAACGAACGCGATTGCGAGGCGGCGTATCTCGCCGGGTGCGACGGCGCCCGTTCGCGCGTGCGCGAAGTGCTCGCTACCGGCTTCCCCGGCGGGACCTACGCCCACCTGTTCTACGTCGCGGACGTCGAGGCGAGCGGGCCGGTCATGGACCGCGAGCTGCATGTCGCGCTCGATGCCGCCGACTTCCTGGCCGTATTCCCGCTCAAGGCGTCGGGGCGCGCGCGGCTGATCGGCACCGTGCTGCCGGGCGCGGCCGAGGGGCACCGCGAGATCTCCTGGGAGGACGTGGGCAAAAGCGTCGTCGAGCGCATGGGCATCCGCGTCCAGCGGGTCCACTGGTTCTCGACCTACCACGTGCACCACAGGGTCGCGGCGCATTTCCGCGAAGGCCGCACGTTTCTACTGGGTGATGCCGCGCACATCCACAGCCCGGTCGGCGGCCAGGGGATGAACACCGGCATCGGCGACGCGATCAACCTGGCGTGGAAGCTCGCGGCGGTGCTGCATGGCGCGGCCGATCCGGAGCTGCTCGACAGCTACGAGCCGGAGCGCATCGGTTTCGCGCGGCGGCTCGTGGCGACCACCGATCGCATTTTCACGCTGGTCACCCGCGCGGGTGCGATCGCGCGCTTCATGCGGCTGCACGTCGTGCCGCGCCTGGTTCCCGCGGCCTTCGCGTTTCCGGCTTCCCGCCGCTTCCTGTTTCGCACGGTCTCGCAGCTCATCGTCGAGTACCGCGGCTCGCCGCTGAGCGAAGGCGTGGCCGGCGGCGTCAGGGGCGGCGACCGGCTGCCCTGGATCGCGCTCGACCGCGGCGCCGCCCCGCGCCGTGACAACTTCGCGCCGCTCGCCGCGCTGGACTGGCAGGTGCACGTCTACGGGGAGCCCGCGCCGGAGGTCGCGCGGCTTTGCGGCGAGCGCGGGCTGCCGCTGCATGCGTTCGACTGGTCTCCCGCGATGCGACGCGCGGGGCTCGCGCGTGATGCGGCGTACCTGGTCCGTCCCGACGGATACGTGGCGCTGGCCGACCGCCATGCGAACGCGGCGACGCTGCGCTCGTATCTCGACGCGAGACGGCTGCGGCCGCTGGTCGCGCGTCCGGATCCGGCGCAGCAGCCGCGCGCTACTGCAGTATCTTGACGTTCTCGACGTCGGGGAAGCAGCCGCTGTCGCGGGCGGCGATCTGGAAGGCGAGAAACTGCGGGAGCGAATCGCGCGTCGGCGGCTCCTCGGCGGCAACCCGGTTGTCGATGACCACCACGCGCTTGTAGCCCGCGTACGCTCCCGCCTTGTTCCTGGCGTTGTACTCGGCGCACATGCCGTTGCGCTTCGGACTCAGCTCGGCGTTGCGAAGCTGCATCGACGCGGGGTCGGGGAGCGTCTGCTTCAGCGCCTCGGCATACTGGGCCAGCGCCGCCGCGCGCGCCGCCTGTTGCTGCTCGGCGCTGGGCGGCGCGGCAGCCGCGCGCGCGAGATCCCGTTCGTGCGCGGCCGCTTCCTGGTCCAGGCGCTCGCGCGCCTGCGCCGCGGCGCCCTCGCGCATGCGCCGGTCCTTTTCGCGCTCCTCGGCCAGCGAATCGGCCACCGCCCTGCGCAGTGCCGCTTCGCGGGCGACGCGTTCCTGCTCGCGCTGCTCGCTCGACTTGCCGCAGGCTGCGACCCCGGTCGCCAGCGTCGCGATCACGAGCCAGACGCCGATGGCCGGCATGCTCGAACCTCCTCCGACGAACAACGCGCCTAGAGTACCGTTTCCCAGCGCCGGCTCAAACGGGTCGCGCCGTTGATGATGCCGACCATCGAATAGGTCTGCGGAAAATTCCCCCACAGCTCGCCGCTCGCCGGGTCGATGTCCTCGGACAGGAGCCCCAGCGGATTGCGCGCCGCGATCAGGCCCTCGAAGAGCTCGCGCGCCTCGCCGGTGGCCCCGGCGCGCGCCAGGGCATCGATCAGCCAGAACGTGCACGCGGTGAACGCCATCTTGGGCACGCCGAAATCATCGGCGGTCGCATAGCGGTACAGATGCCCGCCGCGTTGCAGCTCGCCGCGGACCGCGGCCAAGGTCGAGCGCCAGCGCGGGTCGTCGGCGGCGACCAGGCCCACTTCGCTCATCGAGAGCACGCTGGCGTCCAGATGCTCGCCGTGGAAGACGTCGACGAAGGCCTGTCGTCCGGGATTCCACGCGAGCTCGAGGATCGTTGCCTTGATCGCGTCGGCGCGGCTGCGCCATTCGGTCGCACGGTCGGCCAGGCCCAGGTGCAGCGCGACCTTGGCCAGCCGGTCGCACGCCGCCCAGCACATGACGGTCGACGAGATGTGCACGCCGCTGCGCGTACGCAACTCCCAGATGCCGGCGTCGGGCTGGTCGTGCAGCGCGAACGCGCGCTCGCCGAGCCACTCCAGGCGCAGGAAATCGTCGATGCCGGCCGGATGCAGCAGCCGGCGATCGAAGAACGCCTGCGTGGCCGCCAGTATCGCGTGGCTGTAGACGTCGTGCTGCCGATGCTCGTAGGCCTGGTTGCCGACGCGGACCGGGCCGATGCCGCGATACCCGGGCAGCGTGGCGATGTGCCGCTCGACGACGTC
>JBOIGD010000249.1:0-11017 GCA_050742615.1 Casimicrobiaceae bacterium | reverse complement strand
GTTGGAATGGGTGCCGGAAACGACGGTGAAGACGGTTGAGCGCTGCGCCGGACACGCCGGTACCTGGGGCGTCAAGCGCGAATTCTTCGACGCCTCGATGAAGATCGGCAGGCCGGTGTTCCGGCAGATGGGTGAAGGCGATCCAGACTACCTGAGCTCCGACTGCCCGATCGCCGGCAGGGCGATACTGCAGGGCGTCGAGCAGGCGCAGGACGCGCCGCGTGCGCAGAAGGCGCATCCGCTGACGCTGCTTCGCATCGCTTATGGACTGCCGGGCACGATCGAGGACGCACGATGAAACGGGGCGAGACGACACGCGCGACGCGCGCGCCGCGCATTGCGCGCGCGAGCCTTCTGACGCTGGAGGCCTACGCCAGGGCGCGCGCGGAGTTCAGGGCGAAGGTCATTGCGCACAAGAAGAACCGCACCGTGCATCTGGGTGAGCACGTCACGCTGCTGTTCGAGGACGAGCTGACGATACGCTACCAGATTCAGGAAATGCTCCGCATCGAAAAGACGTTCGAGGAAAGCGGCATCCAGGACGAGATCGACGCCTACGACCCGCTGGTGCCGGACGGCGACAACTGGAAGGCGACTTTGCTCATCGAGTACGAGGATGCAGCCGAGCGCAAGGCGGCGCTGGCGAAGCTCAAGGGCATCGAGGGCCGCGTCTGGATCCAGGTCGAAGGCGCGGCGCGGATCGATGCGATCGCCGACGAGGACCTCGAGCGCGAAAACGAGAGCAAGACCTCGTCGGTGCATTTCGTGCGCTTCGAGCTGACGCCGGACATGATCGCGGCGCTCAGGCGCGGCGCCGGCCTGGCGATGGGCGTCGACCACGCCGCGTACGCGTTTACGCTGCCGGCCGTGCCCGAGGCGACGCGGCGCGCGCTGCTGGCCGATCTCGCCTAGGACCTTTCTTCCGCCGGCATGGCGGCGCCGGCCTGGCCGCCGAGCCGCGTCTCCCACGTGTCGCGCGTCATGCCGCGCACGCAGAATGGCTCGATCCGTCCCCGGTGCGGCCGCATGACCGTGGTGAGCGGCGCGAAGCCGCACTTTTCCAGCACCCGCGCCGCCGCCGCATTGCCTTCCAGGTGCGAAGCGGTCAGCACCTCGCAATCGAGGTAAGCGAACGCCAGCGCGGCGACCGCCATCGTCGCCGCGGTGGCGTAACCGCTCCCCCAGTGCGCGCGGCCGATCCAGTAGCCGAGGTTCTCGTGCTCGTCGGCGACCGGCCGCAGCGCGATGGCCCCGACCAGCGTGCCGGCGCCGGCCGATGCGATCGCGTAGACGAACTCCGCGCCGCGATCGCGGGCGGCGCCATGGCCCGCGATCCAGGCCGCCGCCGCGCCGTCCGGGTACGGATGCGGAATCGACGCGGTGGTGGCCGCGACTGCCTCGTCTCCGGCGAGCGCCTGCACGCGCGGCGCGTCCGCAGGCGTGAAAAAGCGCAGCAGGACCGGATGCGAGGTGATGCGTTCCGGCAGCAACGCGATCAATCGCGGAAATTGCCGAATTGCAGCGGGAAGTCGGTGATCGATTTCTTGACCGCGGCGATCGCGTTCTGCAATTCGTCGCGCTTGGCGCCGGACACGCGCACGGCGTCGCCCTGGATGCTCGCCTGGACCTTGAGCTTGCTGTCCTTCAGCATCCTGATGATCTTTTTCGACAGCTCCTGCTCGACGCCGACGCGGATCGTCACCGCCTGCTTGACCTTGTCGCCGCTCATCTTCTCGGTGTTGCCGAACTTGAGGGATCTGACGTCGACGCCGCGCCGGGTGAGCTTGCCGAGCAGCACATCGGTCACCTGCTTGAGCTTGAAGTCGTCGTCGGCGAACAGGACGAGCTCCTTCTCCTTGTGCTCGACACGGGCGTCCGAGCCTTTGAAGTCGAACCGCGTCGAGATCTCCTTGTTCGCCTGGTCGACGGCGTTCCTGACTTCGACCTGATTGACTTCGGAGACGATGTCGAACGAGGGCATGGCTTACCTCCTGCGCGCGAGCTTCGCCTCGATGCGCAGGCGCAACGCGTTGAGCTTGATGAATCCCGCGGCGTCCTTCTGATCGTACGCGCCGCGGTCGTCTTCGAACGTCGCGATCGTCGTGTCGAACAGCGAATCCGTGCTCGATTCGCGCCCGACGACGATCACGTTGCCCTTGTACAGCTTGAGCCTGACCTTGCCGTTGACGGCGGCCTGCGACGCATCGATCATCGCCTGCAGCATCTTCCGCTCCGGCGCCCACCAGTAGCCGTTGTAGATGAGGCTCGCGTAGCGCGGCATCAGCTCGTCCTTCAGGTGTGCGACCTCGCGATCGAGGCAAATCGATTCGATCGCCCGGTGCGCGCGCAGCATGATCGTGCCGCCTGGCGTCTCGTAGCAGCCGCGCGACTTCATGCCGACGTAGCGGTTCTCGACCAGGTCCAGCCGGCCGATGCCGTGCTTGCCTCCGATGCGGTTGAGCTCCGCCAGCGCCCGCGCCGGAGTCTGCGCCGCGCCGTCGATCGCGACGATGTCGCCGCGCCGGTACTCGAGCTCGACGTACTGCGCGGCATCGGGCGCGTCTTCCGGCGACACGGTCCAGCGCCACATGTCCTCTTCCGGCTCCCGCGCCGGATCCTCCAGGGCGCGGCCTTCGTAGCTGATGTGCAGCAGGTTGGAATCCATCGAGTACGGGCTGCCGCCCGCCTTGTGCTTCATCTCGATCGGAATGCCGCGCGCCTCGGCGTAGGCGAGAAGCCTTTCGCGCGAGCTCAAGTCCCACTCGCGCCAGGGTGCGATGACCTTGATGTCCGGTTCGAGCGCGTAGTAACCCAGCTCGAAGCGCACCTGGTCGTTGCCCTTGCCGGTCGCGCCGTGCGATACCGCGTCGGCGCCGGTCTCGCGCGCGATCTCGATCTGGCGCCTGGCGATCAGCGGCCGCGCGATCGACGTGCCGAGCAGGTACTCGCCTTCGTAGAGGGCATTGGCGTGGAACATCGGAAAGACGAAATCGCGGACGAACTCCTCGCGCAGATCGTCGATGTAGATATCCTTGACGCCGGCGGCGGCCGCCTTGGCGCGCGCCGGCGCGAGCTCCTCGCCCTGGCCGATGTCGGCGGTGAAGGTGACGACCTCGCAGCGATAGGTGTCCTGCAGCCACCGCAGGATGACCGACGTGTCCAGGCCGCCGGAATAGGCGAGCACCACTTTCTTGACATCGGGCATCGGTCGCGGCCTGCTGGGGGTGGGGGTTGGGTCGCCGTGGCCCGGCGAAGGATGGGGCTGCGCGCTCAATCGATCCGCGCGCCGGTCCTGGCGATCACCGGCGCCCATTTGTCCGAGTCACCCTTGATCAGCCGTGCGAAGTCGTCGGGCGTTCCGCCGATGAGCTCGAAACCCTGCGCGTTCAGCCTCGACTTGACGGCGGGCTCCTTGAGGATCGCGTTGATCTCCGCATTGAGCCGCTGCACGATGCGCTGCGGCGTACCGGCGGCGACCAGGACCCCGTTCCATGCCAGGGCTTCGAAACCGGGATAGCCGGCCTCGGCGATCGTCGGTATCTCGGGGCTCAGCGGGAAACGCGCGGCCGTCGTCACCGCCAGCGCGCGCAGCTTGCCGGCCTGGATCTGCGCCTGCAGCGGCTGCATCACCGCGAACATCATCTGGGTTTCGCCCTGGATCGTGGCGGTCACCGCGGGTGGCGATCCGTTGAACGGCACGTGCACGATGTCGATTCCCGCCTCGGACTTCAGGAGCTCCATCGTCAGATGCGACGAGCTGCCGTTGCCGACCGACGCGTAGTTGAGCTTGCCGGGGTTGGCCTTGGCGTAGGCGACGAGCTCCTTGAGCGAATGGATCGGCAGGGCCGCGTTGATCGCCAGCACATTGGGCTGGCTGGATGTGATGATGACCGGCGCCAGGTCTTTCTGCGGATCGTACGGCAGGTGCGAATAAAGGTGCGGGCCGAACGACAGCGGGCCGTTGAACGAGATCACCATCGTGTAACCGTCGGGCGGCGATTTGGCGACCAGGTCGGTGGCCACCGTGCCGCCGGCCCCGGGGCGATCTTCGACGACGATCGGTTGCCCGAGCGTGTCCTTGAGCTTGTCGCCGATGATGCGCGCCAGCACGTCGAGCGAGCTTCCGGCCGGCGCGGGCACGACGAAGCGGATCGGCCTGTCGGGCCAGACCTGTGCGCCGGCACCGGTCGCGGCGAGCGATGCCGCGGCGACCAGTGCCACGAGCAGCGAGCGTGACCAACACGTCCTCATGCAGGCTCCTTTTGCGGCGCGTGGCAGACGGCTTCGACGTTGTGTCCGTCGGGGTCGAGCACGAACGCGCCATAGTAGTTGCTGTGATATTGGGGACGCAGGCCCGGCGCACCGTTGTCCCTGCCGCCGGCAGCGATCGCGGCGTGATGGAACGCGTCGACCTGCGCCCGGTAATCGGCCCGAAACGCGACGTGAAGCGGCGGAACGTTCGGCGTTCCCTGGCCGATCCAGAAATCCGGCTTGGGCGGCACTCCGAAGCCGGCGAACTGTTCCCATTCCATCAGCAGGACATAGCCCAGCGGCGCCAGCGCGGCGCGATAAAACGCCTTGCTCATCGCGATGTCGGCAACGACGAGTCCGGTGTGGTCGATCATGAGGCCTGCGCCTCGTCGATGCGTCCGCACACCAGATACTCGAGCAGGGCCTTTTGCGCGTGCAGGCGATTCTCCGCCTCGTCCCACACGACGCTCTGCGGGCCGTCGATCACCTCGGCGGTCACTTCCTCGCCGCGGTGCGCGGGCAGGCAGTGCATGAACAGTGCCTCGGGCCGGGCGCGCGACAACAGCGCCGCATCGACGCGCCAGTGCGCGAAATCCCGCCGCCGCGTGTCGTTTTCCGCTTCGAACCCCATGCTGGTCCAGACATCGGTCGTCACCAGGTGCGCACCGGCGCAGGCCTCGCCGGGGTCGGCGAAAGAAGCGAAGTGACGGTTGCCGCGGACGTCGGGGCTGTCCTGCCGGACTTCGTAGCCGGGCGGCGTCGACACGCGAATGCCGAAGTCGAACACCATGGCCGCCTGCAGCCAGGTATGGCACACGTTGTTGGAGTCGCCGATCCAGGCGACGGTCTTGCCCTGTATCGAACCGCGATGCTCGATGAACGTGTAGATGTCGGCAAGGATCTGGCAGGGGTGATATTCGTTGGTCAGGCCGTTGATGACGGGCACGCGCGAATGGGCGGCAAAGCGTTCGATGATCGGCTGCTCGAACGTGCGGATCATCACCACGTCCACCATGCGCGAAATGACGCGCGCGACGTCCTCGATCGGCTCCCCGCGCGAAAGCTGGGTATCGCCGCGATTGAGGTTGATTGCGATGCCGCCGAGCTGGTTCATCCCCGCCTCGAACGATACCCGCGTGCGGGTGGATGCCTTTTCGAACACCATCGCCAGCGTCCGGTCGCGCAGCGGCTGGTAGATCTCGTAACGCTTGAACCGGTCCTTGATCCAGCGTGTGCGTGCGAACAGGTAGTCGAGCTCGTCGCGGGTGAAATCCTTGAGCTGCAGGAAATGCTTGGCAGACATGCGGAGTCGAGCGATCCCGGGCCTCGCAAAACGGCTGGCGGCGATCGAAATGCCATTAAAACAAGATTTTAGCACAAGGACGCAGGCGAATCGCGGCAAAAAAAGAGCGCCTCGCGGGCGCCCGTGTCGGCGTACGTGCGCGCCGCCTACGGCAGCGCCTTGATCGCCTGCGCGAGGCGCGCCTTGTTGCGCGACGCGGTGTTCTTGTGCACGACCCGCTTGTCCGCAATGCGGTCGATCACCGATTGTTGCGCCTGCAATTCCCGGGTCGCCGCGGCCTTGTCTCCGGTGCCGATCGCCTTCCTGACTTTCTTGATCGCCGTGCGCAGCGATGACTTGAGGCTGGCGTTGCGTTGCCGCGTTGCCTCGGCTTGTCGGGCGCGCTTGCGCGCTTGGGCGGTGTTGGCCATGTCGATGCGATCCTTGGCTGCTTGGCGTTGAGGTATTGTCGAGCGGCGCTGCCGCACCGCCGCACGGGCGGCGCGCCGGGCTGCCGGCCGAGTTTACCGGCTATACCTCGCTGGAGCCGCTGAAAAAGACCGGGCATAATAGCGATTTTTCGCGATTCGCGCAAGCCGGATCGCGCTGCGGTAGCAGGCCGCCGTCGACGCCCGACTGTTTTCCGGAGCATGCCGAAGCCTGCGGCCGTCGTGGTCCCGCCCTCTCACCACCAACGGCTTTCCGCCAATGACACCGTTTCCCCGCCGTCCGATGCGAGCCGATCGCCGCCCGTGCTGACGCTGGTCGCGGCCCCGGTCGCCTGCTTCGCATGAACCTGCTGAGGACGCTCTCCGCCGTCAGCGCTCTTACGCTGCTATCGCGCATCACCGGGCTGATGCGCGAGAGCATCAAGGCGGTCGGGTTCGGCGCGGGTCTGCAGATGGACGCCTTCGAGGCGGCGTTCCGGCTGCCCAACATATTGCGCCGCATGTTCGCCGAAGGCGCCTTCTCGCAGGCCTTCGTGCCCATCCTCGCCGAGTACAAGCGATCGCGCGGCGAGGACGCCACGCGCGACCTGGTGGGACGCGTTGCCGCGCTGCTGGCGGTGACGTTGATCGGCTTGTCGATCCTCGGCATCATCGCCGCGCCGTGGCTCGTCTATCTGCTGGCCGGCAGCTTCGTGCGCACGCCGGGCAAGATCGAGCTGACGACGGTGCTGATCCGCATCATGTTTCCGTACGTGCTGTTCGTGTCGCTAGTGTCGCTCGCCGGCGGCGTGATGAACGTCTATCGCAAATTCGCGATTCCCGCATTCACGCCGGTCCTGCTCAACCTGTCCATCATCGCCGCCGCGGTCTTCGTCGCGCCGCACGTCGACCCGCCGATCGTGGCTCTGGCGCTGGGCGTCGCCGCCGGCGGCGTGGCGCAACTGGTGTTTCAGCTGCGTCCGCTGGCGCGGCTCGGCATGCTTCCCAAGTTCCGCCTCGACTGGCGCGACGAGGGCGTACGGCGCGTCCTGCGGGCGATGGGTCCGGCGGTGCTCGGCGTGTCGGCCGCGCAAATCTCGACCCTGATCAATACCCAGCTCGCAGCCTATCTCGGCGACGGGCGGATTTCGTGGATCACCTATGCCGACCGCCTGATGGAATTTCCCAGCGCGCTGCTCGGCGTCGCGCTGGCGACGATCCTGCTGCCGAATCTCGCCAAGCACCATCACGACGCGAACGACGCGCAATATCGCGAGTTGCTCGATTGGGGCTTGCGGCTGACGTTCATCCTCGCGCTCCCCGCCGCGCTGGCGCTGGCGCTCCTGGCCGTGCCGCTGATCGCAACCCTCTACCAGTACGGGCGCTTCACCGCCGCCGACGTGTGGCAGACGCGCGCGGCGCTGCTGGGCTACAGCGTCGGCCTACTCGGCCTGATCGCGGTGAAAATCCTGGCGCCGGGCTTCTACGCGCGCCACGACATGAAGACACCGGTGCGAATCGCGTTCGTCACGCTGCTCGTGTCGCAGACCGTGGCCGTCGTGCTGATGTTCCGGATCGGGCACGCGGGGCTGACGCTGGCGACCTCGGTCGGCGCCTGCCTGAACGCGGCGCTCTTGTACCGGACGATGCGGCGGCGCGACGTCTTCCGGCCGCAGCCGGGCTGGGGTGGCTTCCTCGCGCGCATTGCCGTGGCGCTCGGCGTTCTCGGCGGCGTACTTTGGTGGGTCGCCGGGGCCGATGCGTTCTGGCTCTCGGCCGGGCTTTGGGCGAAGGTCGGGCGGCTCGGACTGGTGATCGCCGCGGGCACGGCTGCCTATTTCGGCACGCTCTGGCTCGTGGGCTTCCGCCTCGCCGACTTCAATCGGCGCGAAAGCACATGACGCGAAGTCAGTTGCTGCCGCCGACCTTGCGATACGGGCACTTCGGCCGCGTGCACTCGGCGTAGAGGTAGAGCGCGTGCTCGCTGATCTCGAACCCGCGCTCGCGGGCGATCCTGGTCTGGCGCTTCTCGATCTCGGCGTCGAAGAACTCCTCGACGCGCCCGCATTGCAGGCAGACCAGGTGATCGTGGTGCCCGCCCTGGTTCAACTCGAAAACCGCCTTGCCGCTCTCGAAGTGATGGCGGACCAGGAGGCCCGCCTGCTCGAACTGCGTCAGCACGCGATAAACGGTGGCGAGCCCGACGTCGAGACCTTCGGCCAGCAGCTTGCGGTAGACGTCCTCGGCCGTCAGGTGCCGCACGGCGCTCTGCTCGAACAGGTTGATGATCTTCAAGCGCGGCAGCGTCGCCTTGAGGCCGGCATTCTTGAGATCGTGCGGCGTGGACATGGAGGTCTGGGCGACCGGGGAGCAGTATCGCTTATGATATAGTCTTCAGCCGTGTTTTGGCAGTGAAAGACGACCCCCGGATGCGCGCCACCCTATGGGCCGCCGGCATTGCGCTGATGCTGGCCGGTTGCACCTGGTTTCCGAGCCTCGGCGTCTACAAGCTCGACATTAACCAGGGCAACTACACCACGCAGGACCAGGTCGACAAGCTCAAGGTCGGTCAGACGCGACAGCAGGCGCGGCTGGCGCTCGGCACGCCGCTGGTCGCCGACCCGTTCCATGCCAACCGCTGGGATTATGTCTACGAGTTCTCTCGCCACGGGCGCACGCTCGAGCACCGCCGCTTCACCGTTTATTTCGTCGATGACAAGGTCGCGCGCTGGGAGGGCGACGAGGTGCCGCCGCCTCCGGCGGAGGTCGCGCGCGCCGGCGGCGGCGACGCCGCGCTGGACAAATCGCTGTCCAGCGCGCCGAAAACGGACGAGGAGAACTGGCTCACCGCGCTGCTGAGGAAGCTCGGCTGGTGGAAGTAGGCTCGCCACCTCTGCGCATCGCGGTCGCCGGCAGCGGCGGCCGCATGGGCCAGACGCTGATCGCCGCGATCCTCGCGCAGCCCGACCTGAAGCTCACGGCCGCGCTCGAGATCGCCGGCAGTCCGCTGCTGGGACACGACGCCGGCGAATATTGCGCGCGCGTGTCCGGCGTGGTCATCGGCGCCGACGTCGCGGCGGCCCTGCGCGCGGCCGACGTGCTGATCGACTTCACCCGGCCGATGGCGACCGTCGCGCACGTCGCCGCCTGCGCCAGCGCCGGGGTCGCGGCCGTCGTCGGCACGACGGGTCTCACCGATTCGGACCGGAAAGCGCTGGCCGAAGCCGGGCGCGCCATACCGCTGGTCGTCGCTCCGAACACCAGTGTCGGCGTCAACGTCCTGCTCGAGCTGGTTGCGCTCGCCGCGCAGCGGCTGGGCGACGACTACGACGTCGAGATCGTCGAGATGCATCATCGGCACAAGGTCGACGCGCCGTCCGGCACCGCGCTGCGACTCGGCGAAGCCGTCGCCGCCGCGCGGGGCCGCGACCTTCGGACCGACGGCGTGTTCGCCCGCGAAGGGGTCACCGGCGAGCGCAAGCCCGGGTCGATAGGCTTCGCGAGCCTTCGCGGCGGGGACGTCATCGGAGATCACACCGTGGTATTCGCCGGGCCCGGCGAGCGTGTCGAGCTCACGCACAGGGCCGGATCGCGCACGACTTTTGCGCAGGGCGCGTTGCGCGCGGCACGCTTTGTCGCTGCGCGCCGCGCAGCGCGGTCTCCGGGCGTGTACGGCATGCAGGACGTCCTCGGCCCTGCCTGACGGCGCGATGGCCGCGCCGCATCCTTTCGATCTGACGGGGCGCCTGGCGCTGGTCACCGGAGGAGGCAGCGGGCTCGGGCTCGCCATTGCGCGCGGTCTCGCCGCCGCCGGTGCCCGGGTCGTCATCAACGGCCGTAATCGCGACAAGCTCGCTGCCGCCGCCGCGGTGCTGCAGCGCGACAGCGGTGATCGCAACGACGTCAAGGTTGCGTCGTTCGACGTCGCCGACCCCGATGCGGTCGCCGCGGGTGTCGCCACGATCGAGCGCGACCTGGGCGCGCTGGACATCGTCGTCAACAATGCCGCGGTGAACCGGCGAGGCCCGCTCGCCGATTTCTCCGCCGACGAATGGCACCGACTCCTCGCGGCGAATCTCGACGGTCCGTTCTATGTCGCCAAGGGCGTCATCCCGGGCATGAAGGCACGCCGCCGCGGCAAGATCATCAACATCTGCTCGCTGGCCAGTGAAATCGGCCGCCCCAACATCGTGCCGTACGCGACCAGCAAGGGCGGTCTGCAGATGCTGACGCGGGCGTTGGCAGTCGAGCTCGCAGCGTTCAACGTTCAGGTCAACGGCATCGCGCCCGGCTTTTTCAAGACCGAGATGAATGCGCCGCTGATCGCCGATGCGGACTTCTCCGCCTGGGTGGCCTCTCGCACGCCGGCCGGGCGATGGGGCGAGCCGCCGGAGATCGCGGGAGCGGCGGTCTTCCTCGCGTCCGGCGCGGCCGACTATGTGACCGGACACGTCCTGTTCGTCGACGGCGGATTCAGCGTCGCGTACTAGCGGCTGACAGCGGTGCCGCGCGTGCGGCCGGATTGAACGCGGCATCCTTCCAAGGTATAATTCCCAGCCTTCGGAGCGGGGAAGGCCAGCGGCCTTTCCCGCTTCGCATATCTGGACCCGTTTTCGAGAAACTGCGCCGTGATTTCCGCCTACGTTCCCGCGATCCTGGCGCTTGCCGACGGCACGGTCTTCCGGGGTCGCGCGATCGGCGCGACCGACAAGACCGGCGGCAGCGTCGGCGAGGTCGTGTTCAACACGGCGATGACCGGCTATCAGGAGATCCTGAGCGATCCCTCCTATGCCGGACAGATCGTCTGCTTCACGTTTCCCCATATCGGCATCGTCGGGACCAACGAAGAAGACATCGAAACGGGTACACCCTTCGTCCAGGGCCTGATCGTGCGCGCCGACGCCAAGCAGCCTTCGAACTATCGCGCGCTGTCGCTGCTCGATGTCTGGCTTAAGAAACACAACATCCCCGCCATCGCAGGCATCGATACACGCGCCCTGACCAACCGCATCCGCGAACTCGGCATGCCGCATGGCGCGATCGTGCAAGCGAAAGA
>JBOIGD010000248.1:0-6028 GCA_050742615.1 Casimicrobiaceae bacterium | reverse complement strand
GCGCGGCCGCGAGCGCCTTGCTCTTGTTGTCGTCCATCGCGTTCATTCCGTTGGATTTGCTCAGGTTCGCAGTGCTCATCGCGGGCTCTCTCGGGTGGCGGTCCGCATCGGGCGGACAGGAAATGAGCCCATTATGGCATAGAACGATCGTTCGATAAAGGGGTCTTACGGCCTAGGTCAGCCGGTCAAGCAGGCCCTGCAGCGCGATCTCGACCGAGGCGGCGCGCACCGCCGTCCGATCGCCGTCGAGCCTCCGGTGCAACGCCTCGGCGCCGTCCGGCCCCGCCCAGGCGAACCACACGGTCCCCACCGGCTTGTCGGGGCTGCCGCCCGCCGGCCCGGCGATGCCGGTCACCGCAACCGTCCATTGTGCGCCGCTCGCGGCCCGCGCACCCTGCGCCATCGCTCGGGCCGTCTCCGCGCTCACCGCACCGAAGCGTTCGATGATCGCCGGATCGACGCCCAACTCCTCGACCTTGGCGCGATTCGAATAGGTGACGAAGCCGCGCTCGAACCAGTCGGAGCTGCCGGCGACGGCCGTGATCGCGCCCGCCACCAGCCAGCCGGTGCACGATTCCGCGGTCGCCAGCATCGCGCGTCGCGCCCGTGCCGCCTCGCCGACACGGGCGGCGAGAGCCACCAGCGCGTCGTCGGTCTTTGGCGATACGGCGTTCAATGTTGGTCTCCGGAGCGCGCCCGGTACCCGTAATCATAGGCCGCGGCGAAGCCGAAGCGCCGATATACCGCGAGCGCCGCCGCGTTGGTCGGTCCCGGGCGGTGCCCGAGCAGCCAGCCGTCGTTGAGCGGCGACTGGAATGCGCCCGACGCAGTGAGCGCCATCTCCTCGAGCCGGCGCGCGCCGGCGTGCGCGCCGGGCCGATCGCTCATCCGAACACCCGCTGCCACAGCGCGAGCACCAGCAGCGCATAGCCGGCCGCGACCAGGTCGTCGGCCATCACGCCGAAGCCATGATGCCACTCGCGGTCGATCAGTCCCGCCGGCGGCGGCTTGACCACGTCGAACAGCCGGAAGAGCAGGAACGCGAACGCCTGCCGCACCGGGTCGGCGCCGACGAAGAACAGGATCCCGAGGAACGCGACCACCTCGTCCCAGACGATCGCGCCGTGATCGGCGGCGCCCAGGTCGCGACCGGTGCGATCGGCGGCCCAGACGCCGACCGCGAACGCCGCCACGACGGCGATTGCATAACCGGTGTCGTTGACCGTCGAGCGCAGCAGCGCGTCGAGCGGCAGCGCCAGCAGCGTGCCCACGGTTCCCGGCGCGATCGGCGAGAGCCCCGTCCCGAGGCCGAGCGCGATCAGGTGCGCCGGATGCGCGAACAGGAAGCGCAAGGTCGGCGTTTTTTTCATCGGCGCGTCACGATGCGAAGTGATCGAAGGCATGCGGCAGCGGATCGAGCGCGACGCCGGCCGCATCGCGCACTCGCAGGCTCGCGTCGGACGTGGCGACGCCGATCCGCGTCAGCGCGAGGTCGAGCGGCGCGGCAAGCGCCGCGACGTCGGCGTCGCGCGCGGCCGGGGCGGTGAAGCAGAGCTCGTAATCGTCGCCGCCGGCGAGCAGGCAAAGCAGCGCGACTTCGCGCGCCGGACCGCGCGCCGGACCGCGCAGCGGGCGGTCGAGCGCGGCGGAGCGCGGGATGGCGTCGAGCTCGATCGTCGCGCCGAGGCGCGAGGCTCGGAGCAGGTGGCCCAGGTCGCCGACCAAGCCGTCGGACACGTCGATGGCTGCGCTGGCGACGCCGCGCAGCGCGAGCCCCAGTGCGACGCGCGGCGAGGGCCGCGTCAGCGCCTGCTCGCAGCGCGCGAGCTCGCCCGCGTCGAGGCGGATCCGGCCCAGCCGGTGCGCGAGCGCGAGCGCCGCGTCGCCCAGCAGGCCCGACACCCAGATCGAGTCGCCGCGCTTCGCGCCGTCGCGGCGCAGCGCCTCGCCCGCCGGCGCTTCGCCGAGGATGGTGACGCACAGGTTGAGCGGACCGCGCGTGGTGTCGCCGCCGACGAGATCGACCGCGTGCGCATCGGCCAGCGCGAAGAAACCGCGCGCGAAGGCGCCGAGCCACGCCGCGTCCGCCGACGGCAGCGCACCGGCCAGCAGCACCCAGCGCGGAGTCGCACCCATCGCCGCCATGTCGGAGAGGTTGACCGCCAGCGCCTTGTGCCCGAGGGCCTCGGGGTCCGCGCCGGCGAAAAAATGGCGGCCTTCGACCAGCATGTCGACCGCCGCCGCGATCTCGCAGCCCGGTGTCGGCGCGAGCAGCGCCGCGTCGTCGCCGATGCCGAGCACCGCATGCGGCGCCGGGCGCCGGAAGAATCGATCGATGAGCTCGAATTCGGTCAACCGGTCTCCGCCGCGCGCGCGGAGGCGGCGAGCTTGTCGAGCACGCCGTTCACGTACTTGTGGCCGTCGGTGCCGCCGTAGGTCTTCGCCAATTCGACCGCTTCGTTGATCGCCACGCGGAACGGCACGTCCGGCGCATGCAGGAGCTCCCACGCGCCGATGGTGAGGATGCTCTTTTCGATCGGCGACACCTCGCCTGGCTTGCGATCCAGGTACGGCGCGTAAGCGCTCTGCAGCGCGTCGTAGTCGCCGGTCACGCCCTGCCACAGCCGGTCGAACAGCGTGCCGTCGCAGCGGGCGAACCCGGGATGCTCGGCGAGCTGGCCGCGGATCGCCGCCGGGTCGTTGCCGGAAAGCAGCCACTGGTAGAGGCCCTGCAGCGCAAACTCGCGCGCCCGGTGGCGCGGGCTACTGCTCATCGATCGCGTCGAGCAGGTTCGCCATCTCCAGGGCGGCGAGCGCAGCGTCCTGACCCTTGGTCCCGGCGCGCGCCTCCGCTTGCGCTTCGCTGTCGGTGGTCAGGATGCCGTTGCCGATCGGTATGCCGAATTCGAGCTGAACGCTGGCGAGCCCAGCCGCCGATTCGTTGGCGACGATCTCGAAGTGGTGGGTGTCGCCGCGGATGACGGCGCCGAGCGCGACCAGCGCATCGTAATCGCCGGTCTGTGCCATCCGCTGCAGCGCGAGCGGCGCTTCCAGCGCGCCGGGAACCGTCGCGATCGTGATCGAGGACTCGGCCACACCCGCGTCGGCCAGCGCGCGCTGCGCTCCCGCCAGCAGCGCTTCGCCGATCGCCGGGTTGAAGCGCGACAGCACGATACCGACGCGCAGGTGTCCGGCGCGGGTGCTCGGAACGATTCTACGGATAGGCATGGAAGTCGGCGGCTCGCTTGCCGCGCCCGGCATTGCGTCGTCGCGGCGTGTTCAGGAACCGGTGCGAGGCGGCACTTCCTCGTAGCCGGTGACGACCAGATCGAACCCGGCCATGCTGGGCATCTTGCGCGGACGCGCCAAGAGACGCATCCTGCCCACGTTGAGGTCGCGCAGTATCTGCGCGCCGATGCCGTAGTTGCGCAGGTCCATCTTGCTTTCGACGCGCGGCTGATCGGTAAGCGCGCGCTCGCGCAGCGCCTGCGCCGATTCGGGCCGGTGCAGCAGCACGAGCACGCCCCGCTCGGCGCGCGCGAGCCTCGCCATCGCCGCGGGTATCGTCCACGAGTGCACGCGGCTGCCATGGTCGAGCAGGTCGACCACCGACAGCGGCTCGTGCACGCGCACCAGGGTTTCATGCTCCGGCGCGATGTCGCCGCGCACCAGCGCCAGATGGGTCGCGTCGGTGAGCTTGTCGCGGAACGTGACCAGGCGAAAATCCCCGGCGGCCGTGCGGATCGGCCGCTCGCCGACGCGCTCGACCAGGCGCTCGGTCTGGCTGCGGTAGTGGATCAGGTCGGTGATCGCGCCGATCTTGAGCCCGTGCAGCCGCGCGAAGTCGACCAGGTCCGGCAGCCGCGCCATCGTGCCGTCGTCCTTCATGATCTCGCATAGCACCGCGGCCGGCGAAAAACCGGCCAGCGCCGCCAGATCGCAGCAGGCCTCGGTGTGGCCGGCGCGGGCGAGCACGCCGCCGCGATGCGCGACCAGCGGAAACACGTGCCCCGGCAGCACGATGTCGGACGGACGCGCCCCCGCTGCGCAGGCGACGCGGATCGTATGCGCGCGGTCGGCGGCCGAGATCCCGGTCGTCACGCCGCTGGCGGCTTCGATGGAGACGGTGAAATTGGTGCCGTGGACCGAGCGGTTGACCGGCGTCATCGGCTTCAGGTCGAGCTGGCGCGCGCGGTCCTCGGTGATCGGCATGCAGATGAGGCCGCGCCCGAAGCGCGCCATGAAATTGACGATGTCGGCGGTCACGGCGTCGGCCGCGACGACCAGGTCGCCCTCGTTCTCGCGGTCCTCTTCGTCGACCAGGATCACCATCCGGCCGGCCCGGAGCTCGGCGATGATCTCGGGGATGGTGCCGGTCGCCGGGACCGTTGGGACGGCCGCGGCGTCGGGCTTGTCGATCGCGTGCAGGCGGGTGGGCTTCACGATGAATGCCGGGTCACTCGTAGTGCGCATTATACTGCCGTGGCCTCAGCCGAGCAGCAGCTGCAGCGCCGCCGCGGTCAGCTCGCTTTCGCCGTCGGCGAGCTCGGACATCACGCTGTAGTGGTGCCGGTCGGCGATGACCAGCGGGCTCCGCGCCGCGGCCGGCCGGCATTCGGGCCAGCGCTCCCAGAGCAGCCACGACTGCCGGCCGAATTCGCTGGTCTCGCCGCCGCCGACCGCCAGCAGCAGCGGCGCGCGCACTTCCGCGGTGCAATGGATCGGGCTCAGCGCGCGCGCCTTGCCGCGGTCGAGCCTGAGCTCGCTATTGAACGACACCTGAAGCAGCGGCTCGAGGTCGAACACGCCGCTGATCGCCAGACCGCCGTGGATCGTGCCGGCGGGCACGCCGTAGCGGCGCCAGTCGGTCGCGTACAGCATCGCGACCAGGTGACCGCCGGCGGAATGGCCGGCGATGAACAGGCGGTCGGCCGGCACGCCGTGGGCGCGCCCTTCGCGCCACAGCCACGCCACCGCCTGCCGGCATTCTTCGAGGATGTGCGCGACGCTGACGTTCGGGCACAGGTCGTAGTTGATCACCGCGACGCCGACGCCCTGCCCGACGAACGGAGGCGCGACGAACGAATGGTCGGCCTTGTCGAGCGCCCGCCAGTAGCCGCCGTGGATGAACAGCAGCGCGCCGCGCGGCGAGTCCGCGGGAAAAAGATCGAGCGTCTGCCTCGGTCCGCTGCCGTAGCGCAGGCCGAGCTGCGAATTGAGCCGCGACCGGGCCACCGTGCTGTCGGCTGACCAGCGCGCGAACCATTGCGGATGATCGGGAAAGGCGTTGCGCAGGTTGTATTCGCGCTCGGCGAAATCGGGCGGCAGCATGTTCAGCTCTCTGGAGGCTCGACGATGCGTATGCGGAGCTCGCCCAGGCTTTCGATCCTGCCCACCAGCAGGTCGCCGGCCACGACCGCGCCGACGCCGGAGGGCGTGCCGGTGAAGACCAAATCGCCCGGCAGCAATTCGTAGTACTGCGAGAGGAACTGCAGCATGTGCGGCACGTCCCAGATCATGTCGGCGAGATCGCCTTGCTGCCTGACCGTCTCGTTGACTTCGAGCGCGATGCGGCCGCGCCTCGGATGACCGACGTCGGCGACGCGGTGGATCGGGCCGATCGGCGCCGCCTGCGCGAACGACTTGCCGATGTCCCACGGACGCTTGATCTCGCGCATCGCGTTCTGCAGGTCGCGCCGCGTCATGTCGAGTCCGACCGCGTAGCCGTAGATCAGCGCCTCAGCGCGTTCCGGAGCGACACGGGTGCCGCGCTCGCCGATGGCGACGACCAGCTCGATCTCATGATGATAGTTCTTCGTCGCCAGCGGGTAGTGCACGTCGGCCGTCGCCGGCGGGACGACCGGGACGATCGCATCGGCAGCCTTGGTGAAAAAGAACGGCGGCTCCTTCGCCGCGTCGCCTCCCATCTCCTTGGCGTGCTCGGCGTAGTTGCGGCCGACGCAGTAGATGTGACGGACCGGAAATCGGAGGTCGCTGCGCGCGACCGGCACCGTCGGCACGTCCCAGG
>JBOIGD010000247.1:0-16431 GCA_050742615.1 Casimicrobiaceae bacterium | reverse complement strand
GCGGTCAGCCATCCGCGGCCTGTCCCTGAGTCAATCGTCGTTATTGTCGCCACACCGGATCCGGTGGGCGCGATACCCGCCGGCAGTATAGCCGAGCCGTCCGGCGCGCCACGCGATCGACTCAGGCCGGCAGCTTGCATCCTAGACCGTTGGCGCTGCGGGAAGTTCAGTTCCCCGCCGGTTCCGGCATGCCGCCCGGTCAACCGCGTTGCTCCAGCGCAACAACCGGCTCGACTTTGCCCGTTACGATGCCGCGGCAGTTGCGGATCGCCGGCTCGCGCCAGGCCGAAAGGTCGCTCCGTTGTGCGTCATCGACGAGCCCGAGTTGTTCGAGCACCGCGACGGTGGCCGGATGCAGGCCGCGCGCGTTGCCGTCGACGACCTTGACGGCGATGCCCCAGCCCTTGCTGCGCACGCCGATCGCCTGGATGCCTTCGGCGCCGACCTTGGTGACCCAGTCGCCGCGGCCGGCGCGCATCAACGTCAGGTCGTTGCGCCTGTCGCCGGACACCATTTCCGGATGCGCGCTCATTGCCCTGGCGAGATCCTGCGGGGCGGCCCCGTAACGGGAATCCTCGGCGCCGGCGAGACGCGCATAGGCGCGGGCCAGAGCGGACAGCGGAACCGCGTAGTTGAGCGCCGAGCATCCGTCGATGCCGGCGATCAAGCTTGCTTCCGCGATGCCGGTCAGATGCGCGATCGCCTGGCGTATCGCCCGCTGCGCCGGATGATCGAACGCCAGGTAGGATTCAGTCGGTAGGCCACAGTGACGGCAGTAGGCGAGCATGCCGCTGTGCTTGCCCGAGCAATTGTGCTGCAGTGCCGAGAAAACGACGCCCGACGGCGGCAGCTCGTCGTGCGCCGCATAGAACAATGGCGGATGCACGCCGCACTGCAGCTGACCGGGTACGCAGCCGGCCCGGTCCAGCATATCGGCGACGGCGGTGACATGGCACGGCTCGCCGGAATGGCTGGCGCAAAGCAATGCCAGTTGCGCGGTGGAAAACCCGAAGCGCTCGGCACCTCCCGCGGCAACCAGCGGCACGGCTTGCAGCGGCTTGAGCGCGCTTCGGGTCATGGTGACGAACGACGGGTCGCCCGCCGCGAACAGGATGCGGCCGTCGCGGTCGACGACGGCGACCGATCCGTAGTGAATGCTGTCCGTCGCGTCGCCGCGCGTCACTCGCGCGAGCGGGGCGTGCGGCGGGGCGGCGGAAGCCGAGGCGCGGGGCGAGGCGTTGGACAAGGGCCGGCCGGAAAATCGTCGATTTTACGCCGAATTGACGCTTTTTCCGAGCGCGCAGGCGAATCCCGGCGGCAAGGTGCCGCGGCGAGGCGCGACGATCCGACGCACCGCGTCGCGCCGCGCTACGCGGTCAACGCGCCGCGGATCAGCTCGAGGGCTGCCGGATCCTCGATCGTCGTCAAATCGCCTGGATCACGCCCTTCGGCCAGCGCCTGGATCGCGCGGCGCAACAGTTTCCCCGAGCGCGTCTTGGGCAGCAGCGTGACGAAATGCACGGCGCCCGGGCGCGCGATCGCGCCGAGCTTGCGGTCGACCGTGCTCATGACTTCGTCGCGCAGGCGTTGCGCGTCTTCCGGCGTGGCAACCGTCGCCGGATCCTTGACCACCGCGAAGGCGACCGGGACCTGCCCTTTGATCGGATCGGCGACGCCGACGACGGCGACCTCGGCAATGCCCGGGTGGGCCTGCACCGCTTCCTCGATTTCTCGGGTGCCGAGTCGATGGCCGGCGACGTTGATCACGTCGTCGGTCCGGCCGAGGACGAAGTAGTAACCGTCGCCATCGCGCGTGGCCCAGTCGAACGTCGAATAAAGCTTGCCGCCGGGCAGCGTCTCGAAATACGTGTGCACGAACCGCGCGTCATCGCCCCAGACCGTCGTCATGCATCCCGGCGGCAGCGGTGGGGCGATCGCCAAGACGCCCTTCTCCCCCGCGCCCACCGCGGCGCCCGTCAGCTCGTCGACCAGGCGCACGTCGTAGCCGCAGACCGGAAACGACGGGCTGCCGAATTTGCGCGGCGTCTCGGCGATCCCAAGCTCGGCCGACAGGATCGGCCAGCCGCTCTCGGTCTGCCAGTAGTTGTCGACGATCGCGACGCCGAGCGATTCGGCCGCCCAGCGCGCCGTCGGCTCGTCCAGCGGCTCGCCGGCGAGGAACAGGTAGCGCAGCGACGAGAGATCGTGCTTTTTCATGAACGACGGATCCTGCTTCTTGAGCACACGGATCGCCGTCGGCGAGCTGAACATCGAGCGCACCTTGTGCTCGGCGACGATGCTCCACCAGATACCCGGGTCGGGGCGGATCGGCAGGCCTTCGTACATGATCGTCGTCGACCCGTTGAGCAGCGGCGCATAGACGATGTACGAATGGCCGACCACCCAGCCTATGTCGCTGGTCGTGAACATCGCCTCGCCCGGCGCTACGCAGAAGATGTCGCGCATCGACGCGGTCAGCGCCACCGCATGGCCGCCGGTGTCGCGCTGCACTCCTTTCGGGTTCCCGGTCGTGCCCGACGTGTACAGGATGTAGGAGGGCTCCGAGGACTCGAGCCATGCGCAGGGGACCGTGGCCCCGGCGTGCCGCCGCGCGAGGTCGGCGTAGTCGACATCGCGGCCTGGCGTGCAGCTCATCGCGCCGTCGATGCCGCGATCGACGATGATCACGCCGGACGGCGGATGCCGCGCGAGACGAAGCGCTTCGTCGACCAGCGGCTTGTAGCGGACCGGCTTGCCGGCGCGCATGCCGGCGTCCGCCGTGATCAGCAGCTTCGGCTGCGCATCGTCGATCCGTTTAGCGAGGCTGGCCGCGGCGAACCCGCCGAACACGACCGAATGAATGCCGCCGATGCGCACCGTCGCCAGCATCGCGAACACCGCCTCCGGAATCATCGGCATGTAGATCAGGACGCGATCGCCGCGGCCGACGCCCTGCGCCTGCAGGATCGAGGCGAAGCGATTCACCTCGGCCGCGAGCTCGCGATAGGTGTAGCTGCGGCGCAGATCGGTTTCCGTCGAGATGTAGACCAGCGCCGCCTGGCCGGCGCGCTCCGCCAGATGCCGGTCGATCGCGTTGTGGCACAGATTGGTGCGACCGCCAACGAACCAGCGCGAAAACGGCGGCCGGCTGTAGTCGAGCACTCTCTCGAACGGCGTCTGCCAGTCGATCAGCGCCGCACGCTCACGCCAGAAAGCGTCGCGATCGGCGAGCGAGCGGCGGTGCTCGTCGAGGTAGGTCGGCATCGCGAACCCGCGTTCAGAGGCCGGCGATGTCGGCCCCGACGCGCACGACCGTCCGGCCGCGGACCGTCCCCTTGAGGAAGGCGTCGAAATGTGTCGGCAGGTCGGCGAAGTCTATCGTCACCACCTTGGCCTGGACGCGCGACGGCCGCCACTCGTTGGCCAGGCGATCCCACAGCTTCTGCCGCAGCGGCATCGGGCATTCGGCGCTGTTGATGCCGAGCAGCTGAACTCCGCGCAGGATGAATGGCATGACCGTCGTATTGAGCCTCGCGTCAGCGGACAGCCCGATGCTCGCCACCGTGCCCCCCTGTTTCATCGTCGACAACATCCAGGCCAGGACGTCGCCGCCGAGGTTGTCGATCGCGCCGGCCCACGTCGCCTTGTCTAGCGGGCGGATCTTCGACAAATCCAGGCCCGACCGCAACACCACCTCGGACGCGCCGAGCGAGCGCAGGTAGTCGCCTTCCCGTTCCTTGCCGGTCAGTGCGACCACGTGGTAGCCCAGCTTGGACAGGATGTCGATGGCGACGCTGCCGACGCCGCCTGTCGCGCCATCGACGATCACCGGCCCGCCGCGCGGCGTCAGGCCGTTGTGCTGCATCAGTTCGATCGCCTGGGCCGCGGTGAAGCCGGCCGTGCCCAGGGTCATCGCCTCGAACGCCGTCATGTTCGGCGAGCGGCGCACCACCCAGTCGCCGGGCACGCGAACGTATTCGGCGTAACCGCCGTCGTGCGCGACACCCACGTCGTACGAATGCACGATCACCTTGTCGCCGTGCTTGAACCGTGGATCGGCGGAAGTCTCGACAGTGCCAGCCATGTCGATACCGGCGACGGTCGGATACTTGCGCATGATCTTGCCGGCACCGTTGTACGACAGCGCGTCCTTGTAGTTGATCGTCGAATACTTGGTCTTGACCACGACGTCGCCCGGGTCGAGCTCGTCGAGCGCCATTTCGACGAACCGGCTCGACACGGCGTCGTTTTCCTGGAAAGTCCTGTAAGCCTTGAATTTCTGCACGGGTGTCTCCTCCTAGCAGCGTCTGTGCCGATGCGGCGGCCGCATCGCGTTTGGAAGTTCCGCTTCAGCCCGGCGCCGGCGGTGCGGACGCCGGCGTGTCTCCGGCGATGTGCGGCAACGCCATGTATTCGCGCGAGCGCATCTCGATCAGCCGGCTGGCCGTGCGCGCGAAGTCCCGGCTGTGGGCACCCTCGCGATGGAGCTCGTCGGCGGAAACCGCCGCGGACAACAGCAACTTTACCTGATGATCGTAGAGCACGTCGACGAGCCAGGCAAAGCGGCGGGCGGCGTCGCTCAGACCGGCCGACAACCGCGGCACGTCGGAGACGATGATCACCGCGAACCTTCGCGCCAGCTCCAGGTAGTCGACCTGCGAGCGCGGCCCTTCGCACAGGGCCGCGAAGTCGAACCAGACGACGCTGCCGGCGCGCTTTTTCGCCTTCAGCACGCGCGAATCGACCGCAAGCCGCGTGTCCTCGTCCGGGCCCGGCCGCATCCGTTCGAACAAGGCCGCGAGCGTCGCGTCGGCCGTGCCTGCCGGCGCGACATAATAGGCGGCCGCGTGCTCGAGCTCGCGCAGCCGATAGTCGGTGCCGCCGTCGACCTCGACCACGTCCAGCCACCGCTTGATCAGCGCGACCGTCGGCAGCAGGTTCTGTCGCTGCAGGCCGTCCGGATACAGTTCGTCGGGGTGATAGTTCGACGTCAGCACGAACACCACGCCGCGGTCGAACAGCCCGGTCAGCAGCCGTCCCAGGATCATCGCGTCGGCAACGTCGGACACGTGAAATTCGTCGAAGCAGACCAAGCGTTGCCGGCGCGCGATCCGTGCGGCGACCGTCGCCAGCGGATCCTCCGCGCGCGGCAGCGCCCGGAGCTCGTCGTGCACGCATTTCATGAACGCGTGAAAATGGATGCGGGTTTTGCGCCGCAGTGGCGAAGCGGCGTAGAACGCGTCCATGAGGAAGCTCTTGCCGCGACCCACCCCCCCCCACAGATAGACGCCGCGCGGCGGCAGCGGCGGACTGAACCAGCGCCGCAACAGCGAGCGGCGCGCCTTGCGAAATGCGGCGAGGTCGTCGTGCAGGCGCTGCAGCCGGTCGAGCGCGGCAAGTTGCGCGGCATCGAGTACGATATGGCGCCGGTCGAGCTCGGGTTGCAGATGCGCGAACAGCGCGCCTCGCCGCGCGGCCGGAAAATACGCCTCGGCGACGGCTTCGTTCATGAAACGGGTTCGGCGGTCATGAACGCGGTCCGCCCAGCTTCAGTAGTTGAGCGAGCGCTTGTCGACCGCGAGCGCCGCCTCCCGGGTTGCCTCCGACAGCGACGGATGGGCATGGCAGATACGCGCGATGTCCTCGCTGGCGGCGCCGAATTCCATCGCCATGACGCCCTCGGCGATCAGCTCGGAGACCAGCGGGCCGATCGCATGCATGCCCAGCACGCGATCGGTCTTGGCATCGGCGAGGAGCTTGACGAAGCCGTCGGTGTCGCCCAGCGCGCGGGCGCGTCCGTTGGCGGCGAACGGGAACACGCCGGCGCGGTAGGCCACGCCCGCAGATTTGAGCTGCCGCTCGTTTTGTCCGACCCACGCGATCTCGGGAGACGTGTAGATGACCCAGGGCACCGTATTGAAATCGACGTGACCCTGCTGGCCGACGATGCGCTCGGCGACGGCCACGCCCTCCTCCTCGGCCTTGTGGGCGAGCATCGGCCCCCGCACGACATCGCCTATCGCCCAGACATCGGGGAGGTTGGTCCGGCATTCGTCGTCGACGGCGACGAAGCCGCGCTCGTCGAGCTTCAACCCGGCCGCTTCGGCATTGAGCCCCGCGGTGTGCGGAAGCCGGCCGATCGACACGATCAGCTTGTCGAAGCTCATCGACTGCGCGCTGCCTTCGGCGTCGCTGTACTCGACCTGGACCTTGTCCGACGAGGTGACCCGGCCGATGCTGACGCCGAGCCGGATCGCCAAGCCCTGCCTGGTAAAAAGCTTCCAGGCCTCCTTCGCCACCTGCTCGTCGGCGGCGCCCAGGAAATCGGGCAGCGCCTCGAGGACGGTGACCTGCGCGCCCAAGCGCCGCCAGACGCTGCCCATTTCGAGGCCGACGACGCCGGCGCCGATGACACCGAGCGTCTTCGGCACGTCGGGGATCCCCAGCGCACCCTCGTTGTCCAGGATGAGCCGACCATCGAACGGTGCGCCCGGGAGCGCGCGCGGCTTCGAGCCCGTGGCGATGACGACGCGCTTCGCGACCAGCGTCCGATCGCCGTCGCCCGAGACGCCGATCTGCCAGCCCTCGGCGCCGCGCGCAGCGCCGGCGGCAATGAAGCTGCCGGTGCCGTTGAAAAACGCGACCTTGTTCTTTCTGAACAGGTAGAGGATGCCGTCGTTGTTCTGGCGCACGACCTTGTCCTTGCGCGCCAGCATGCGCACGAGGTCGAGGGTGAGGCCCCGGACCTCGATGCCGTGCTCGGCGAACGCGTGCCCGGCGTGGTCGTAGTTTTCCGACGATTGCAGCAGCGCCTTCGACGGGATGCATCCGACGTTGGTGCAGGTGCCGCCGGGCGCCGGCTTGCCGTCGGCGGTCTTCCAGTCGTCGACGCACGCCACCTTGAGGCCGAGCTGCGCGGCGCGGATCGCGGCGATGTAGCCGCCCGGTCCGGCGCCGATCACCACCAAGTCGAATGTTTCCGCCATCGGCTCCCGCGCCTGTTTGCCTACGCGCCGCGAACGGCGCTGTTTCGCCCTGCCGCCGCGTCCCTCGCTGCTGCGTGCTCGCGCCTTCGGCGGTCGCGGGTCACAGGTCGAGGAGCATCCGCGCCGGATCCTCCAGCGCTTCCTTGATCGCGACCAGCGACAGTACCGCCTCGCGTCCGTCGATGATCCGATGGTCGTATGACTGCGCGAGGTAGTTGATCGGCCGGATGACGACCTGGCCGTTCTCGGCAACCGGGCGCTCGCGCGTCGCGTGCACGCCCAGGATCGCCGCCTGCGGCGGATTGATGATCGGCGTCGACAGCATCGAACCGAACACGCCGCCGTTGGAAATCGTGTAGGTGCCGCCGGTGAGCTCCTGCACGGTCAACCTGCCTTCCTGCGCGCGCTTGCCGTAGTCGGTGATCTGCTTCTCGATGTCCGCGATCGACATCTGGTCGGCATCGCGCAGGATCGGCACCACCAGACCGCGCGGGCTGCCGACCGCGATGCCGATGTCGAAATAGCCGTGATAGATGATGTCGGTGCCGTCGATCGACGCGTTGACCACCGGAAACTTCCGCAGCGCGTGGACGGCGGCCTTGACGAAGAAGCCCATGAAGCCGAGCTTTACGCCGTGCTCCTTCTCGAAGCGCTCCTTGTACCGGTTGCGCAGCTCGATCACCGGTGCCATGTTGACTTCGTTGAACGTGGTCAGGATCGCCGCGGTCGACTGCGACTGTACCAACCGCTCGGCAACGCGCTGGCGCAGCCTCGACATCGGCACGCGCTGCTCCGGGCGCGCCCCGAAATCGACTGCCGGAACGACCACCGGCGGCTTGGTCGCCGGCGCCGCCGCGCTTGCCGCCGCAGCCCCGGCAGCGCGCACTTCGACCGCAGCCGCGACATCGCCTTTGGTGATCCGGCCGCCGCGGCCGGACCCGGCGACGTCGGCGGCGCCCAGGCCCTGCTCGCTCATCATCTTGTGCGCCGCGGGCAACGCGACGACGGACGGCGACGCGGCCTGCGGCGCCTTGACCTCGGGCTGCGACGCCGCTGCCGCGGGGGGCGCCGCCGCACTCGGGACGGACTCGGCAGCGGGCGCCGCGGTCTTGCCCGCCGTGGCGGGCGCGGTCGCCGCAGCGGCCGCGGCGCCGGTGTCGATCACGGCGATGACCTCCTGCGCGGCGACCGTCGAGCCGTCGCCGCGCCGTATCTCGGTCAGCACGCCGGACTCCGGTGCGGGGAGCTCGAGCACCACCTTGTCGGTTTCGACGTCGACCAGATTCTCGTCGCGCCTGACCGCGTCGCCGGCCTTCTTGTGCCAGTTGACCAGCGTCGCCTCGGTGATCGACTCCGGCAGCAGCGGCACCTTTACCTCAGTAAGCATCGTCCCTTCCTGTATGCGGGCGGGCCAAGGCGCGCGTGTTCCCGTTCGTTGCCGTGCGCACGGCGTGGGCGCTGCCCGGGCTCAATGCGCGGTCACCATTTCTCCGGAGCGGAGCTTGGCTGCGAACGCATCCTCGACGACGTGCTTCTGCTGTTCGACGTGCTTGGACATGTAGCCGACCGCGGGTGAGGCGGAGATCGGGCGCCCCGCGTAGGCCAGCGTCTGCTTTTCCCCGATGTCCGCGCGCATGTACGCGCGCAACCGGTACCAGGCGCTCTGGTTCTGCGGCTCCTCCTGGCACCAGACCACTTCGCCCGCGTTCGGATACCGGGCGATCTCGCGCTTGAAATCGGCGTGCGGGAACGGGTATTGCTGCTCGAGCCGGATCAGCGCGACGTCGCCGATCTTCTGCGCGCGCCGATGCGCGGCGAGATCGTAATAGACCTTGCCGCTGCACATGACGACGCGCCGCACGGCCGCCGCGGCCGGCGATTCGACGTCGCCGATGACCGTCTGGAATTTTCCGGTGGCGAGCTCGTCCATCGTCGACACCGCCTCCTTGTGCCGCAACAGGCTCTTCGGGCTCATCACGATCAGCGGCTTGCGGAAGTTGCGCACCATCTGCCGGCGCAGCAGGTGGAAGATCTGCGCTGGCGTCGTCGGCACGCACACCTGCATGTTGTGCTCGGCGCAGAGCTGCAGGAAGCGCTCGGGCCGCGCCGACGAGTGTTCGGGCCCTTGGCCCTCGTAGCCGTGCGGCAGCAGCAATGTCAGTCCGCAGACGCGGCCCCACTTGACCTCGCCGGCGGCGATGAACTGGTCGATGACGACCTGCCCGCCGTTGGCGAAGTCGCCAAACTGGGCCTCCCATATCACCAGCTTGTTGGGCTCGGACGTCGCGTAGCCGTACTCGAATCCCAGCACCGCTGCCTCCGAAAGCACCGAATCGATGACGACGAAATCGGGCTGGCCGTCCTTGATGTGCTGCAACGGGACCCAGGTGCCGGCGTCCCACTTTTCACGGCTCTGGTCGTGCAGCACCGCGTGGCGGTGCGAGAACGTGCCGCGGCCCGTATCCTGGCCCGACAGCCGTACGCCGTAGCCCTGGTCCAGCAGCGTCGCATAGGCCAGCGTTTCCGCCATGCCCCAGTCGAGCGGCAGCGTGCCCTCGCCCATCGCCCGGCGATCGGCGATGACCTTCTCCACGCGCGGATGCAGCTTGAAGTCCGCCGGCACCGCGGTCACTCGCGCCGCCAGCTCGTTCAGCCTTTGCCGCGGCACCGTCGTGTCCGCCTCGTCGGCCCAGTGCCGCCCGACGAACCGGGCCCAATCGACGGCGAACGGCGGCTTGTAGTTGGACAAAACCGTCGTGTTGGTGTGGTAACCCTTGTCCATCGCCTGGCGGTAAGTCTCGATCATCGCGCCGGCGCCCTCGGCCGTGATCGCACCCTCCTTCACCAGCCTCTCGGCATAGCGCGCCCGCGTGCCCGGATGCTCGCGGATCCGCTTGTACATCAGCGGCTGCGTGATCATCGGCTCGTCGGCTTCGTTGTGTCCCTGCTTGCGGAAGCAGACGAGGTCGATGAAGACGTCCTTGTCGAATTTCTGCCTGAACTCGATCGCGATCTCGATCGCCAGCAGGCAGGCTTCGGGGTCGTCGCCGTTGACGTGGAAAATCGGTGCCTCGACCATCTTGGCGACGTCGGTGCAATAGAGCGTGCCGCGCGTGTCGCGCGGGTCGGAGGTCGTGAACCCGATCTGGTTGTTGACGACCAGGTGGATCGTCCCGCCGGTGCGGTAGCCGCGGGTCTGCGAAAGGTTGAGCGTCTCCTGGACGACGCCCTGGCCGGCGATCGCCGCGTCGCCGTGGATCAGGACCGCGAGCACCTGGTCGAACGTCGGGTCGTGGCGCCGATCCTGGCGCGCGCGCACCGATCCTTCGACGACCGGGTCGACGATCTCCAGGTGCTAGGGGTTGAAGGCCAGCGTCAGGTGCATCGGGCCGCCCGGTGTGACGACGTCGGACGAAAAACCCTGGTGGTACTTGACGTCGCCGGCGGGCAGATCGCCCTCGTGCTTGCCTTCGAATTCGGCGAACAGGTCCTTCGGCATCTTGCCCAGCGTATTGACCAGCACGTTCAGCCGGCCGCGGTGCGCCATGCCGATCACCATCTCCTGCACACCGCCGGCGCCCGCCTTCTGGATCAGATGGTCGAGCATCGGGATCATCGTGTCGCCACCTTCGGCGGAAAAGCGCTTCTGGCCGACGTACTTGGTGCCGAGGTAGCGCTCGAGCGTCTCGGCCGCGGTCAGCCGCTCGAGAATGTGGCGGCGAAACTCGGGTGCGTAGCTGGGCCGCGAACGCAAAGGTTCCAGTCGGTCCTGGATGAACCGCTTCTGCCCGGTGTCGCTCATGTACATGTACTCGGCGGCAAAGGTCCGGCAGTAGGTCTCCTGCAGCGCCGCGATCAGGTCGCGCAGCCGCATGCGGTTCGTTCCCCGCGGCGCCCCCTTGTAGGAGCCGACGTCGAACTCCGTGTCCATGTCGGCGTCGGTGAAGCCGTAGGTCTTGACGTCCAGGTCGGCGATGTACGGCCGCTCGGCGCGCTGCAGCGGATCGAGATCGGCCTGGAACAGGCCGACGGTGCGGTACTTGCTGATCAGCCGCAGGACCAGCACCTGCTTGTGCATCGCCGCCGCATCGACCATCGGCGCGGCAAGCCGGCGGTTTTTCGCGAGCTGGATGAACGACTCGATGACCGGCGCCTGCGGAACGTCCGTCGCGCCGTCGCGCAGCGTATCGAAATACGCGCGCCAATCGGGACTGACCGCGCCCGGATTGCCCAGGTAGATTTCGTACTGATCCTCGATGAACGGCGCGTTGCCGCCGAACAGCGTGCTGGTCTTCTCCAGCTCCCTCATCCTGCTCATGGCTTCACCTATATCGGGGCGCGCGGCCGCGGCGCAAGTCCGGCGTCAGCGTTGGGCGATCGGCACGACTTCACGCCGTGCCGCGCCGGTGTAGAGCTGCCTCGGACGGCCGATCTTCTGGTCCGGATCCGAGATCATCTCGTTCCATTGCGCGATACAGCCCACGGTGCGGGCCAGCGCGAAGATCGCCGTAAAAAGGCTCACCGGGATGCCGATCGCCCGCTGCACGATGCCGGAATAGAAGTCGACGTTCGGGTAGAGCTTGCGCGAGACGAAATACTCGTCCTCGAGCGCTATCTTTTCCAGCGCCATCGCCAGCTTGAACAGGCGGTCGTCGTGAAGCCCCAGCTCCTCGAGGACTTCGTGGCAGGTCTCCCGCATCAGCTTGGCGCGCGGATCGTAGTGCTTGTAGACGCGATGGCCGAAGCCCATCAGCTTGACGCCGGAATTCCTGTCCTTGGCGCGCTTGATGAACTCCCCGATCCTGGAAACGTCGCCGATCTGCTCGAGCATGTTGAGCGCCGCCTCGTTCGCGCCCCCGTGCGCGGGCCCCCACAGGCAGGCGATGCCCGCAGCGATGCAGGCGAACGGGTTGGCTCCCGAAGAGCCAGCCAGGCGCACCGTCGACGTCGAAGCGTTCTGCTCGTGGTCGGCGTGCAGGGTGAAGATGCGGTCCAGCGCGCGCACCAGGACGTCGTTGACCTTGTACTCCTCGCACGGGACCGAGAACATCATCCGCATGAAGTTCGCGGCGTAGGAAAGCTCGTTGCGCGGGTACACGAACGGCTGACCCATCGTGTACTTGTAGCACATCGCCACCAGCGTCGGCAGCTTGGCGATCAGGCGGATCGCCGACACTTCGCGATGATGCGCATCGGTGATGTCGAGCGAATCGTGATAGAACGCCGACAGCGAGCCGCTGACGCCGACCAGCATCGCCATCGGATGCGAGTCGCGCCGGAAGCCGCGGAAAAACTGGCTCATCTGCTCGTGGACCATCGTGTGCATCGTCACCATGCTGACGAACTCGGCCTTCTGCGACGCGCTCGGCAGCTCGCCCTTGAGCAGCAGATAGCAGACCTCGAGAAAATCGCACTGCACGGCAAGCTGCTCGATCGGATAGCCGCGGTAGAGGAGCTCGCCCTTGTCGCCGTCGATGTACGTGATCGTCGATGCGCAGGCGGCGGTCGACAGGTAGCCCGGGTCGTAGGTGAACTTGCTGGTCTTGCCGTACAGCGCGCGGATGTCGATCACCTCCGGGCCGATCGTCCCGGGGAGAATCGGGAAGGAGATCGGCGCCGTGCCGTCGCCGAAATTCAGGGTCGCGGTGCGGTCGGTCATGGTTGTTGGCTCCATGCGGCGGTCATTGGCGGGCGTCCGGGGGTCGGGCGGCGGGTCAGATCGATCTCAAGCATCCTACCAGCGCCGCCAGCGAAGCGTCGGCGGGCTCCTCGCGACCCGACAGCAGCGACCACAGGTCGTTGTCGCTGTAGTCCAGCAAGGTGTCCAGCGCGGCAACCTCCGCAGCGCTCAGCGCCACGGCGCGGGCATCGAGGAATCGGGCGAGAATCAGGTCGTTCTCCAGCATCCCGCGCCGGCAGCGCCAGCGCAACCGCGCGAGAGCGCGCGCGTCGATGCCGGCGTCCAGGACCGGAGGGCGGCCGTCCTGTGCGGGCGGGGAGCGCGATGGCTCGGGGGCCGCGGCGGGAATGCTCATGCTCGACTCTAGACCGCCCGCTTGACCAGGAGGCTGCGGATCCTGCCGATGGCCGCCGACGGATTGAGTCCCTTCGGACAGACGTCGACGCAATTCATGATCGTGCGGCAGCGGAACAACCGGTACGGATCGTCCAGATCGTCGAGGCGCTCGCCCGTGGCCTGGTCGCGCGAATCGGCGATGAAGCGGTACGCGGCGAGGAGTCCCGCGGGTCCGACGAACTTGTCGGGATTCCACCAGAACGACGGGCAGGCGGTCGTGCAGCAGGCGCACAGGATGCATTCGTACAGGCCGTCGAGCTGCTCGCGCTCCTCCGGCGACTGCAGACGCTCCTTCTCCGGCGGCGGCGTATCGTCGACCACGTACGGCTTGATCGAATGATACTGCTTGAAGAACGGGCTCATGTCGACGATCAGGTCGCGGATGACCGGCAGGCCCGGCAGCGGCCGCAGCTCGACCGGTTCCCTGATGTCGCGCAGATTGGTGATGCAGGCGAGCCCGTTCTTGCCGTTGATGTTCATCGCGTCGGAGCCGCACACGCCCTCCCGGCAGGAACGCCGGAACGAAAGCGTGTCGTCGATCGCCTTCACGCGGATGATCGCGTCCAGCAGCATCCGGTCGTGCGGGTCGAGCGCGACGTCGTAATCCTGCATGTACGGGGCCGCATCCTTGGCCGGGTCGTAGCGATAGATGCGGAATTTCATCGGGTCCCCGCGGGGCGCGAGGAGCAACGCGGTATGCCGGCCCGATGCGACGTGTCGTTCCGACCGAGCAGATGGGCGGCAGACAAGGCGCCCCGGAGCGAGCGACCGCAACGTACAAACACGTACGTGAGGATCGCGAGCGAGGAGCAACGCAGTATGCCGGCCATATGCGACGTGTCGGTCAGTAAGTGCGCGTCTTGGGGGGGAAGGCGTCTACCGTCAACGGCTTGAGGTTGACCGGCTTGTAGTCGAGCCGGTTGCCGTCGCGGTACCACAACGAGTGTTTCAGCCAGTTCGCGTCGTCGCGATTCGGATAGTCGCTGCGCGCCTGGGCGCCTCGGCTCTCCCTGCGCGCCTCCGCCGAGACGACCGTTGCCTTGGCGACCTCGATCAGATTGTCGAGCTCGAGGGCCTCGACGCGCGCGGTGTTGAACGTGCTGCTCTTGTCGGTCACGGCGACGCGCTGCACGCGTCGCTCCAGCTCGAAAACCTTGGCGACGCCCTCGGTGAGCAGGCCCTGGTTGCGGAAGACGCCGCAATGCGTCTGCAAGGTGCGGCGCAATGCATCGGCCACCTCGGCCACCCGCTCCCCCGACGTCGCGGCGTCGAGGCGGGCGAGCCGCGCCAGCGTCGAATCGGCCGCGTGCTGCGGCAGCGGCTTGTGCGGCTGGCGCTGCAGATTCTGGGCTGCGATGAAATTGCCGGCGGCACGTCCGAAGACGAGCAGGTCGAGCAGCGAGTTGGTGCCGAGGCGGTTGGCGCCGTGAACGGACACGCAGGCGCATTCGCCGATCGCGTAAAAGCCGGGAACCACGGTGTTCGGATCGCCGCCTGCGGGCGCAACGACCTGCCCGTGCACGCTGGTCGGAATGCCGCCCATCATGTAGTGAATCGTCGGCACGACCGGAATCGGCTCGCGGATCGGATCGACGTTGGCGAACTTGATGGCGATTTCCCGGATCGACGGCAGCCGCTTCATGATCACCTCGGGACCGAGGTGATCGAGTTTCAGCAGCACGTAGTCTCTGTGCGGCCCACAGCCGCGTCCTTCCTTGATCTCCTGATCCATCGAGCGCGAGACGATGTCGCGCGACGCCAGGTCCTTCAGATTCGGCGCATAGCGCTCCATGAAGCGCTCGCCCTTGTCATTCAAGAGTATGCCGCCTTCACCGCGTACGGCCTCGGTGATCAGGACACCTGCACCCGCGACACCGGTCGGATGGAATTGCCAGAACTCCATGTCCTCCAGCGGGATGCCCGCCCGCGCCGCCATGCCCAGACCGTCGCCGGTGTTGATGAACGCATTGGTGCTCGCCGCGAAGATGCGGCCGGCGCCGCCGGTGGCGAACAAGGTTGCCTTCGCCTGCAGGCAGAAGACTTCGCCCGTTTCCATCTCCAGCGCAGTGACACCAAGCACCCCGCCTTCGGCGTCGCGGATCAAATCCAGCGCCATCCATTCGACGAAGAATTGCGTCCGTGCGCGGACGTTGCGCTGATAGAGGGTGTGCAGCATCGCGTGGCCGGTCCGGTCCGCCGACGCGACGGCGCGCTGCACGGATTTTTCGCCGAAGTTCGCCGAGTGCCCGCCGAAAGGCCGTTGATACAGCGTGCCGTCGTCGTTGCGATCGAACGGCATGCCGAAGTGCTCGAGTTCGTAGACGACCTGCGGGGCCATCTTGCACATGTACTCGATCGCCTCCTGGTCGCCGAGCCAGTCGGAGCCCTTGATCGTGTCGTACATATGCCAGAGCCAGCTGTCCTCGCCCATGTTGCCGAGGCTGGCGCCGATGCCGCCCTGCGCGGCAACGGTGTGCGAACGCGTCGGAAAGACCTTCGACAGGACCGCGACCGACATCCCGGATTCCGCGAGCTGCAGCGCGGCGCGCATCCCGGCGCCGCCGGCGCCGACGACGATGGCGTCGAATTTACGGACGGCGAGACTCACGCCGCCCGCCCCCACAGAATCGCGGCCAGCCACGCCGCGTAGGCAACGAGCACGACGGCCGTCAGCGCTTCCAGGGTCAGCCGCAGTCCCGTCGGCCTGACGTAGTCCATCCAGATGTCGCGCACGCCGACCCAGGCGTGCCACAAGAGCGAGAGGCCGAACAGCAGCGTGGCGATGCGAAATGCCGGATGCGCCAGCAGCGCCGTCCAAAGAGCGTGCTCGAAGCCGCCGTGGTAGAGCGCGATGCCGAGCACGAGCAGCGTATAGAGCGCCATGACGACGGCGGTGACGCGCTGCACCAGCCAGCCTCTCCAGCCGTAGTGCGCGCCGACGACGATACGCGCTACCACAGCCGGGCTCCGACGATCGCCGTCAGCGCCAGGCTGATGACGAGCACGGCGAACCCCGACTGGCGCGAAGCTTTGAGCGCGGTGCCGATATGCACGTCGAGCAGCAGATGACGGATACCGGCGCACAGATGATGCAGGAACGACCAGATCAGCCCGAGCAGAACCAGCTTGGCGACCGGATGGGCGATCACCGCTTGCAGCGATGCATAGTCCTCGGGCGAGCCCAGGCTTTGCTGGACGCCGTACAGCAGCACGGGGATCCCGACCAGGAACAGCGCCGCGCCGCTGACGCGGTGCAGGATGGAGACGATCGCGGGAACCGGCTCGCGAATCTTGGTCAGGTCGAGATAGACCGGGCGCGGCGCCGCCCGCGGCGCTTCCCCGGGCATCCCGCTAGCGGCCACCGGCGCC
>JBOIGD010000246.1:0-21801 GCA_050742615.1 Casimicrobiaceae bacterium | reverse complement strand
CGTTCGATGATGTAGATCGCCTCCGGCCGTCCGGCGCCGCGATAAGCGCCGGTGGGCGCGGTATTCGTCAGGACCGCCCGGATGCCGACGTCGATCGTGCCGATGTCGTAGATGCTGGTCGAAACCCAGGGGCCAATCAAAAGCTGGATGACCACGCCCGCCGGGGTCGCGTACGCGCCGACGTTGGCGAGCGATGCGACCCGGAGCGCCAGCACGCGCCCGCTCTGGTCGAGCGCCAGCTCGGCCTTGCTGGTCACGTCGCGCCCGTGCGTCGCCGCGAGGAACTCCTCGATGCGGTCGGCCCGCCATTTTAGCGGCATCGCGTATTGCCGCGTGCACCAGGCGAGCACGGCGTCCTCCGGATAGACGCCGGTCTTCATGCCGAAGCCGCCGCCGACATCGCCGACCAGCACGCGGACCTTGTCGGGCGCGAGCCCCAGGACGACCTGGGCCAGATCGTCGCGCAATCCGGTGGGTGTCTGGCAGCTCACCCGCAAGGTGATGCGATCAGTCGCCGCGTCGTAGCTCGCGAGCACGGCGCGCGGCTCGATCGGGCACGGCGCGACGCGCTGATTGACCAGATCGAGGGCGACCACGTGCGCGGCGCCGGCGAAAGCCGCAGTCGTCGCGGCGGCGTCGCCGTGCCGCGCTTCGCAGGCGATATTGCCCGCCGCGTCGGGCCACAACTGCGTCGCGCCCGCAGCGACCGCGGCCCTCGCCTCGGTCACCGCCGGCAATGCGTCGTAACGGACGCCGATCGCCTCCGCCGCGTCGCGCGCCTGCTCGACGCTCCGCGCGATCACCGCGGCGACCGCCTCGCCGACGAAACGCACCGTACCGACCGCCAGCGCGTGCCGCGGCGGCGATGCCGTCGGCGCCCCGTCGCTCCGCCTGAAATCCGCCGACGCGGGCAGCGGCCGCACGCCGCCGCGCACCAGGTCTTCTCCGCTGACGATCGCGACCACACCGGGCATGCCGGCGGCGGCCGCGCAGTCGAGCACAGCGATCCGCGCGTGCGCGTGCGGCGAGCGCAGGAAGCACACGTACGCCTGGCCGGGGAGCGAAAAATCGTCGGTGAACTTCCCGGCGCCGGTGAGTAGCGCGGCGTCCTCGACGCGGCGGACCGCCTTGCCGCTGCCGAAGCGCGCGTACTGCGATTCTGCGATCACGGTCGAAACGCCTCCTGGCGTTGCAGTGCGGGCGAAGCCCGAAGGCCCCGATGGTAACGCGTCGCCGTCCGCGGGACACGACTTGACCGGGCACGCCGCCGGCGACACAATCCGGCAAACGCAAGCGCACGCGACCGGTCGGCGACGTGCGGTCCGCTTACCGGAGGAATCATGAAGCTCTCGCATATCGCTCGTCTCGGCGCGGCCGCGTGTGCCGCCGCACTCGCCTTTCCCGTTGCCGCGCAGCAGGTCACGATGATGACCGGCCCGCAGGGCGGGTCGTGGATTCCGCTCGGCGGCGCCTTGAAGCATATGTGGGAAACCGCGGTCCCGGGACTGCAGATCCAGCAGCAGCCGGGGGCCGGCATCGCCAACGTTCGCGGCATCGACGACGGCAAGGCGCAGATCGGCCTTGCCAACTCGGCGACGACCGTCGACGGCCTCGAAGGCCGCCCGCCGTATCCGAAGAGGGTCACCAAGGTCTGCGAGGTGGCGAACCTGTACCCGCAATACTTCCAGGTCGTCGCGCTGTCCGACGCCAACGTGCATTCGTTTGCCGACTTCAAGGGCAAGACGCTGGTGACGCAACCCAAGGGCAACACGTCCGAGATACTCACCGGCGACGTGCTCAAGCTCAACGGCATGAGCTACCAGTCGCTGGGCAAGGTGAATTTTCAGGCGGGGTACACCGACGCGGTCGACATGATGAAGGACGGACACGCACAGATCTTCACGCTGGGCACGACGGCGCCGGCGTCGGCGATCATGGATCTGGCCAGCGCCCGCGACGTGGTGATGGTGCCGGTCGACGACAAAACGATGAGCGCGCTGAAAAAGGAAAATCCCGGCTACAACAGGCTGACGATCAAGGCCGGTACGTATCCGAAGCAGGACAAGGACGTGCCGGCGATCGGGTACACGACGCACGTCGTCGCGGCTTGCGATCTGCCGGAGGACGTCGTCTACAAGATGACCAAGGCGATGGCGACGCATGTCGACGACATGGCGGCCGTGGTGAAGCCGATCACGGGCTTGACGGCCAAGGACATGGCGGTGGACATCGGCGTACCGTTCCACAAGGGCGCGGCCAGGTATTACAAGGAAGTGGGCGCGATGTAGCGGTGTCGACTTCGCGCATCGACATCGACGGGGCGGCGCACAGTCGCCCCGTTCGCCGTCCGGAAGCGCCGTCCTCGCCACCAGGCGGGCCGTACGCGGCGCGCCTGGCCGTCCGCCGCGGGAAAGCCTAGCGTGTCCGAGGCTGCTGCCCCGGTAGCAATCGTTTCCGACGAAGCACCGGCAACGACGCCTGGCAGCGTTGCATTGCGCTGGCTGGTCAATGCAGTAGCCGTCGCGATGTCGCTCTACCACATGTACGTCGCCGCATTCGGGCCCCCCGAGGCAATCATCTTCCGCGGGACACACCTGCTGTTCGCGCTGACATTGGTCTTCCTTCTTTATCCGCTGCGGCCCCGCGGCGCGCCAGGTTGGCGAGCGGCGGATCTTCTGCTGCTGGCACTGGGCTACGGCTTCGTCCTGCACATCTTTCTCAACTACGAATACTTCACCAATCGCATCATCTACATCGACGATTTGACGGCAGCGGACAAGGTCTATGCGGTGATCGCGGTGGCGATCGTGCTCGAGGCGACGCGGCGAGTGATCGGCCTGGCGCTGCCGCTGACCGCGATCGCATTCCTCGTCTATGCGATCGGCTTCACGCGGATCGCACCGCAGGTGCTGATGGAGCAGCTCTATCTTTCGACCGAGGGCATATTCGGCTCGACGCTGGGCGTTTCGGCGAGCTACGTGATGCTGTTCGTGCTGTTCGGCGCCTTCATGGAAAGGAGCGGAACCGGGCAGCTCTTCATGGACTTCTCGATGTCGATCACCGGGCATACCGCCGGCGGGCCCGGCAAGGTCGCGATCGTGTCGTCGGCGCTGTTCGGCACCGTCTCGGGAAGCGCCGTCGCCAACGTCATGGTCGACGGGCCGATCACCATTCCGCTGATGAAGCGCACCGGATTTCGCCCGCCGTTCGCCGCCGCAGTCGAGGCGGTCGCGTCGACCGGCGGCCAGATCATGCCGCCGGTGATGGGCGCCGCCGCGTTCGTGATGGCCGAATTCCTGGCGGTGCCGTACGCACAGGTCGCGCTCTGGGCGGCGATCCCGGCGCTGCTCTATTACGTGTCGCTCTTCTTCGCGATTCACTTCGACGCCAAGCGCTACCACCTGGCAGGCGTGCCGAAGGCCGAGCTGCCCCGATTCTTCCGCGTCATGGCCGCGCGCGGCCATCTGTTCGTCCCGATCTTCGTCGTCCTGTTCGGGCTGATGCTCGGCTACTCGGCGCCGTTGTGTGCGCTCGCCGGCGCGCTGACCTGCATTCCCATGGCGCTGCTGCGCGCCAGCACCCGAGGCGGCATCGGCTGGCGCAACGTGTTCGACGCGCTGGTCGACGGAGCGCGCAATACGCTGTCGGTTGCGATGGCGTGCGCCTGCGCCGGCGTCGTCATCGGCTGCGTCACCATCACCGGGCTCGGGATCACGTTTACCCAGTTCGTCATCGTGCTGGCGCAAAGCTCGCTGATCGCCGCGCTGATCCTGACCGCGGTTGCCGGCATGGTGCTCGGCATGGGCATGCCGACGACGCCGTCCTATATCGTCATGGTGGCGCTGCTGGTGCCGGCGATCATCAAGCTCGGGGCGATCGCGCCGGCGGCGCACATGTTCGCGTTCTACTTCGCCACCCTGTCGGCGATCACGCCGCCGGTCGCGCTCGCAGTCTACGCGGCGGCAGGGCTCGCCAAGAGCGATTTGTGGGCGACCGGCCTGCAGGCGGTGCGGATCGCCGCGCCGACGTACATCGTGCCGTTCATGTTCGTGTACGAACCGTCGCTGATGCTGATCGGGGGCTGGCTCACCAGCCTAACGTCGGCGGTTTCGGCGGCGATCGGGGTCATGTGCCTCGCCGCGGGATTGCAAGGCTACATGCTGCGGGAGGCGCGCGGGTGGGAGCGGGCCGTGCTGGTCATCGCGGCCCTGCTACTGATCAAGCCGGGGTACATCAGCGATGTCATCGGACTGGTGTTGCTGGCGGTGGTGGCGGCGTCGCAGAGGCTTTCGCCGGCCAGGTAGCGGCGCATTGCGGCCGCCGTCGAATAGTCGCGGTGTACGCGCGCCGGCGCGGCGCCACGGCGAACTTCCTCCGGCGGGCGCGGACCAACGCGATGTGCGACGACGACGCGTCGCAGGATTCACTCAATGCGTCGACGCAACGGGAGGATTTGAGCATGGCTTATCCATCGACAGCAAACGAAGTGCATCGCCTGGACCCTGCGGCCGGGACACTGGCGGCCGACGCCGATGCGCGCCCGCGGCGCATCGCGCGGCGCAGCGGCTGGACCTGGCTGATCTGGGCGCTGGTCGCGCTGGCGGCGCTCGGCGCGCTGGTCTATTACCTGTGGCAGCAGAACCAGGCGCGGCAAGCCGCCGCGCCGCCGGCCGGTACGCCCGCCCAGGCGGCCCCGCCGGTGGCTGCGGTGCCGCCGCCGATCAGCCACCCGATCGAAGAGGCGGCGGTCCCGGTGCCGCCGTCGGTGGAGGAAAAGCCGCTGCCGGCGCTGATGGTCAGCGATGCGACGATGCGAAACACGCTGGCCGGGCTTTTCGGCTCCGACGCGCTGGGCAAAATGTTCTATGGAGACGGCATCGTCCACCGCTTTGTCGCGACCGTCGACAACCTGCCCCGCCCGACGCTGCCGCTCAGCACCATGCCGGTCAAGCCGGTGCCCGGGGGGTTCGTCACGGCCGGCGCCGACGATACGCTGGCGATCGGACCCGACAATGCGGCGCGCTACACCCCGTATGTTCGCATCGTCGACGCGGCCGACGCCAAGACGCTGGTCGGCATTTACGTGCACTTCTATCCGCTGCTGCAGGAGGACTACCGCGCGCTCGGCTATCCGAACGGCTACTTCAACGACCGGTTGGTTCAGGCGATCGACAATCTCCTGGCTGCTCCCGACGCGCTGGCACCGGTGCGACTGACCCAGCCCAAGGTTCTGTATCAGTATGCCGACGCGGATCTCGAGTCGCGCTCGGCCGGGCAGAAGATCATGATGCGCATGGGCAGCGAGAACGCGGCGAAGGTGAAGAGCAAGCTGCGCGAAATGCGCACCCTGCTCACGGGACCCAAGGCTGGTGCCCTGCCGCGTCGATAAGTGCACGACGGCGCGGACGGTGATGCGCCGGCCAAGGTCCTGGGACCGCCCGGCGGCTCCGCCGCCGTGCATACGGCGCGCGCGTCGAGGCCCGCTGACGACGCCGCGCGAACCGGCGCTCGTCCGCGGGGCCGCCGCCTCAGGACATGCGGTACGGATCGAGGTCCAGCGATTCGAGCCTGTTGCCCAGCAGCACGACGCGGCCGCCCCGGCGTGTCACGCCGTCGTCGGAAAATTCGAAGGAAAAGCTCCGGCGCAGCCGCAGCAGTCCCTCCGCGTCGCGGGCGAAACGGGTGCGCGCTCCCTGGACGGTGTCATCGAGGAACTGCAAGCCTCGTGCCCGGCAGGCTTCGCGGGCCTCCCGGGTCGCCGTCTCGCGCGCACGCAGGGCGTCGAAGACAAGCCAGCCGCCGAGCGCCATTGCGATCAGGGTCAACCATTCGGACATGCGGTTCCCTTGTGGCGGTCCCGTTATGATGGTCCCCGTTGTCACGGTCCCGTGGGTAGCGCTACGGCTGGAGATTCCGGTTGCGCGCCCGCCACCGCGTCCGAGGCGCCGTCCTCCGACGATGCGCCATCGGGCAACGCGCGAAAGCCGATCCGGATCCCCGCCACGCGACGTGCCATTCGGACGCGCCGACGGGTGGCCTTACCGGCGGTCGAGCGTCGGCGGCCGCCAGGCTTGCGGCGCGAGGCCCGCAGGCCGCAGCATGCGCATCATGAATATTGCGGCTTCCCGGCCGCGGTAGTAGCCCTGCGCGCGCAGCATCTCCGCGAAGCCTAAGCCGCGATACAGCGCAAAGGCCGCGGCATTGTCGGCGCGAAGCTCCACCTTGATCGAGGCAATGCCCGCCGTCGACGCCGATTCGAGCAGCCATGCGACCATGCGGCGCGCGACGCCGCGCCGCTGGTGGCTCGCCCGCACCGCGAGAAGGATCAGGTGCGCGTGCTCGTCGCCGAAATGCATGATCGCGAAGCCGGCCACGCGTGAGCCATCGCAGGCCGCCAGCGACACCGTGTCGGCATCATCGATCAGGCGGCGAATCTTTTCGGCGCGGTAATGCCAACCGAGCCCCGCCTCGACCAGATCGCGCGACATCAGCGCCAGCGCCGGCGCTTCGTTCCGCCTTGCGAACCGCAGCGCAATCGTACGGGCATCCATCGACGCGATTCTGCCATGAGTTACGGCCCGCCGACGCGGCGCCGTGCGACCCAGGCGGGCGCGCTGGGGCGGGGCGATTTTTCGCTCCCAGGAAAACAAAACGGGCCGGTCGACCGGCCCGCGCATTTTCTCTCGTCCGACCCGGCGGGGTCGTTCTCGAGAAATCATCCCATTTTTGTTTTTACTTGCGCTCTCCTGGGTTGCCCGGCGTAGGGACAAGGGCTGCCTGGCGGCTAATCCGAATCCGGCTTCGACGTTTCGGCTTGTTGTCCCTACTTGGCCACCATTCTGCCCGCCCGGACCGGGGACCCGGAATAGGTGTTCGTCCGAAAATTATGTAGGACGAACACCGGCGCGCGGCTTTGGCGGCCGGGCCCGGGGTCCCGCCGTGCGACCCCGGCCACTGCGCCGCGGCTCGGCGGCCCGGTCACGGTCCAGCGAAGCGGCGCGACGCTCAGGCGCCGCGGCTCCGCGGGCGCTTCGGCACGCGCGAGCGTCCGAGGCACAACAGCACCGCCGCCAGAGCGAGCGCGATGACCAGCGGCGACACCAGCAGCGTCGCCAGCCAGTTCCAGGTGCCGCCGGGGTCGAGCTCGTGCAGGCAGAGGTAAATGACCAGCGGCGCGGCAAGGGTCGCGGCGAAAGTCGCCCGGGTCGTATCGCGGAACAGGCGCCCCGACGCCCATCCGATCAATACCGGCAGAACGATGAGGACGATGAATGCTTGCACCAGCGGGCCTCGAAGCAAAGGCGGCCGGCCGCCAGGATGCGACCGTCGAGCTTATTCTGCGATTTTGCCACAGGCCGTGCAATGGGGCCTTGACGGGCGGCTGGCGGCCCGGCATGTCGTGTGGCGGCCGAGCCATCGCCTGGTGTCGAGCCGGTTTCCGCCGGTCGGACTGTTTGATCGCATCGCCCGTGCTGCCGATCTCGACGCCATCTTCGAGCTCGAAGCGCTGACCAACGACCGCTTGCGCGACGAGGCGGGCGACCTGTCGCTGGTGCCGCGCGCCGATCGTGTCGCCGGTCCCGGGACGACACCGACCATGGCGGCGTTCACCCATCTCAACCCGGAAGGCAGCCGGTTTTCCGACGGCTCGTTCGGCGCCTACTATTGCGCCCGCGACTTTGTCACCGCGCTGGCCGATCGGGTCGAAAGCTAGCGGGCGACCGGCGCCGCCTCGTCCGCCCGCGTGCGGAACGTGATCGAGTAGCGCAATTCCCTGGCCGGCGGCATGCAATGCTGCCACAGCCAGCGGATCGGTCCCTGCATCACGTAAAGCGACCGCGGCTCGAGCTCGAGCGCGATCGATTGCCTCCGTTCGGCGTGCGCGTCCAGCGGACGAAAGCGCATCTTGCCGCGGCCGCGCAGCGACAAGCCGAAAACGACGCCGTACGTCGGCTTGTCACGATGCCAGCCGATCGGCGCGTCGGGGCGGTATTCGGTCACCAGCGCGTGGACGAACGTCCCGCACGCGATGCCGAACGCGCCGGCAATCCGTTCCTGCAGCGCGACCAGGAACGGCGGCAGCGGACCGCTGGAAAACGACTCGCCGTCGTCGTACGCCTCGGTCGTGTCGACATCGCCATCGGCATGAAAGTGCACGACCCGGCGGCGCGCGACGTATTGCTGGAAACGCGCCTCGCGAAACGGCAGCGGCGAGATACCGGCGAGCAGCGCCGCCTCTTCCGCGCGCGTTACGAACTGCGGGCGATAGATGAGGCCGTGCGGAAGCCGCCGCGGCAGCTCGAACAACTCGCTTTGGCTGCCCTCGGCCGACGACAGCCCCGGTGCAGCGCCGCGCGCCGTCTCGCGAGCTGTGTCGCGTGTCCCCTCGCGGGCAGCCGCCAGCGGCCGTCCGATCATCTCAGCACCGGCTACCACATGAAGACGACATGGCGACGTGCGCCTTCCGGAAGATCGACGCTGTGCCGTTTGCGCACGCCATTCCACTCGGCCTGGACCGTGTAATCCCCAGGGGGCAAGCGCACCAGCAGCAGCGGCCCCTGCGACGTGGTGTCGAGCATCTGGCGGCCCTGCGCGTCGCGGATGTCGACGGCGACATCGGCCAGGTACGCCCCGGGCCGGGTGTCGCCTTCCGCGCTGCGGGCCGACGCGAACTCCAGCGTAAGCGCATAGTCGGCCGACTGCTGCTTCAGCGCGTCGGCCTCGTCCTTGCCGATGCCCCCGGAAATATAGTCGACGGCGCCGTTGCTCTGCAGCTGCGGCTCCGCCGCGCTCGCCACCGGCGCCGACAGCATAGCCATCCCCAGCAGCAGCAGCGTCAGGATGACAATCGCCGTCAGCTCGTGGCGCACTCTCGCCCAAGCGCTCATGATGGCTTGGTCGACGAGCGCGCCATCTTGTCAGGCGCCGTCGTCGCGCGTGGCGGCGATTTCGACAACTGCTCGACCAGTTGCAAATGATCCTGCAAGGTCGGCAACGTCGAGGCCGCGAATTGCTTCAGGTCGCTGTCGTTGCCGGACTTCGACTGCTTCTCGAACAGCGCGACCGCCGCCTTGTGGGCGGCAAGCTGCGACTTGACGTACTCGCGATCGAAGCCCGCGCCCTGCAGCTTGCGCAGCTTGTCGAGTTCGGCTTGGTCCTTCGCCGACAGCTTGTCGCCCTCGCTCAACCCTTTGCTGGCAGCGATCCGGTCCAGGTCCTGATCGGCTTTCTGGTGGTCGGACACCATGCGCGACGCGAAATCCTTGACCTCTGACGCGCTGGCGCGCTCCATCGCGATGCGTGCCATCTCGATTTCCGCGGCGCCGGCCTCGTTGGCCGTGGTGACGAACTTGCGGTCCCGCGCGCTCAGCGCCTTGCCTTGCGCCGCCATGGCGGACGAAGGCTTGGCAAGGGCGGACTGGCCTGCGGCCGGGGCCTTGCCGGTCACGGCGGGCGGCGGCGTCGTGCCATAGGTTTGCGCCAACGCAGCGCCGGCGAAAAGCGCGCCCACCGCGACGGCTGCGAGGGTACGGACCGGTTGACTCTTCATCGTGAACTCCTTCTCGAAACCGGGTGGCGGGCCAAAACGCGCCGCGGATCGGCGCGCCGCCGCCACAGTGGGATTCTTGCCCCGACGGACGGCGAAGAGAATCAGAGGGACTCTGAATCCGCTGTAGGACGGCGACCGATCGGCCCCCGCCCGGCGCCGCTGGCATAATGGTGGCTTGGCGATGTCAACGACCCGATGATTGCCCGTCCGATTGCAGCGCTCGCCGCCGCGCTCGCCGTGCTCGGCGCCTGCACCAAGACGCCGGATCCGGTTGCGACGCCCAAGCCGAGGACCGCGCCGGCGGCAACGGTAGGCGCAGACGCCCCCGCGGCGACGCGGCCAGCGCTGGACGTCGCCGGCGTCGCCTGGCGGAAGGGCGACGTCGATGCGGCATTCGCCGTCGCCAAGGCCGACAACAAGCCGGTTTTCCTGTACTGGGGCGCGACCTGGTGCCCGCCGTGCAATCAGGTCAAGGCGACCATTTTCAACCGCCAGGATTTCATCGAGCGCTCGCGCTTTTTCGTGCCCGTGTATATCGACGGCGACAGCGCCAGCGCGCAGAAGCTCGGCGACCGTTTCCAGGTCAGCGGCTATCCGACGATGATCCTGTTCAAGCCCGACGGCAGCGAGATCACGCGTCTGCCGGGCGAGGTCGACGCCGAGCAGTACATGCGCGTGCTGGCGCTGGGCATGAACGGCGCGCGGCCGGTAAAGGACACGCTCGCCGCCGCGCTGTCGCCGGGCGATGACGCAGCGGCGCTCAGCGCCGACGATTGGCGCATGCTCGCCTATTATTCGTGGGACACCGACGAGCAGCGCCTCGTGCCCGACAAGGCGCTCGCGACGACGCTGCAGCGGCTGGCGCAAGCCTGCCCAGCCGCCGAGGCGAACACGGCGACGCGTCTGCGGCTGCGCTCGCTCGCCGCCGCGGCCACGGCCAAGGACGCAAAGCCACGCGACGACAAAGCCGCCGCGGCCGACCTGCTGCAGACCCTGAGCGACTCGAAGGTGGCGCGCGAGAACTTCGACCTCGTGACCTATTACGCCGACAACATCGTCGGCTACGTAACGCTGCCGCATAGCGCGGCGCGGGAAGAACTGGCGGCGAGCTGGAACGCGGCCCTCGAGCGTTTCGTCGCGGACGCCGGGGTTTCGACCGCGGACCGGCTGAGTGCCGTCACGGCGCAGGTGGGACTCGCGAAGCTGGATGCGCCCAAGGGCGCGCTAGCCGATCCGCTGCTGCAGAGCGTGCGCGACCAGGTCGCCCGCGCCGATCGCGAAACCGCCGATCCCTACGCGCGCGTAGCGGTCATCAGCGCGGCCGCCGACGCGTTGAGCGAGGCCGACCTGATGAATGCCTCGGATGCGCTGCTCGAGGCCGAGCTCAAGCGCTCGCACGCGCCTTACTATTTCATGCTCGATCTCGCCGCGAACGCAAAAAAACGCGGCGACAAGGCCGCCGCGCTCGACTGGGACCAAAAGGCGTATGCCGCCGCCGACGGCCCGGCGACCCGCCTGCAATGGGGCGTGCATTACGTCAACGCGTTGATCGACCTCGCGCCCGAGAACGAAGCGCGCATCGGGCAGGCCGCGAAGAGCGTGCTCGGCGAGCTCGATCCGACGCCGGATACCTTCTATGAGCGCAACCGCCGCGCGCTCGAGCGCATGGGCGCGAAGCTCGCGACGTGGAACGGCCAGCACCGTCACGAGGCCACGCTGAAGACAATACGCACGCAGATGGCCGGCGTCTGCGCGAGACTGCCCGCCGGCGATCCGGCGCGCCTGGTCTGCGACGGCGTGCTGCGTCCATCGAAAGGCGTCGGTGCTTAGGCCCTAGTTGTCTGCGAATGCTTAAGCCGAACGGGTTTGTGATCGTTCTGGCGCTGAACGCGATCCTCCGCCCGGTTGCGGCGTGGGCCGAAGCCGGCGCGGCCAGCGGCACGATCAGTTACCAGAGCAAGGCCGGGTCGGTCGTCGTCGGCCCGCGCCATGCCTACCTGGTGAAGGGGCCCGACACGGTCACCGGCAACACGGTCCGGCGCATCGTCCTCTCCGTCACCGATCTCGCCCCGAAGCTTCGCAGTTGCGCCACGATGATGTGCGGCGACGGCGACATGTCCGAAGGTCTGACGATCGACCTCGATGCCGGCCCGCGCATCAACTACTGGTTCGTCGCCAACGGACAGCGGATCCAGTATTCGGGAACGGCGGAGCCCGCGTCGCTGCAGCTGACCACCGATACCGCGCAGCGGCTCGCCGGACGCTTGACGCTGGACGGGCGGACGGCGGGCGGGCCGCAGATCCAGGTCGAGTTCGACGCCGCCCTGCTCAAGGTCTTCACCAAGGCGCACTAGGTGCCGGCAGCGCCGGCTCGTCGGGTGGACCGAACGACGCGCGAGGTCCTCGCCGCGCCCAGCCCAAACAGCTCGCCCAGGGCGCTCCGGTATTCGGGCGCGCCGGTACGCATGCTGTTGTTGTGCGTCCCGCCTTCGATCAACAGCAGCTTCTTCGGTCCCATCGCTGCCTGGTAGAGCTCCTCGCTGAAGCGTGCGGGCACGATGCGATCGGCCTCGCCATGGACGATCAGCACCGGCAGCCGGACCTTCGCCATCTTGGTCGCCGAGTCGAACTTCTGCGACAGCAGCAGCCCGACCGGCAGCCACGGATAGGTGAGCGCTTTGGCCATGTCCTCGAGCGACGTGAACGAGGATTCGACGATCAGTCCGGCAGCCGGGGGCGCCGCCGCGCCGTCGCCGCTCAGCGACGCCGCCAGGTCGATTGCGACCGCCCCGCCGAGCGAATGCCCGTAGATGAAGCGCCGGGCGGGGTCGGGCTGCCGCGCCGCCAGCCAGTTCCATGCGGCGTGCGCATCCTCGTAGACGGTCTTCTCGGTCGGCAGGTCGCCATCGCTCTTGCCGAAGCCGCGATAGTCGATGGCCAGCACCGAAAAGCCGAAATCGCGCAACTCCGCGATGCGGAAGAGCTGCCCGGTCAGGCTCCAGCGCGCCCCATGCAGGTACAGGATGGCCGGCGCGTCGGGCTTGCCGCCGGCCGCCGGCCACCACCAGGCGTGGATGCGCTGCGGCTCGGCCGCAGCGGCCACCGGAATGTCGAATTCCTGCACACCGTCGGGCATACCGGTGTACCAGCCGGGCACGTCGCGGTCGACGCGGAAGACAAGCCGCGATTCCTCGTGCTGCAAGGCGACGGTCCCGCAGGCCGCCAGGACACCGATGACGGTGGCAGCGATCGCCAACCGGCTGACGAGCGGTTTGCGCAATCCTGAGGACGATGACATGAGGGCGGCGGCGGTCGGTTCGGGCACGATCAACAAAACGCGCCGTCCGCGGGTGGCGTTGACGGCGCACGGTGAGGCGCGTCTACTGGGCGCGTGGCGGCGCCTTCGCGTCGCAGCAAGCCCTTGCCAGCGATGACACCCGAGAACGATCCCGGACCGCCCGCCTCCGAAACCGATCGGCTGATCGCCGAGCTCGAGCAGGCCGAAGCCTACGAGCAGAGGCTGCGCGCGCTGATCGTCGAGGTCCGCGACCGGATCGCGACCGGACATATCGAGCAGGCGCTGTCGATGCTGAATGCCGCGCTGAATGACATCGACAGCGCGACCGACGTGGTCGTTCCCTCGCGGCGCGTGAAATAATGCGGGCGCAGGATCTCGTTCTTCGCCTCCCCCGAAAGGAAACGCCATGAGCACCCCCCGCGACGTCGCCGTCCTGGTCGGCAGCTTGCGCAAGGAATCGTTCAATCGAAAAATGGCCAAGGCGCTCGCCGCGATGGCGCCGGCGACGCTGCAGCTGGAGATCGTCGAAATCGGCCAGCTACCGCTGTTCAACCAGGATTTCGAGGCGAGCCCGACCGCCGAGGTCACCGCGTTCAAGCAGCGCATTGCGCGCGCCGACGCCGTTCTGTTCATTACGCCCGAGTACAACCGCGGGGTGCCCGGCGTGCTCAAGAACGCGATCGACGTCGCCTCGCGCCCTTACGGCAAGAGCGCGTGGAACGGCAAGCCCGGCGCGGTTATCAGCGTCTCGCCTGGGGCGATCGGCGCCTTCGGCGCCAACCATCAGCTGCGCCAGTCGCTGGTCTTCCTCAACGTGCCGGCGCTGCCGCACGAAGCCTACATCGGCAACGCGGCCAAGCTGTTCGACGACAAGGGCGCGCTCGTCGCCGACGATACGCGGGAATTCATGGACAAGTTCCTGCAGACATTCGACAAGTGGATCGAGCGCAACGCCGCCCCGCGCGCCTGAGGCGCTAGTCGAAAAGATTTCGCGTCGGCTCTTCGGCCACCGTCGCGACCGGCCGTTGCGCTTCGTCGGCACGGCAAAGCGCGCCGACCCTGACGCCGAGCAGGCGGATGCGGCGGTCCAGCGGCACGCGCTTCAGGCATTCGCCGGCCGCGCGCCGGATGGTCCGCGCATCCTGCGTCGGCGCGGCGATCGTCTGGTCGCGCGTCACCGTCTTGAAGTTGTCGTAGCGGAGCTTGAGTCCGATCGTCCTGCCGGCGTAGCCCTTGCGCGCCAGATCGTCGCCGACGCCGGCGCAGAGCTCGGTGAAGACCGCGGAGAGCTCGTCACGGTCGCGCGTCGGATGCAGGTCGCGATCGAACGTGGTCTCGCGGCTAATCGACTGCGGCTCGCTGTAGGTCACCACCGGACGCTCGTCGCGGCCGTGCGCCGCCTCGTGCATCCACGCGCCGTAGTGCCCGCCGAAATGCTCGATCAACAGGTCCTTGTCCGCCGCCGCGAGCTCCCCGATCGTCCTGATGCCCAGGCCTTCGAGGCGGGCAGCGGATTTCGGGCCGATGCCGTTGATCCGGCGCGCCGGCAGCGGCCAGACGCGCCGTGCGATGTCGGCTTCCGGCAACAGCGTCAGCCCGTCGGGCTTGTCGAGCTCGGAGGCGATCTTGGCCACCAGTTTGTTCGGGGCGATCCCGATCGAGCACGACAGGCCGGTCGCGCTGCGCACCGCATCCTTGAGCCCGAGTGCCACATCCCGCGCGCGCTGCCATGCGTCGCTTGCGTTGCGCGCTCCGGGCAATGCCGCAGCGGTCAGGTCGACGAAGATCTCGTCGATGCCGCGATCCTCGACTTCCGGCGCGATGGCGCGCACCGCGGCCTTGAACAAGCGCGAGTAGCGGCGATAGGCGTCGAAGTCGATCGGCAGCAGCACCGTCTCGGGCGCGAGCTGCGCCGCCTTCATGAGCCCCAGCGCCGAGTGCAGGCCGAACGCGCGCGCCTCGTAGGTCGCGGTGGTGATCACGCCGCGTCCGGCGTAGCCCTCGAGGGTCGCGAAGCGCCGCTCGACGCGGCCCGTGGCCGGATCGGTAACCTCCTCCGGCTGATGCCGATGCCCGCCGCCGATGACGACCGGCAGGCCGCGCAGTTCCGGATAGCGCAGCAGCTCGACCGACGCATAGAACGCGTCCATGTCGAGATGAGCGATCAGGCGCGCAGGCGCGTCGGACATCGATGCGTTGGAGGAAGAAGGCGGAGCGACCAGCGGATAGTGTAAGCGATGCGCGCGGCCTTACCGGTGCTTCACTCCTCGAAGCCGCAGGACCGGCGGAGCTCGCGCGAGGCCGGTCCCGCGAGCAGTGCGGCAAAGCGCGCGGCGGCATCGGCCTGCTGCGCCCGCGCCGCGACGGCCACACCGTAACGCGTGGCGAGCCCGAATTCTCCCGGCAGCGGGCCGACCGCCACCACGCCAGGCGTGAACGCGATCTCGGTGACTTGCGTGCAGCCGAGCGGACGGGCGGCGCGGCTCTGGGCGAGCGCGGCCATCGCCATCGCGCCGTTCGCGTAGGCGAGGAGCTTCGGCGCCGCGGTGTCCATGATGCCCATCGCGCGGAGCATCGCCGCGCAGTGCGCGCCGGCGGTCGAGCGCTCCGTATCGGGCAGGTAGATCGCATCCGCTGCAAGAAACGCCAGGCGCAGCGCCGCGGCCGTCGCCACGTCGGGCGCGGCATCGCCCGCGCGCACGGCGATCGCGGTCTCGACCCGTCCGAGCGAGGCGATCGAATCGGGCCGCACGTCGCCGCTTCGCGCCATCTCGTCCAGCAGGGCGGTGGTGAGCACGACAAGGTCGCAAGGCTCACCGGCGAGGAGCTTGTCCAGCGTCACCCGGACCGGATGAAAGCTCGCACGGACTTCGATCGCTTCGGCTTCGCCGAATTCGCGCCGCAGAGTTTCGATCAGGCTTTGCGCCGCGCCGGCGCTCAACACGTGCAGCGCGGACATCGGCGAGCTTACGAGACTGCGGGCTGCCGCAGGCGCGGCCGCGCCTGCCACTAGCGGTCCGGCCGCGCGCCGGAAATTTTCACGACGTGCTCCCACTTCGCGATGTCGTCGGCGATGTAGCGGTTGAATTCCTCGGGTGTCATCGTCATCGCCACGGCGCCCTGCTTCGCCCAGTCGCTGCGCACCTCCGGATCGGCGGTGATGCGGGTGATCGCGGCATTCAGGCGCCGCACGATCTCCGGCGGGGTCTCCTTCGGCGCCATCACGCCCAGCCATATGACCGACTCGTAGCCGGGAACGCCGGCCTCGGCGAGCGTGGGCACGTCGGGCAGCACCGACGAGCGCACCTTGCCGCTGGTCGCCAGCGCCCGGACCTTCCCGGTACGCGCAAACTGGCCCATCGTCGTCACCGCGTCGAACATCATGTCGACCTGCCCGCCCAGCGTGTCGGTTCGCGCCTGCGAGCTGCCCTTGTACGGTATGTGCACGATGTCGACGCCGGCCATCGCCTTGAACAGCTCACCCGCCATGTGGTACGGGGTGCCGGGCCCCGACGACGCATAGTTGAGCTTGCCGGGGTTCGCCTTGGCGAGCGCAATCAGCTCGGCGAGGTTCTTCGCCGGCACCGACGGATGCACGACCAGCACCAGGTCCGAATAGTTGATCGGCGCCACGGCGGCGAAGTCCCGCAACAGCGCGTACGGCTTGTTAGGCACCAGCGATTCGTTGACCGTCTGCGCGTTCGACATCAGCAGCAGCGTGTAGCCGTCCGGCGCGCTCTTGGCGGCGGCGTCGGTTCCGATCACCGAGCCGGCGCCCGGGCGATCGTCGACGACGAACGGCTGGCCCAGCGCGACCTCGAGCCGCTGTCCGAGGAAGCGCGCGTAGATGTCGGCCGGGCCACCGGCCGCGAACGGCACGATGATCCTGACCGCCTTGGCCGGATAGTCCTGCGCGACCGCGACCCCCGCGATCGCGGTCAGCAACGCTGCTGCGACAATCCCGGCGATGAATCGCGGCATCGGAGTTCCTTCCTATTCGAAACGCATGACCGGCCAATCTACCGGAAGTCGCTGCCTCCCGCCACCGCCGGCGGCGTGCGGCGCGGCTCAAAAACCGTACAGTCGCGCGGGATTGTCGACCAGTATCGCGCGCCGCGTTGCCTCGTCCGGCGCCCATTCGAGCAGCAGATCGAGCATCCCCGCGTCCGAGGGTTGCGGCCTGACGTTCGGGTGCGGCCAGTTGCTCGCCCAGACGCAGCGCTCGGGATGCGCGCCGGCCAGCGCGCGGGCGAGGACTCCGACGTCCTCGTAGCGCGGCGGCCCGGATTTCGACGTTTCATACGGCGCCGACAACTTGACCCAGCAGCGCCCGCCGTCCAGCAAAGTGAGCAGGGCGCGAAACGCCGGATGCGCCGGGGGCACCGGCTCCAGGAACTTCCCGTTGTGGTAGATCACCACCTCGGCCGGCAAGCGCGACAGCCGTGCCGCGTGCAGCGGCAGATCGCGGCCATCGAGCTGGATCTGCACATGCCAGCCGAACGGCGACACGCGCGCAGCGATCGCCTCGACGTCGTCCCAGGACAACAGCCCACCCTTGAGCATGTAGCAGCGCGCGCCGCGAAAGCCGGCGCGGGTCAGCCGCTCGATCTCGGCGTCGGCGATGTCCGGCCGGATCGTCGCGATGCCGCGCGCGGCGACACCGATCTCGGCGATCGCTTCCTCGGTGCAGGCATTGTCGAATGCGTACGCATTCGGCTGCACGATAACCGCGCGCGTCAGCCCCAGCCGGCGCTGCACGGCACAGTAGGCGTCGACCGGCGCGTCGGGCGGCGGAAAAAGCGAAGTCGGCGCCGCCTTGAAGCGGCGGTCGTAGATGTGCATGTGGCAGTCGCAGGCGTCGGCCGGCGCCTTGAGCTTCGGTGCATCGTCCATTTCGATTCCTTCGCGCGGGCATGTTAAGATAAACCGGTTCGCTTCGCGTTACAAACGACTCCCGCTGGCGCGGATGACGAACGCAGAAGGTTTTCCGCTCGGACGAAAAAGGAGTTCGGCCCGAAGCACGGAGGCGCACCGCGGTTTCGAGCACCACACGACCAGCCTGGCGTTCACCTGCCGGCACACGTCGCGCTACTGCGCCTGCTTGCGCCGGACGAGGTCGATATCCATGTATTGCCAGTACGCGCTGAACACCTGCGGCCGATACCCGAGCAGCCAAGGCTGAACGAAGTCGTTCTCGCGACGGAATATCAACGGCAGCAGCGGAACGTAGGTGCGGGCGATCTCGGTCATCTGGCGGGCCGTCGCGATTTGCTCGCGTGCGGCGGAGCTGCGCAGAAACTGGTCGACCAGACGATCGTATCTGGCGAGCTTGAATCGCGACTGGTTGGCGAACGGAGGCTGCCTGCTGTCGAGAAGCTGCAGGATGCCGTTGCCCGTGGGCACACCGCCGAAGCCGGTGATCGCGATCTGGTATTTTCCGCCGATCACTTCCTTGATGAAATCCTGGAACGGCGTCAGGTGAAAATCGATGCGGATGCCGATCGCATCCATGTCCTTCTTCCACAGCGTCTGCATCTCGCGCGAGATCGTGGCGGTGCGCAGCGAAAGCGTCACCGTCAGCGGCTTGCCGTCCGGCGCCATGCGATAACCCCCGGCGTCGCGCCGGCCGTAGCCGAAGCGGTCGAGCAGGGCCTTCGCGGCCGCCGGGTCGTACAGAGGCTTCGGCGAGGCCGTCGGATCGTGGCCGGTCACGCCGGGCGGAACCAGCTGGTTGGCGGGCTGCGCCTGACCGGCGTACACGACGTCGACCAGGTTCTGCATGTCGAGTCCCAGCGCGATCGCGCGGCGCAGCGCAATCTTCTCGTTGCTCATTCCGCCGACGACTGGATCGTCCATGTTGAAGTCGGCCAGGAACAGGAATGGCTCGATGAATGCACGGCGCGTGATGTTGCGCGACGCGTATTCCGGCTTCAGCCCGTCACCGGAAAGCAGCCGGTTGGCGACTTCCGCGCGGAGCTGCACGCAGTCCAGCGCACCGCGTTCGAATTCGAGCAGCAGCGTCGTGTCCTCGTCGATGAGGCTGATGTCGATGACGCCGATCTGCGGCAGCGCCTTGCCGCGCATGCTGCGCTCCAGTGCGGCATCGGCCGGATCGCTGCTGGCTGGAAACCGCAAGGCTCGGTAGTAGGGATTGGCCTCGAGCACGATTTTCGACCCGCGCCTCCATTCGCGCACGCGATACGGGCCGGTGCCCACGGCGCGCGTGCGGATGTCACCCGACGCCGCTTCGACCACCTCGCGCGCGACCGCCGGCACCGCAAGGAAAATCTGTACCGACGGATAGTCGAGGGCGCCGAGGCGGATCTGCAGAGCGTAGCGTCCGACCGCGCGCAAGCCCTCGATCGGCCGGTCGTAGTCGAACTTGCCGCCCGGCCGCTTGGCCGCGTCGACGACGGTCCGCGCTCCAATGATCAGATCGGTCATGACGGTGTCGCCGCCGCGGCTCAAGTTCGGGTCCAGCCGGCGTTTCATCGAATAGACGTAGTCCTCGGCGACGAGCTCCCGAGGCTTGCCGTGGAACGCGGGATCGTCGCTGAAGCGAATCCCGGGCTTAAGCGTGATCAGCCACGTCCTGCCGTCGTCGGAGACCTCGGGCATCGCGCTCGCCGTCACCGGCATCTGACTGCCAGGCGGGCCCAGGTAGTCCCAGTTATAGAGACCCTCGAAGATCTCCGCGATCACCCGCTGCGCCGGAATATTGGTGTCCTGCTGCGGATCGAGCGTGTCGACGTCGGGCGACGCGATGTGCAGGACCTTGCTCGGATCGGTGGCCGCGGCGGCACAGCCGGCGAGCAGCGCCAGCAGCAGCAGCGTCGTGCAGCGAATTCGCGTTTTGGCGCGCTCGGTCATCCATCCTCCCGCCGGCGGGGCGGAGTCGGCGACAATTATGCATCAGTGCCGATGTCCGCGAGCAGGCAGGCGCGATCCGCTATCAGTGACGCACGCTCCGCGGCGCGAAGCCGAGCCGACACTCGACGCGCGAGGCGTTCGGGGCTTACCTGACCGCGTGGGCGAAGACCGATTTCAGCGCCGAGGTGCGCGGCCTCATGCACCGCGATCAAGGTGATCGTGGGCGCCAACGATCCGGCGCTGACGATGGAAGTGATGAAGGCGACGTATCTCGCCTGGTATCCGAACGCCGAGCTCGAGTCGATGCCGAACGCCGGCCACCACCCGATGGGCGAGACGCCCGTCGCGCTGGCGACGAGCATCGAGAAGTTCCTGCGCCGCTCGTTGCAGCGAAGCGGCTATTGCGCCTTGACCGACGGCGCGCGCATCTGCATTTCCCGGGCCGCCGTCTCGCCATCGACGATCCTGGCATCGGTCACGGCGCGATGATCGTGGGCCGGCAGGCTGCTCCCGGTGACGTATTCCTTGGCCGGGTGCGGCGCATCGCCTTGCTCGGGCACATTCGCGCACCCGGCACAAAGCAGCGCGAGCAACATCGCGAAGGTCGTTCTCATCATCAGACTCCTTGGTTGAAAAGCTTGATTCCTGCGACTTGCAGCGGAGCTTTATCGCATTAACCTCGACATCGCCAACGCCGATGTCGCGAGGCTTGCCATCCTCGCAAAGCATGTCGATGCCGGTTTGCGGGGCATTGTACGGATGGAAGCGAGGGTAAACAAGTGTTGAACGATTAATTCATTCACGGCATAACGGGCGGCCACCCCGCGCCATTCGCTCACGGGGAGGCAAGCTCCGCAGGCTGCGTTCAGTCGCGAGAGACTCATGCTTCCGTGCTGTAGTCCCGCGTCGACACGAACTTGCCATGCCGTGGTCGCAGTCGGCGAACGTGAGCATCAGCGTGCCGGCGGCAGCCCGAAGCCTTCGCTTTGCTCGCAAGGGGCCCGTCGAACAAGGCCATCGCTCGTCGAGGCAGCGTCACCGAAGGCGCCATGTCGCGACCATCTTCGATGTGCTGAACGTGCACAATCGCGTCTCGGCGGTGGCCGAGGCACGCAAACTTGCCTGGGAGCAAGACGTTCCACCGTCCGATCGGTGACCCGCGCCGATGCGGACAAAAAAACGGGCCCGACGAATCGGGCCCGATGCTTCGCCTGAGTGCTGGCGCTCAGCCCGCCGGCGGGCCGTAATAGGGATACGGCGCCGGGGCGCGATAGCGGGCAGCACCGCGCACCGGGATCTGGTTGCCCTTGGCGTACATGCCCTGCAGATATGCGCCGTCGTATCGCCGTTGCATCTCGTAGTACCCATAGTAATAGGCATTGGTGCTGGCCGCGCTACCGAAAAGAAGGCCGGTTCCTGCACCGATCGCCGCGCCGGCGCCTGCGTTGCCGCTGGCCGCCCCGATGGCCGCGCCTGCGAGGGCGCCGACAGCGGTGCCGGCGACCGCATTCGCCGCAGCCGTGTTGTTCGCCTGCTCGGTGGGGCCGCCGACCGATTGCTGCGCGAATTGCTGACAGGCGAAGGAGTCGGCCTGGAACTGGTCGAAGCTCTTGTTCGTACCGGGCAGCGCCATGACGCTCGGGCCGGTCGGCACAGTGACGCAAGCGCCGAGCAGCAGCGCGGCGGTCAGCGGCAAGGTGTGTTTGATGGCGTTCATCGATCCCTCGCGGTCAATGCGGCGCGCCGTTCGGAACGACCTTCAGCCAACCGCTCGGACAAGTGCCCACCTGCGGGTAGTACCCCGCCGGGTTCGTGCAATAGTACGAATACTGCGGTTGCGAGTATTCCGGCGGCTGCGAATACTGTCCCGAAGGCGGCGGCGCAACCGCGTCACCGGTATCGCGCTGGATGTAAGACTGCGGCCCAGCGTAGTCCGAATAGCCACCGTAGTAGCCGTACGGATATGGGTAGCCGTACGCGTATCCGTAGTACGGATACCCGTAGTACGGCCAACCCCAGCCCCAATACGGGAAGCCGATGCCGATTGCGACGCTCGACCCGCCATGCGAGTGCCCACCACCAC
>JBOIGD010000245.1:0-24595 GCA_050742615.1 Casimicrobiaceae bacterium | reverse complement strand
CCTCAGCACGACCCACCAGAACAGGGCGATGAATACGCCCAGGATCATCGCGAAGGCGTACAGGTACATGTAGCCCGACTGGATCAGGCGCAGCGCCGCGGACGCGGCGCCGACGGCGCGCGCGGTGCCGTTGACAAAAAAGCCGTCGATGATCGAGCGGTCGCCGACATTGGAAAAGAGTTTGCCGATGCGCTGGAAACCGCCGACGAACAGCCACTCGTTGAAGCGGTCGATGTAATAGTTGTTCGCGAGCAGCGCGTACACGGCGGCGGTCCGGGCCTGGATCTTCGCCGGCAGGTCGCGGCGCAGGATGTAGAGCCACCACGCGACCGCGATGCCCGCGACCGCGAGCCAGAACGGGGCGCCGAGCAGGCCGTGCTCGATGAAGCCGGCCACGCCGTGCCATTCCTCGCGCAGCGTGGCCATTCCCGCATGCTGCGGCGCGATGACGATCGACCCGTGGAAGAAACCGCCGAACAGGACCGGCCCGATGTAGGCCCAGCCCGCATAGACGGAAGGGATCGCCAGTAGCACCAAGGGTACCGTGATCACCCACGGGCTCTCCCGCGGCGGCCCGGCGTTCGTGTGCTCGTCGTGGGCGGGCTCCTCGGTCGCGGTGTCGTGCGAGTCCGTGGCATGCGTCCCACCGAAGTGTTCGTCGCCGTGGAACGCCAGGAACAGCATGCGAAAGCTGTAGACGGCCGTCACGAACACGCCCAGCGTCAGCGCGATCTGCGCGTAGGTGTGCCCTGTGACCTTCGAGAGCTGCACCGCCTCGATGATCGCATCCTTGGAAAAGAAGCCGGCAAACGGCGGGATGCCGGCGAGCGCGAGCGAGCCGATGACCATCGTCCAGTAGGTGACCGGCATGTATTTTCTGAGACCGCCCATCTTGCGCAGGTCCTGCTCGTGGTGCAGCGCGATGATCACCGACCCGGCAGCGAGGAAGAGCAGCGCCTTGAAGAACGCGTGCGTCATCAGGTGGAAGATCGCGGCCGAGTACGCGGACACACCGAGCGCCACCGTCATGTAGCCCAGCTGCGACAGCGTCGAATAGGCGATGACGCGCTTGATGTCGTTCTGCACGATGCCGAGGAAGGCCATGAACAGGGCGGTCGTCGCGCCGATGATGGTGACGAACGACAGCGCGGCGTCGGACAACTCGAACAGCGGGCTCATGCGCGCGACCATGAAGATCCCGGCGGTGACCATCGTCGCCGCGTGGATCAGCGCCGAGATCGGCGTCGGGCCTTCCATCGAGTCAGGCAACCACACGTGCAACGGGACCTGGGCGCTCTTCCCCATCGCCCCGACGAACAGGCCGACGCAGATCGCCGTCAGCACCGACCACTGGCGGTCGCCGATCAGGTTGATCGTCGCGCCCGCAACCTGCGGCGCCGCGCCGAACACCGTCGCGTAGTCGAGCGATCCGAAATACGCGACGATCAGGCCGACGCCGAGGACGAATCCGAAGTCGCCGACGCGGTTGGCGAGAAACGCCTTGAGGCTGGCATAGATCGCGGTCGGCCGCTCGTACCAGAACCCGATCAAAAGGTACGAGACCAGCCCGACGGCTTCCCAGCCGAAGAATAGCTGCAGGAAATTGTTCGCCATCACCAGCATCAGCATGCTGAACGTGAACAGCGAGATGTAGGCGAAGAAGCGCGTGTAGCCGGGATCGTCGGCCATGTAGCCGACCGTGTAGACGTGGACCATCAGCGACACGAACGCGACCACCGTGATCATCAGGGCCGTCAGCGGATCGATCAGGAAGCCGATCGCGAATTTGATGCCGCCCGACGACATCCAGGTGTAGACGTCGCCGTTGAACGTATGGCCGGCGAGCACGTCCTTCAGTATCCAGGCCGACGCAACCGTCGAGACCGCGACGCCGGCGATGCAGATCCAGTGCGACAACCGACGGCCGAGCCTCGGGCCCCACAGGCCGACCGCCACGGCGGCCAGCAGCGGCGCCAGCGGCACCAGCAGGTAGAGTTGCTGCATCGTCATCGGTGCGCCGCCTAGTGCTTCAGCGTGGCCAGGTCCTCGACGTCGATCGAGCGCACGGTGCGGAACAGGAGCACCAGGATCGCGAGACCGATCGCCGATTCGGCGGCCGCCACGGTCAGGATGAAGAAGACGAACACCTGCCCTGCCGCGTCATTGAGGTAATGCGAGAACGCGATGAAATTGAGGTTTACCGCGAGCAGCATCAACTCGATCGCCATCAGCATCAGGATGACGTTGCGCCGGTTGAGGAAGATCCCGATGACGCTGATGGCGAACAGGATCGCACCGAGAACCAGGTAATGCGTCAGCGTCGGATGCCACGGAAACGACACGTCTCTACTCCCTGATGGCTTCGGCCCGAGCGTGCGGCCGGTGCCACTGTTGTTGCCTGCTGTCCGCCACGCGCCGCTGTTCAGCGCTCGTTCTTCTCCACCGGCATGTCGAGCACGCGCAGGCGATCGCCGCGCCGCACGCTGACCTGGCGCGATGGATCCTGGCGCTTGGTCTCGCGCCGGGTGCGATGGGTCAGCGCGATGGCAGCGATGATCGCGACCAGCAGGATCACGGCCGCGATCTCGAACGGATAGGCGTAATCGGTGTACAGCAGCAGCCCGAGCGCGCGGGTGTTGCTGTATCCCGCGGTCGCCCCGGCCGGCGCCGGGCCGCCGGCCGGGGCGAGGTAGCCGCCGACCAGCACCAGCGTCATCTCCACCAGGACCAGGATGCCGACGGTGGCGCCGACGGGAATGTAACTCCTGAACTGTTCGCGCAGCTTGGCAAAGTTGACGTCGAGCATCATCACGACGAAAAGAAAGAGGACCATCACCGCGCCGACGTACACCAGCACCAGCACGATGGCGAGGAACTCGGCCTGCAGCAGCAGCCAGATGGCGGCCGCGCTGAAGAACGAGAGCACCAGCCACAGCGCCGAATGTACCGGGTTGCTGCTGGTGATCACGCGCAGCGCGGCGAAGATCAGGATCGCCGCGAAGGCGTAGAAGACGATCGACGCGACGTTCATCTGTCGGCCTCGCCAGCCATTGGGGCAGGACCAGCCGACGGCGCTTCGGCCTCCTGCCGAATCGCGCGCGAACGGCCCTGCGGGCTGTCTGCGGCTCGCGCGCTCATCGGTACTTGGCGTCCTGGGCGCGGTCGGCTGCGATCTGCGCCTCGTAGCGGTCGCCGACCGCGAGCAGCATCTCCTTGGTGTAGATCAGGTCGCCGCGCTTCTCGCCGTGGTACTCGAGAATGCGGGTCTCGACGATCGAATCCACCGGACAGGACTCCTCGCAGAACCCGCAGAAGATGCATTTGGTGAGATCGATGTCGTAGCGCGTCGTCCGCCGCGTGCCGTCGTCGCGCTGCTCCGACTCGATGGTGATCGCCAGCGCCGGGCATACCGCCTCGCAAAGCTTGCACGCGATACATCGCTCCTCGCCGTTCGGATAGCGGCGCAGGGCGTGCAGCCCGCGGAAGCGCGGGCTCATCGGCGTCTTCTCCTCGGGAAACTGGACGGTGATTTTGCGCTTGAACATGTTGGCCAAGGTCACGCGCAGGCCCTGCCACAGCTCGATCAGCAGGTAGGTGTTGAAGAAATCGCGCAGCCTCTGCAGCATCGCCGTCGCCTCAGTGGAACAGGAACGCCCAGCGCGTCTGCATCATCGCGCCGAGGAAAATGATCCATATCAGCGTCACCGGGATAAATACCTTCCAGCCGAGCCGCATGATCTGGTCGTAGCGGTAGCGCGGGAACGTCGCGCGTATCCACAGGAAGATGAAGAGCATCGCGCAGATCTTGACGAACATCCAAGGGAAACCGTCGCCGAGTGGATGCCAGCCGGCGATCGCGAGCTCGTTCAGCACCGGCAGAGGCGCCAGCCAGCCGCCGAGGAACATGATCGACGCCAATGCTGAGATCAGGATCATGTTCATGTACTCGGCCAGGAAGAACACGGCGAACGCGACGCCCGAATACTCGACGTGGAACCCGGCGACGATCTCCGATTCGCCCTCGGCGACGTCGAACGGGTGGCGATTCGTCTCGGCGATCCCGGATACCAGGTAGACGACGAACAACGGCAGCAGCGGCAGCATGTACCAGTGCCAGAAGCCGCCGGTCTGGCCCCGCACGATGTCGCTGATGTTCAGGCTCGACGCGGCCATCAGCACGCCGACCAGCGCGAAACCCATCGCGATTTCGTACGATACGATCTGCGCCGCGGAGCGCAGGCAGCCGAGAAACGCGTACTTGGAATTGGACGCCCAGCCGGCGAGGATGACGCCGTACACGCCGATCGACGTCATCGCCAGGATGTAGAGCAACCCCGCGTTGATGTTGGAAAGGACCACGCCGTCGGCGAACGGGATGACCGCCCAGGCGGCCAGCGCGGGGCCCAGCGACAGCAGCGGCGCGACGAAAAACAGTCTTCGGCTCGCGCCGGTCGGGACGATGATCTCCTTGAAAACCAGCTTCAGCACGTCGGCGAACGGTTGCAGCAGACCCAGCGGCCCCACCCGGTTCGGTCCGATTCGGACTTGCATCCAGCCGATCACCTTGCGCTCGGCCAGGGTCAGATAGGCAACCGCCAGTATCAGCGGGATCGCGATGGCGACGATCTTGGCCAGCGTCCACACGGCCAGCCAGGTCGGCCCGAAGAAAGCCTGCACCGGCGCCAGGGCGTCGCTCATCGTAGCGCCTCGATGGAGATCGGGCCGAAGAGGGCCCCCAGCGCGGCCGTCGTCGGATGCGCGGCGGCAATGCGCACGCAGCCGTCGGGCACAGACTCGTCGACGGCCGCTTGGAGCACGGTCTCGCCGTTGCCGGCGCGCACGCGCGCGTCGGCGCCGTCGGCCAGTTGCAACCGGCCCAGCGTCGCGGCGTTGGCGCGGACGGCCGGTGGCAGCGCGTTGCGGGTCTTCTGCAGCGCGCCCGCGCGCCGCACTAGCGGATCGGCAAAATACATCGGCACATCGGCGATGCGCTCGAGCCCGCCCTCGGCTACCGCCGGCGCTTCGATTGCATATCCGGTCGCGTTCGACAGCAAAGCGCTGATCGCGGCCGCGGCGGGCAATTCGGCCCGCACCGCACCGATATCGTCCTGAGCGAAGCCTTCGAGTCCCAGCAGCGAGCCCAGCACGCGCAGCACCTTCCAGGCCGGACGCGCCTCGCCCAGCGGCGGCGCCACGCCGTTGAACGCCTGCGCACGCCCTTCGCAGTTGACGAACGTTCCGGCCGTCTCGCTGAAAGGAGCAACCGGGAGCACGACGTGGGCGTGATCGGCGGCGCCCGAGCGAAACGACGACATTGCGACCACGCATTCGGCCGCTTCCAGCGCGGCGCGCGCCGCGACCGGATCAGCGAAATCGGCGTCGGGTTCGGCGTGCAACAGAAGATAGGCGCTGCGCGGCGACGCCAGCATCGCCCGCGCGTTCATGCCGCCGCGTTGCGGCAGCGCGGCGGCGATGTGACCGCCGAGCGAATTGGCGGCTTCGGTCAGGAAGCCCTGCGTCGCCCCGGTCAGCCGCGCGAGCTCCTGCGCCAGCGCGTGCAGCTGCGCCGCGCGCGGGTGATGCTGCGCGAAGTTGCCGAGGAAGATGGCCTTGCGTTCCCCCGAGGCGAGGCTCGCCGCGATGCGTTGTGCCGCCGCGGACGGCTCGACGCCCGCGAGCGCGGACAGCGCTGTCACGCCCGTCGCCGCGGCGGCGGCGACGACGATCTCGGCGAGCAGGCGCGGCATCGCCGAGGGCGCGACGACCGCCTTGTGCGCGGTCCTGATCAGGAGCTCGTCGTCGCTTGCGTGCAGCAGCGAAAGCTGGGCGCCCTTTTTCGCCGCCTGGCGCAGGCGGTGCGCGAGCAGCGGATGATCGTTGCGCAGGAAGCTGCCGATCACCAGTACGCGGTCGAGCGCGGCGAAATCGGCGATCGTCATCCCGAGCCAGGGCACCGTCCGCGCACCGGGCAGCGCGTCGGCGGAAAAATCGGCCTGGCGCAGGCGGAAATCGACGTTGTCGCTCCCCAGACCGCGCACCAGCTTTTGCGCCAGATGCAGCTCCTCCAGCGTCGCATGCGGCGAGACCAGCGCGCCGATCACGTCCACGCCGTGCCGTTCGCGCACGCGCTTGAGCGCGGCGGCGGCGTACTCGAGCGCGGTCTGCCAGTCGGCCTCGACCAGGCGGCCGTCGCGCCGCAGCAGCGGCCGGGTCAGCCGATCCTCCGAGTTGAGGCCTTCGTAGGAAAATCGATCCTTGTCCGACAGCCAGCACTCGTTGATCGACTCGTTCTCCAGCGGCACCACGCGCATCACGCGATCGTTCTTCACCTGCACGACCAGATTGCTGCCCAGGGCGTCGTGCGGCGACACCGATTTCCTGCGCGCCAGCTCCCAGGTCCGGGCCGTGTAGCGGAACGGCTTCGACGTCAGCGCGCCGACCGGGCAGAGATCGATCATGTTGCCGGAAAGCTCGGAATCCACGGTCTTCCCGACGAAGGTCATGATCTCCGCGAACTCGCTGCGGTTGGCCATGCCCAGCTCCATCACGCCGGCGATCTCCTGGCCGAAGCGCACGCAGCGCGTGCACTGGATGCACCGCGTCATGTCCGTTGCGATCAGCGGCCCGAGATTCTTGTTGAGCACCACCCGTTTCGGCTCGTCGTAGCGCGAATTCGACGCGCCGTAGCCGACGGCGAGGTCCTGCAGCTGGCACTCGCCGCCCTGGTCGCAGATCGGGCAATCCAGCGGGTGGTTGATCAGCAGAAATTCCATCACGCCTTTTTGCGCGGTGACGGCGGATTCCGAATGCGTCCACACCTTCATGCCTTCGGCGGCGGGTGTCGCGCAGGCCGGCAGTGGCTTCGGCGCCTTCTCGACCTGGACCAGGCACATGCGGCAATTGGCGGCGATCGTGAGCTTCTTGTGCCAGCAGAAATGCGGCACGTAGATGTCGAGCTTGTGCGCGGCATCCATCACCGTGCTGCCGCTGGGCACCTGCACCGGCTTGCCATCGACTTCGAGCGTCAGCATGCCGGCCGTCCCGGAAGTCCATTGTGCCGGTCGTCAGACATACGCCGGCACCGCGCACTGCTTGTGGTCGATATGGTGCTGGAACTCGTCGCGGAAATGCTTGATGAAGCTCTTGACCGGCAGCGCCGCGGCGTCGCCGAGCGCGCAGATCGTCCGGCCGGCGATGTTATCCGATACCGACAGCAGGAGGTCGAGATCCTCGTTCCTGCCCCTGCCCTGTTCGATGCGATCGACGACGCGCCACAGCCAGCCGGTGCCTTCGCGGCAGGGCGTGCACTGGCCGCACGACTCCTCGAAGTAGAAGTACGACAAGCGCCGCAGCGAACGCACCATGCAGCGCGTGTCGTCCATCAGGATGACCGCTCCCGAGCCCAGCATCGAACCCGCCTTGGCGATCGAGTCATAGTCCATGTCGGTCGCGAGCATGACCTCGCCCGGCAGGACCGGCATCGACGAGCCGCCCGGAATGCACGCCTTCAGCTTGCGCCCGCCGCGCATTCCGCCGGCCATTTCCAGCAGGCTTGCAAAGGGCGTGCCGAGCTTGATCTCGTAGTTGCCGGGCCGCGCGACGTCGCCGGTGACCGAGAAGATCTTGGTGCCCCCGTTGTTCGGCCGGCCGAGCGCGAGAAACGCCTCGCCGCCGTTCCTGATGATCCACGGCACGGCGGCGAAGGTCTCGGTGTTGTTGATCGTCGTCGGCTTGCCGTACAGACCGAAGCTCGCCGGAAAGGGCGGCTTGAAGCGCGGCAATCCCTTCTTGCCCTCGAGCGATTCGAGCAGCGCCGTCTCCTCGCCGCAGATGTACGCGCCGTAACCGTGATGGTTGTAAAGGTGAAACGAAAAGCCGCTGCCCAGGATGTCGTCGCCGAGGAATCCGGCCGCGTAGGCCTGCTCCAGCGCCTGCTCGCAGCGCTCGTAGGTATCCCAGATCTCGCCGTGCACGTAGTTGTAGCCCCGCTTGCAGCCCATCGCGTACGCGGCGATCGCCATCCCCTCGATCAGGATGTGCGGGTTGTAGCGCATGATGTCGCGGTCCTTGAAGGTTCCCGGCTCGCCTTCGTCCGAATTGCACACGAGGTACTTGTCCCCCGTGTACTGCTGCGGCATGAAGCTCCACTTCAGGCCCGTCGGAAAGCCCGCGCCGCCGCGCCCGCGCAGTGCCGACTTCTTGATTTCCGCAATCACGTTGGCCGGCGGTGTCTTCTCCGCCAGGATCTTCTTCAGCGCGTCGTACCCGCCGCGCGCGACGTAGTCGTCGAGGTTCCAGTTGCGGCCGGTCAAGCCCGCCATGATGATCGCGTCGGGCCCGTAGTCGAGGACTTCGGCCGGGGCGTTCACGGGCTTCCTTCCGCGGCCAACTCGGACAGCAGCCGGTCGAGCTGCTCCGGGCGCATCCAGCTGCACATGCGTTTGTTGTTGACCAGCACGACCGGCGCGTCGCCGCAGGCGCCGAAGCATTCGCCCTGCTTCAAGGTGAACATCCGGTCAGGCGTCGTTTCGCCGAAGCCGATGCCGAGCTTGCGCTTCAGATGCTCGGCGGCCTCGCCGGCGCTCTGCAGCGCGCACGGCAGATTGGTGCAGATCGTCAGCTTGTACTTGCCCGTCGGCTCGGTGTTGTACATCTCGTAGAACGTCGCGACCTCGAACACCGCGATCGGCGGCATGTCGAGATAGCCGGCGACGAAGTCCATCGTCTCGGTCGACAGCCAGCCCTTTTCATCCTGGGCGATCGCCAGCGCGGCCATCACCGCCGAGCGCTTCTGGCCGGCCGGATACTTGGCGATCTCGCGATCGATCCTCTGCAGTGCCGCGGCGCTCAGAACGATCGGGCGGTCGGCGGGTCTCGGCACGCTCACGCCTCGTCCGTCCAGTAGTCGACATGGTCGCCGGCGTGCGTCATGTGCCGCAGCCCGCCGCCGAAGGCGCCCACCTTGTTCGAATCGGGGTATTCGCAGACCTCCGCCGGCATCATCGTGCTGACCGAAAGGTAGGCGAGCTCCGCGTCCGAGTCGTTGACGATCTGGTGCGCAGTCTCCGGTCCGCCGACCGGGCAGCAGACGACGTCGCCGACGCGGATCCTGCGCGTCTCGTTGCCGTAACGCAGCGTCCCGGTGCCTTTGACGATGAAGAACATCTCCTCCTCGCCGCGGTGGCTATGGAACGGGCACGAGCATTTGCCCGGCGGGACGACGTCGTACGAGTAGCCCAGGTCCTTCGCGCCCAGCAACGGTCCGATGCGCACGGCATCGGATTCGAATTTGTCGCCCTTGGCGAAATGCTCCAGCGTCAACTCGTCGATGTTGAGGACTCTGGATTCGATCACGCTCATCGGTCGATCTCCCCGAATACGATGTCCTGCGTTCCGATGATCGCGACGACGTCGGCGATCATGTGACCGCGCGACATCTCGTCCAGCGCGGCCAGATGCGGAAAGCCCGCGGCCCGGATCTTCAGTCGGTAAGGCTTATTGGCCCCGTCCGAGATCAGGTAGACGCCGAACTCGCCTTTCGGATGCTCGACCGCCGCGTACACCTCGCCCGGCGGCACGTGGATGCCCTCGGTGAAGAGCTTGAAAAAATGAATCAGCTCTTCCATGTTCTCTTTCATTTCCACGCGCGAGGGCGGCGCGATCTTGTGGTTGTCGATGATCACCGGGCCGGGGTTCTGCCGCAGCCAATCGATGCATTGCATGACGATCCGGTTGGCCTCGCGCATCTCCTGCACGCGGACCAGGTAACGGTCGTAGCAGTCGCCGGTCGTTCCGACCGGAACGTCGAATTTCATGCGGTCGTAGACCGCGTACGGTTGCTTCTTGCGCAGGTCCCAGGCGACTCCCGAGCCGCGCAGCATCGGACCGGTGAAGCCCAGCGCCTTGGCGCGCTCGGGCGTCACCACGCCGATGCCGACGGTGCGCTGCTTCCAGATCCGGTTCTCCGTCAGCAGCGTCTCGTAGTCGTCGACGTTCTTGGGAAAGCGGCGGGCGAAATCCTCGATGAAGTCGAGCAGGCTTCCTTGCCGGTTCTCGTTCATGCGCGCGATGGCCTTGGCGCTGTGGATCGGCGAAGGCTGATACTGCGGCATCCGGTCGGGAAGGTCGCGGTAGACGCCGCCCGGACGGTAGTACGCGGCGTGCAGGCGCGCACCGGAGACCGCCTCGTAGCAGTCCATCAGGTCCTCGCGCTCGCGGAAGCAGTACAGGAACGGCGTCATCGCGCCGACGTCGAGTGCGTGCGCACCCAGCCACAGCAGGTGATTGAGAATCCGCGTGATCTCGTCGAACATCACCCGGATGTAGAGCGCACGGATCGGCACCTCGATGCCCAGCAGCTTCTCGATTGCCAGGCAGTAGGCGTGCTCGTTCGACAGCATCGAGACGTAGTCCAGCCGGTCCATGTACGGCAGCGACTGGACGTAGGTCTTGTACTCGGCGAGCTTTTCGGTGGCCCGATGCAGCAGCCCTATGTGCGGATCGGCACGCTGGATGACCTCGCCGTCGAGCTCGAGGACCAGCCTCAGCACGCCGTGCGCCGCCGGGTGCTGGGGTCCAAAATTCATCGTGTAGTTTCGAATCTCCGCCACGTCGTCAACCCTTGCGGAAGCCTTCGCTGTCCCCGTAGCTGTCCTCGCGGATGATGCGCGGCACCACCTCACGCGGCTCGATGGTCACCGGCTGGTAGATCACACGGCCCTGCTCGGGGTCGTAGCGCATTTCGACATTGCCCGACAGCGGAAAGTCCTTGCGGAACGGGTGGCCGACGAAGCCGTAATCGGTCAGGATGCGGCGCAGGTCCGGATGGCCGGTGAACATGATGCCGAAGAAGTCGAACGCCTCGCGTTCGTACCAGTTGGCCGACGGCCAGACGTCGATCACCGACGGCAGCATCGGAAAGTCGTCGTCCGGAGCGAAGGCCCGGACGCGCAGCCGGTGGTTGTGCGTGAGCGACAGCAGGTGGTATACCGCGGCGAAACGCCGATCGTGCAGCCGCTCGTCCAGCGGCTCGGCCGGCGTCGCGTCGGAGCTCGAGTAGGCCAGTCCGCGGGAAGTGCCGCCGTAGGCCGAGTAGTCGACGCCGCACAGATCGATCAGCGTCTCGAAACGAAACTCGGGGAGATCGCGCAGCGCACGCATCGTCGCGACCAGCCGGTCGGCGCCGACGATCGCGGTGACCGCGCCGTGCGCAGTCTCGACACTGCCGAGCTTGCCGGTGAAAGCTGACCCGAGCGCCTCCGAAAGCATCGCATTGTTCATCAGCGCGCGATCGTGTTGGTGCGCCAGATCTTGTTCTGCAGCTGTATGATCCCGTAGAGCAGCGCCTCGGCCGTCGGCGGGCAACCGGGTACGTAGATGTCGACAGGCACGATGCGATCGCAACCGCGCACGACCGAGTACGAGTAGTGGTAGTAGCCCCCGCCGTTGGCGCAGGAGCCCATCGAGATCACCCAGCGCGGCTCGGCCATCTGGTCATAGACGCGGCGCAACGCCGGCGCCATCTTGTTGCACAGCGTTCCGGCCACGATCATGACGTCGGACTGGCGCGGACTGGGGCGGAACACGACCCCGAACCGGTCGAGGTCGTAGCGCGCCGCGCCCGCGTGCATCATCTCGACGGCGCAGCAGGCCAGCCCGAAGGTCATCGGCCACATCGAGCCGTTGCGCGACCAGTTGATCAGCGCGTCGAGCGACGTCGTGACAAAGCCTTTCTCGAGAACGCCTTCAATGGTCATCGCAGCGCTATTCCCATTCCAACGCCCCTTTTTTCCACTCGTAGACGAACCCGATCACCAGGATCGCCAGGAAGACCATCATCGACCAGAAGCCGAAAATCCCGATGTCGGGAAGGACGACGGCCCAGGGAAACAGGAAAGCGATTTCCAGATCGAACAGGATGAACAGAATCGCGATCAGGTAGTAGCGGACATCGAACTTCATCCGCGCGTCCTCGAAGGCCTCGAAGCCGCATTCGTACGGGGACAGCTTGGCCGCGTCGGGCCGGTTGGGAGCTACCAGCGTTCCGATCGTCAGCAGAAGCAGGCCGATGCCGACGCCGACTACGATGAAAAGCAGGATCGGGAAATACTGTTCCAGCATGATCGAATCCGTCCACCCCCGTCAAAACGCAGCACCCGCGACCCGGCGCCGTCGTGCCTTCTGCTGCCGTCAGCGCGCTTGCACGCTTTGTTCTGGTGCCGACGGGGAGACTCGAACTCCCACGGCTTACGCCACTGCCCCCTCAAGACAGCGTGTCTACCAATTTCACCACGTCGGCTTGTCAGCTATCAGCACGGCTCTCTCGCGTCCAGCAAACCCGCAGTTGCCGCTCGTGCCGGCCGCGGAAATCTGGCTGTGACGGCCGCTATTTCGGTATTTCGCCCGCCTTCGAGTTTGCATCGGTGGCCGGCGCCGGGGCGGCGGGAGCGGCGCCCTTCGGCGGTGCCTCGCCCGCCTTGGGGACGGCTGCCGGAACTTGCGGCGCGGTTTCCTGTTGCATCAGATCCTTCGCCGCGCCGCGGTTGGTTGCCAGATACGTCAACCCGAGGCTCGACAGGAAGAACACCGTCGCCAGTATCGCCGTCGTGCGCGATAGGAAGTTCGCCGAGCCGGCCGCGCCGAAAAGGCTTCCCGAAGCGCCGCTGCCGAATGCCGCGCCCATGTCCGCGCCCTTGCCGTGCTGCATCAGGATGAAACCGACCAGCGCGACCGCTATCAGAAAGTGCACTCCGATCAAAACCGTTTCCCAGACCATCCGTCGTTCCTTGTCGAGTCGCCCGCGTCCTTGCATCGTTGGGCCGTTGCCCTCATTTGCCCTCATTCCCAAACGCCGTCAGGGCCCCGTTAGGCACCCGCAATCGCCAAAAATTCGCCGGCCTCGAGCGATGCGCCGCAGATCAGGCCGCCGTCGATATTCGGGCACGCAAACAGCGCCTTGGCGCTGTCCGCCTTGACGCTGCCTCCGTACAGCAGCGGCACCTCGTCCGCCGCCTCGCCCACCGCCGCCCGCAGCCGCCCGCGCAACAGGACGTGCACGGCCTCGGCCTGCTGCGGGCTCGCCGTTCTCCCGGTGCCGATCGCCCACACAGGCTCGTAGGCAATGACCGCCTGCGCCACCTTGGCACCCAGCACCGACACGACGGCTTCCAGCTGCCGCAGCACCACCGCGTCGGTCGCCGCTCGGTCGCGCTCGACCAGCGTCTCGCCGACGCACACGATCGGCGTCAGCCCGGCCGCGAGCGCCGCCGCGGCCTTGCCCGCCGTCGCCGCATCGGTCTCGCCGTACAGCGTGCGGCGTTCGGAATGCCCGACGATCGCGAAGCGGGCGCCGAATTCGGCCACCATCGCCGCCGCGACCTCGCCGGTGAATGCCCCGGAAGCGTGCTCGCTGATGTTCTGCGCGCCCCAGGCAAGCGCGGAGCCGGACAGTGCGGCCTGCGCCTGCCACAGATAGGGAAACGGCACGCACACCGCGATGCGCCGCTCCGGCTTCGCGGTCCAGCCTGATCGCAGCTCGGCAAGCAGCGCATCGTTGCGCCGCAAACCGCCGTTCATTTTCCAGTTGCCGACGACCAGTTTGCCGCGCATTGCCCGCCCGAAAACCGCGTCCGCCCGCAAGCGCCGGCGACACTCGCTATAACCTTTCGATTTTACCTGCCGGAGGAGCCGGGGTCAACGCGCTGCGCCGCAGCATCGTCGCCGGACCGGCCGCTCGAAGCCGACCCGTTACCTGGCGCGCAACTCCGACGGCGCCGCGCCTCCGCATGGCGCTGACGGCATCGAACCGGGGGCGCTTTGCCCGGGGAGGGTCAGATGCGCGTGGCGACGAACTCGCGCAGCGCCTCGAGCAGACGGCCGAGGTCCCGGCGCAGCGATTCGAACCCGGCAAGCTTCTCAAGCGTCTCTTCGTTCATGTACAGCCGGCGGTTGATTTCTATCTGCAGGCTGTGCCGGCCCTCCTGCGGACGCCCGAACTTCCGCACCAGCTCGACGCCCTTGTACGGGTCGTTGATGGCGACCCCGTAGCCCATGGCCGAAAGGGCCGCGGCCACGAACGCGGTGAATTCGGGGCCGCAGGTCGTGGCATCGCGGTCGCCGAGCACGAAATCGGCGCGCGGGCGTCCGGGATCGTCGGAAATGACGTCGCCGACCGCCGGCATCGAATGGCAGTTCAGGTGCCAGACTGCGCCGAAGGCACGGTGCCGCGCATCGATGTCGGCCGCCACGGCGGCGTGATAAGGCTCGTAACAGCGTGCGATGCGCTGCTGCACCTCGGCGACCGTGAGCTTCCGCGCGTAGATCGGCGCACCGCCGTGCGCGAGCCGCCACACGAGCCCGATGCCGAGCTCGGTCTTGCGCGACGGCGTCACCGGTCCCGGCCATGCGTCGGCGAGCAGTTCGGTGTCGATGTCGGCGACGTGGCGGTTCGGATCGACGTAGGCGCGCGGAAACAGGGCCTCGATCAGCGTCGCGCCAAAGCGCGGCGCCGCAGCGAACAGCTCGCCGACGTAGGTATCCTCGGCACGCCGCACCAGCGGCCGCGGCGCCACGTGGTCGAAGTCAGCCGGGTAGATCGTCCCGCTGTGCGGCGAATCGAGCACCAGCGGGATCGGGTCATGCCTCGCGGCTTGGCGGCGGACGGCGTCGGTCATGCCGGGTTCCGGTCGTTCAGATAGCAGGCCGACCAGCGGCCCGGCGCGATTTCCTCCAGTGGAGGCGCGGTTTCGCGGCATCTTGGCATCGCGTACGGACAGCGCGGATGGAAATGGCAGCCCGACGGCGGCGCGAGCGGCGACGGGATCTCGCCGCGGATAGGGACGAAGCTTCGCTTCTTCGGCTCGAGCCTGCCGATTTCCAGCAGCAGCGCCTGCGTATACGGATGGTTGGGCAACGCGAACAGCTGCTGCGTCGGCCCCGATTCGACGATGCGTCCGAGGTACATGATCGCCACGCGATCGCTGATGTGACGAACGACGCCGAGGTCGTGGCTGATGAACAGATAGGTCAGATTCAACGCCGCGCGCAGATCCATGAACAGGTTCAGCACCTGCGCCTGGATCGACACGTCCAGCGCCGCGATGGACTCGTCGCACACCACGAACTCCGGCTTGACCGCCAGAGCGCGCGCGATGCCGATGCGCGCGCGCTGGCCGCCGGAGAACTGGTGCGGGAAGCGGCGCATCAGCGTCGGATCCATCCCGACCCGATTCAACTGCAGCCCGACGTATTCGATCTGCTGCTGCGCCGTGATCAGGCCGTGCACTACCGGGGCCTCGCCGACGATGTCGACGACGCGCATGCGCGGGTTGAGCGACGCGTACGGGTCCTGGAAGATCATCTGCATCACGAGCTGCTGCCGGCGCACCGTTGCGAGCGGGCGCCGCGGCAGCGCGACGCCGCGCCAGCGCCGCTCGCCTTCGGTCGGCGGCAGCATGCCGACGGCGATGCGCCCCAGCGTCGATTTGCCGCAGCCCGACTCGCCGACCAGGCCGACGACCTCGCGTTCGGCGATGGCGAGGTCGACGTCATCGACGGCACGCACGACCTCGGCCCGCAACCCGGCTCCGAGCAGATTGGCCATGCGCGCCGGCAGGTCGAGCGGCTTCACAAAGCGCTTCGACACCCCGCGCAGCTCCAGCAGGGCAGCGCTGCCTTTCGGCGCGTCGGATCCGGGGTTGCCGATCATACGGGCGCGGCGAGCAACGGATGGAAACAGCGCAACGTATGCTCGTGCACTCCGATCGGCGTCATCTCGGGCGTGCGCTCGCAAGCCTGGGTCGCGTAGCCACAGCGCGCGCGAAACGCGCAGCCGGGGCCGATCTCGAGCAGCGACGGCGTCATTCCCGGTATCTGGCGCAGCCGCTGGTGGTCCTGGGCCTGGCCCGGCACCGAGTCCAGCAGCCCGCGGGTGTACGGGTGGCGCGGCGCGCCGAGCACGTCCGCGGTCGTGCCCTGCTCGACGATTCGCCCCGCATACATGACGCAGACGCGGTCGGCCAGTCCCGCGATCACCGACAGGTCATGCGTGATCCAGATCAGCGCAGCGCCGGACTCGCGGGTGAGCTTCTGCATCTCGAACAGGATCTGGCCCTGGATGGTGACGTCCAGCGCGGTCGTCGGCTCGTCAGCGATGATCAGATCCGGGTCGTTCAGCAGCGCGATCGCGATCGCGACCCGCTGCCGCATGCCGCCCGAGAACTGGTGCGGATAGGCGGCGAGCCGGGCGTCCGGCGACGCGATGCCGACCTGCAGCAGCGCAGCCCGGGCGCGGGCCCGCGCGGCGGGACGTGGCACGCGCCGGTGAGCGAGGACCGTCTCGACCATCTGCGTCTCGATGCGCAGCACCGGGTTCAGCGTCATCATCGGATCCTGGAAGATCATCGCGATCCGGTTGCCGCGCAGGCGCCGCATCGCCGCCGGCGGCAGCCGCGCCAGGTCGCTGCCGCCGAAGTGCAGCTGCCCGGCGACGATGCGGCCGGGCGCGTCGACCAACCCCATGATCGAATAGCCGGTCATCGACTTCCCGGACCCCGATTCGCCGACCAGTCCCAGCACTTCGCCGCGCGCGACGCTGAAGCTCACGTCGTCGACCGCCTTGATCACGCCGGACTTGGTGAAGAAATGCGTGCGCAGGCCCTCGACGGTCAGCACCGCGTCGCTCATCGCTGCAGCCTCGGATTGATGACGTCGCGCAACTGGTCGGCGACGAGGTTGATGCTGACGATGGTGAGCAGCAGGGCGATGCCGGGAAAGAAGCTGATCCAGTACTTGCCCGACAGCAGGTACTGATAGCCGTTGGCGATCAACAGCCCCAGCGACGGCTCGGTGATCGGCAGCCCCAGGCCGAGGAAGGACAGCGTCGCCTCGAGTGCGATCGCGGCGGCGACCTGCACCGTCGCGACGACGATCAGCGGCGGCAGGCAGTTGGGCAGCATGTGGCGCAACACGATGCGCGAGGGCGACAGCGCGAGGCAGCGCGCCGCCTCGATGTACTCCTTGCGCTTCTCCACCAGCGCGGCGCTGCGCACCGTGCGCGCGTAGTAGGCCCACTGGACAGTCACCAGCGCGGCGATGATTTTCAGCATGCCCTGGCCGAGGACGGCGAGAAGAATCAGTGCGATCAGGATCGCCGGAAACGAAAGCTGGATGTCGGCGATGCGCATGATCAGGGTCTCGATCACGCCGCCGAAATAGGCGGCGACCAGGCCGACCGCGAGCCCCAGCGCCAGCGCGAGCACCGTGCTGACGACGCCGACCGTCAGGCTGATGCGCAAACCATAGAAAATTGCCGACAGCATGTCGCGGCCCTGGTCGTCGGTGCCCAGCCAGAAGGTCGTGCCGTTCGGCGACGCCGACCCCGGCGGGAGCCTCCCGTCCATGACGTCGAGCTGGGCGAGATCGTACGGATTCTGCGGCGATATCAGCGGTGCGAAGACCGCCATCAGCAGGATCAGCCCGAGCAGGATCAGGCCGAACAGGGCGACCGGGTTGGCGGCGAAGTCCGACGCGATGCGCCGGAGCGGCGTCTGCTCCGCTGCGCTGGTCATCGCTAGGCGGCGCTGTCGGCCAGCCGAACCCGCGGATCGAGCGCCGAGTACAGCAAATCGACCAACAGGTTGATCACGATGAACATGAATACGGTGATCAAGAGGTAGGCGACGATCACCGGGCGGTCGAGCAGATTGATCGAGTCGATGAGGAGCTTGCCCATGCCGGGCCACGCGAAGACGCTCTCGGTGACGATCGCGAACGCGATCACCGACCCGAACTCGAGGCCGATGACGGTCACGATCGGGATCAGGATGTTACGCAGAACGTGGACCCCGATCACGCGCGCATTGGACAGGCCCTTGGCGCGCGCGAACTTGACATAGTCCTGCAGCAGCGCTTCGCGAGTGCCGGCGCGCGTCAGGCGGACGAGCAGCGCCAGCTTGAACAAGGCGAGGTTGCTCGCCGGCAGGATCAGGTGGCGCCACCCGTCCAGCGACAGGAAGCTGACCGGCACGCCGAACAGATCGGTCGTGGGCCCGCGTCCGTTCGACGGCAGCCAGCCCAGCATCACCGAGAACACCATGATCAGCATCAAGCCGACCCAGAACGTCGGCAGCGAGAAACCGAGTATCGAGCCCGCCATGATCGTGCGACCGGCGATCGAATGCGGCTTGAGCCCCGCCCACAACCCGAGCGGAATACCCAGCGCGATCGCGATCAGCATCGCCGTCACCGCGAGCTCCAGCGTGGCCGGCATGCGCTCGAGGATCAGCCCCAGCGCGGGCGTGCTGTGCACGAACGAGCGCCCCAGGTCACCGTGCAGCGCGCCTAAAAGGAACTTTCCGTACTGCGTCCACAGCGGCTGATCGAGGCCCAGCGCGGCGATCGCGTGCTCGCGCTCGATCTGATCGGCCAGCGGGTTGATCAGGATGTCGATCGGGTTGCCGATCGCGTACACGCCGACGAAAACGAGTATCGACATCACGAGCATCGCGAGCAGGGCCTGCAGGCTGCGGCGTATCACGTAGACGAGCATGGCGGAATGCCGGGAGCAGCGTCGCGAGGCCTATAGATTACCTCAAGGCTCGCAGCGGCCTGTCAGTTCCTACAGTTGACGGCGCCAGCCACGCGCCTACAGTGGTGACACGCTGCCGGAAGCGCAGCTTGATCTTCACGTCCTGGGGAGAGCGATGAAGATACTCGTGATCGATGACCATCCGCTGATACAGGAAGCGCTCAAGCACGTGCTGACCGAGCTCGACGCCGAGCTCGATCTCGTCCAGGCCGAGGATGCATCCGACGCGCACGCCGCTCTCGCCGCCGCGCCTGACACCGAATTGATCGTGCTGGACCTGACACTGCCGCGCAGCGACGGCTTCGAGCTGCTGGGCGAATTGCGCCGGGACTGGCCGGGCATTCCGTTGCTGGTGCTGTCCGCGACGCACGACCGCGCGACCGTCGAGCGCGCGCTCGATCTCGGTGCGATGGGGTTCATTCCGAAGACGGCCAACACGCGCGTGCTGATCGACGCGCTGCGGCTGGTCCTTTCCGGGGGCGTGTACGTTCCGGCGGAGCTTCCCGGGACTGCGGCCGCGCGGCCGCGTGCCGCCGCGCGAGCGCAAGATCTCGGGTTGACGGTGCGCCAGTCCGATGTGCTGCGGCTCCTCGTGCAAGGCAAGCCCAACAAGCTGATCTGCCGCGACCTGCGCCTGTCCGAGGGTACGGTCAAGGTCCATGTCAGCGCGATCCTGCGCGCACTCAACGTGCACAACCGCACGCAGGTGGTGATCGAGCTCGCACGGCGCGGCGTACGACTCGACTTGCACGCGGCGCGGCCGCGCTGACCGTCGGCCCGTGCCGTGGCGTCGCTGACCGCGTTGGCGCCGCCGCTGCTGCGGCGCGCCCGCGCCGATCAGGTCGCGACGCTGTTCACGCAGTGGCCGCGCACGACTGCCGCGATGGTGCTCGGCGGCGCGATCCTGGTCACGGTGATGTGGGGCACGGTGCCGCCGCGGATGTTCGCGGCCTGGCTCGCGGCGATACTGATCAACCAGGCGTGGCGATTCGAGCTCGTTCGCCGCTACCGCGCCGCCGCGCCGGCCGAGGGCCATTCCGGCCGCTGGGGCCGTGCGTGGGCGCTGGGCTCCGCGCTGGCCGGTGCGCTGTGGGGATGTGCCGGCGTCATGCTGTTCGTATCGGGCGATCCCGGCAACCAGGCACTGGTGATCGTGTGCCTGTTCAGCGCGATCGTCGGCGGCATCAATCTGACCTCGGTCTACAAGCCCGCGTTCTACGGTTTCGTCCTGCCCGCCCTGTTGCCGCTGATCCTGCGGGTCGCGGTCGAGGGCGACCGCCTGCACCTGTACATCGCCGCGGTCCTGCTGGTCGTCCTCGCATTCGTCCTGGGTTACGGTCACAACCTCAACAACCTGATGACGCAATCGCTGACCATCCGCTACGAGAACCTCGACCTGATCGGCGAGCTCACGCGCGAGACCGCCGCAGCCGATCGCGCCCGGGCGACCGCGGAGGCAGCCAACCGCGACAAGACGCAGTTCCTCGCCGCGGCGAGCCACGACCTGCGCCAGCCGCTGCATGCGATGGGCCTGTTCGGCGCGGCGCTGGCGTCGCGCGTGCACGAACCGGCCGCGCGCGACATCGTCCTGCGCATCAATGCCTCGGTCGAGGCGCTGGAGCGGCAATTCACCGCCTTGATGGATATCTCCAAGCTCGACGCCGGCGCGGTCTCGCCGGTGCGTGCCCAATTTCCGCTGGCGCCGCTGTTCGCGCGGCTCGAGCGCGAATTCGCGCCGCTCGCCGCGGAGCACCGGCTGCGGCTGGCGATCGCGCCCACGCAGGTCTGGGTCGACAGCGATCCGGTCCTGCTCGAGCGCATCCTCGCCAACTTCGTCTCCAACGCCGTGCGCCACACGCAGCACGGCGGCGCCGTCGTCGGCGTGCGCCGTCGCGGTGCACGTGTCGCGATCGAGGTTCGCGACACCGGCGCCGGGATCGCGGCCGCGGAGCGCGAGCGGATATTCGAAGCCTTCTATCAGGTTCGCCCGGCACCACGCGGGGCCGGCCACGGCATGGGACTGGGCCTGGCCATCGTCCGCCGGGTCTCGGCGCTCCTCGAGCATCCGGTCGAGCTAACGTCGGCGCCTGGGTGGGGCTCGCGTTTCGCGGTAGTCGTGCCGCGGGCCGCTGCGCGCGACGAATCTTCGCCGCGGCCGCACGAGGGCGGACCGGCCGGAGCGCTCGACGGCGCGCTGATCGCGGTGATCGACGACGAGAGCGCGATCGTCGACGCGATGCGCGTCTGGTTCGCGCAGTGGGGCGCGCGGGTCTGCGGCGGCGGCTCGGGCGACGAGGCACTGGCCTCGCTGGGCGAGGCCGGCCGCTATCCGGACTTGATCGTCGCCGACTACCGGTTGACCGGCGGGGCGCTGGGGACCGACGCAGTGGCGCTGCTGCGTGCCGAGCTCGGGGCGCCGATCCCCGCGCTGCTGATCAGCGGCGATGCCTCGGCCGGGGCGTTCGCCGCCATGCGGGCGAGTACGCTCGACTTCCTGCTCAAGCCCGTGCCGCCCGGCGACCTGCGCGCGCTGGCCGAACGGCTGCTCGCAACGGCCCCGGCGACTTGAGCGTCGCCAAGCCGCGGGGTGACTCACAAAAAAAAGCGCCCCGCGAGGAGGCGCCTGAAGGCAGACCGAGTTCGTAGACCCTATCGGATCCTGGGGGAGGAGTGGACCCGGCCTGCAGTAATCAGCGGCGAAACCGCCCTATGACAATAGCATTGTGCCTCTGCGGCGACCTTGGAGAACGCCGTCCATCGCCGCCGAGCGCCGCGCGTCGGCCTAGGTTCCGGGTCCCTTACTGCCCGCGGGCGTCGCGGGCTTGGGCGCGGAACGCCGCGGCGCGTGCGATCCCGGCGCTGATGGCGTCGCGAACCACCCGCTTCTGATCGGGCGTCAGGTTGTCGTACAGGGCCAGCCAAGCCGCTCGGGCCTTCGCGTGCACGCCGCTGTTTTGCTGGCGCACCTGGTCGGACAGGGCTGCCAGCGCATCGAGATCGGGCGCAGGCTTGGCGAGCTCGGCCTGCGTCGCGGACTTGAGCTGGGCGAAGCCGCCGCGCATCGCTTGATGCGCCGACTGGCTCAGCGCCATGGCGTTGTCGAACTGCAGCTGCTGCGAGGTATCGAGCTTCAGTTGCGCCTGCAAGCCGGCCAGGACGGCCAGCGGGTCGCTGCTGTGCCCGTGGCGGTGACCGCTCGCCCAGGAAAACGCGGCGACGCCGCAAAGCGCGAGCGCCGCAAGCGAGGCAACGAGAGTACGTTTCATCGGTGGACCTTTCGTCGGGAGTGGGGAGTGGATTTGGGCATTTGCGCCGGAACCGGGAGCTTGGCGCACGATGCGCAATCTAGCCCGCGTCTGTAACCGAGGCATTGCAGCAGCGGGCGAATTTGTAACCGTTCGTGCCATCGCGGCGCCGATCGAGACGCTGCGACCGCCGCGCCGGCGTTGTGTAACCAATCGTTGCGCGAACGACGGGGCGTTACAATTCGTGACAAGCCGCGTGCGCCACGGCGCGCACGGCCGTGATAATCGAACCGATGAAGCAGACCGCCCCCAAGATACTGGTCGTCGACGACGATCCGCGACTGCGCGAATTGCTGGTCCGCTATCTGACCGAGCAGGGATTCCAGGTGCAGGCGCTGCCCGACGCCAGGGACCTCGACAAGAAGCTCCAGCGCGATCCGCCGCATCTGCTCGTGCTCGACCTGATGCTTCCCGGCGAGGACGGGCTCGCGGTCTGCCGCAGGCTGCGCGGTTCCGGCGAGACCGTGCCGATCATCATGCTGACGGCGAAGGGCGAGGACATCGACCGCATCGTCGGCCTCGAAATGGGCGCCGACGATTATCTGGCCAAACCGTTCAATCCGCGCGAGCTGGTGGCGCGAATCCACGCGGTGCTGCGCCGGCAGATCGAGCGGCTGGCTCCGGGGGCGCCGGGCGGCGAGGGGCGGATCCGTTTCGGTCCTTACGTGCTCGATCTGGCCACGCGGACGCTGACGCGCGATGGCACGGTGCTGCCGATGACGACCGGGGAGTTCGGCCTGCTCAAGGTCTTCGTCACCCATGCCCGCCAGCCGCTGGCGCGGGAAAAGCTGATGCTGCTCGCGCGCGGCCGCGACCACGACGTGTTCGATCGTGCGATCGACGTCCAGGTCTCGCGCCTGCGCAAGCTGATCGAAGCCGATCCCTCGGCGCCGCGGTACCTGCAGACGGTGTGGGGCTTTGGCTACGTCTTCGTGCCGGACGAGGTTGCCAGCGACGCCGCAGCCGACACCGGGGCGGCGCCGTGACCCTGTGGCCGCGCTCGCTGTTCGGGCGGCTGGCGCTGCTCTTGCTGATGGTCATCGCCGTGAGCCAGACCACGGCGGTGCTGCTCTACCGGCACGACCGCGCGACGCTGGTCGCGCGCCAGTTCAGCGACACCAAGCTCCTGCAGCTGCAATCGCTGCGCGCCGCGCTGGCGGCGACCGACCTGCACGAGCGCAGCGAAACGCTGGCCATGCTCGGCCAGGAATACGGTGCGCGCATCGTCGCCGACGACACCCGTCGCTCGTTCGGCGCCGAGCCGCAGAACGCGCTGCTGGTCGAGCTCGGCGAGCGCCTGAAGCGCGATCTGGGCCCGCAGACGGAGCTCCGCATCCAGCCGCGCCAGCAGCGCCTGTGGATCCGGATGCAGGCCGGCGACCAGGCGTACTGGGCCGGTTTTCCGCTGCCGCCGCGCAACGCCGACGGCGTGCAGACGCGCACGCTCGAATGGATCCTGATCGCGCTGGTGGTTCTGCTCGCCAGCGCCTATGTTTTCGCGCGCTACCTGTCCCGGCCGCTGCGGCAGCTGAACGACGCGGTGGCTAACGTCGGCGCCGGCAAGGCGCAGCCGCCGCTGCCGGAAAGCGGCCCTTCGGAAATCGTCAATCTCAATCGCGGCTTCAATCAGATGCTGGCCAACCTGCGGCAAGCCGAGCAGGACCGGGCGCTGCTGCTCGCCGGCGTGTCGCACGACCTGCGCACGCCGCTGGCCCGGCTCCGGCTCGGCATCGAGGTCGGAACCAGCGACGAGGCGATGCGCGAGGGCATGGTGGCCGACATCGAGGAGATGGACAAGATCATCGGCCAGTTTCTCGACTTCGGCCGCGACGACCGCGACGTGACGCTGGAGTTGCGCCACCTCGACGACGTGGTGGCGCCGCTGCTCGAGCGGTATCGCCGCGCCGGCAGCGACGTCCGCTACAGCGGGGGCACGATCCCCGCGCTGCCGATGCGTGCGACGGCGATGTCGCGCCTGCTCTCCAACCTGATCGACAACGCGCTGCGTTACGGCGGCGCGCCGGTCGACGTGGCGGCGCGCAGCGAGGGAGCGGCGGTCGTGATCGAAGTGGGCGACCGCGGTCCGGGCATCCCACCCGATCAGGTCGAGCGCCTGAAGCGGCCGTTCACCCGCGGCGAGCCCGCGCGGAGCGGTGGCGGAGGCGCCGGGCTCGGGCTTGCGATCGTCGAGCGCATCGCGCGACAGCACGGCGCCCGCTTCGACGTTCTCGCGCGCGACGGCGGCGGCACGCTGGCGCGCGTGACCATGCCCGCCGGCGCCGCTTTAGGCGCTTCCTGACCGGCGACGACGACCGCGCGGCCGGGGCGCTTGCCATCGCCCCGGTCGCCGCGCATCACGCCTCGTCCAGCAGCGGCGCAAGCGCGGCTCGGATCGCGTCCGGCACCGGCGTCGGACGCCGCGTGAGTCGATCGACCCACACGTGAACGAAATGGCCGCTCGCGGCTGCGGGCTCCTCGCCGCCCGCAAACAGGCCTATGTCGTAGCGGACCGACGTGGCGCCTAGCCTCGCCACCCGCAGCCCCGCGTCGACGACGTCCGGAAAGGACAGCGGCCGATGAAATCGGCAGAAGGTCTCGACGACCAGTCCGATCGCCGGTCCACGACGGATGTCCAGGCCGCCGGCCCGGACCAGATGCTCGTTGACGGCGGTGTCGAAGTACGAATAGTAGGCGACGTTGTTGA
>JBOIGD010000244.1:0-7225 GCA_050742615.1 Casimicrobiaceae bacterium | reverse complement strand
CGACGACGGCGAGGTTCAGATACATGCCGACGCTGACGAAGAACAGGCCGAGCAGCACGTCGCGGAACGGCTTGATGTCTTCCTCGACCTGGTAGCGGTACTCGGTCTCGGCGATCAGCATGCCGGCCAGAAACGCCCCCAGCGCGAACGACAGCCCGGCAAGCTCGGTCAGCGCCGCCAGCCCCAGGGTGACCAGCAGCACGTTGAGCATGAACAATTCCGACGAGCGCAGGCGGGCGACGATGAAGAACCATCCATGCATCAGCTTCTGGCCGAAAAAAAGGATTGCCGCGAGAGCGACGGCTGCCTTGCCGGCGGCGATGGCCAACGGCTTCCACAGGTCGGCGCCGCCTTCGGCCAGCGTCGGCACCGCGATCAGGAACGCGACCACCGCGAGGTCCTGGAACAACAGGATGCCCATGACGTCGCGACCGTGCGGCGAGTTGAGCTCGGAGCGTTCGGCGAGCAGCTTCGACACGATGGCGGTCGAGCTCATCGCCAGCGCGCCGCCGAGCGCGAATCCGGCCAGCCAGCTGAACCGAAGGAAATGCAGGCCAACCATCGCGACCAGCGTCGTGATACCTACCTGCGCGAGGCCCAGTCCGAACACCGCGCGCCGCATCGTCTTGAGCTGCGGCAGGCTGAATTCCAGGCCGATCGAGAACATCAGGAACACGACGCCGAATTCGGCGAGGTCGCGCACGTTGGCGTCGTCCGGCACCCAGGCCAGCGCGTGCGGACCGACCGCGATGCCGATGGCCAGGTAGCCGAGAATCGGCGGCAGCCGCGCGAGGCGGCACAGCACGACCGCGACGACCGACGCGGCAAGCAGCAGAAGAATCAGTTGCAGAGTGTGGGTCATCGCTTTTCGTGCGGCCGCGCGAGCTCGGCGCCGCACTCCCCTTTCGCGTCGTCGCATTCCGGGGCGAGAGCGCCCTCGGAATGTAGCATAGAGCAGGCGCTTTCCCGTGACGGTATACTGGCCGCATGTCGACGTCGATCCGCGAACATGCCCCGGCCTCGCCGCATGCCGCGCCCGGAGTCGATGCCGGCCGTGCGCTCGCGCTGGGTCGCAGCGTGCTGGCCACCGAGGCGATGGCGATCGACGCGCTGCAGCATCGCCTCGGCGACGCATTCGTCGCGGCGGCGCGCGCGGTTTTCGCCTGCCGCGGCCGGGTCGTCGTCACCGGCATCGGCAAGTCGGGGCACATCGCGCGGAAGCTCGCCGCAACGCTCGCCTCGACCGGCACACCGGCGTTCTTCGTCCACGCCGCCGAGGCGGGCCACGGCGATCTGGGCATGATCACCACCGACGACATCGTGCTGCTCTTGTCGAACTCCGGCGAAACGGACGAGCTCGTCCTGCTGATTCCACACCTGAAGCGCCAGGGGGCGATGCTGATCGCGCTGACCGGCAACGAGCACTCGTCGCTGGCGCAGGCCGCCGATCTGCACCTGGATGCCAGCGTCGATACCGAAGCCTGTCCGCTGGGGCTCGCCCCGACCGCAAGCACGACCGCGGCGCTTGCCCTCGGCGACGCGCTGGCGCTCACCGTGCTCGACGCGCGCGGCTTCTCCGTCGAGGATTTCGCGCGCTCGCATCCGGTCGGTGCGCTGGGACGCCGCCTGCTGACCCGCGTGCGCGATGTCATGCGCGTCGGCGCCGAGTTGCCGATGGTCGCCGCCGACGCGTCGCTCGCCGATGCGGTCGTGGAGATGAGCGGCAAGGGCATGGGCATGACCGCGGTCGTCGACGAGCAGGGGCGCGTCGCCGGCATTTTCACCGACGGCGATCTGCGGCGCAGCCTCGGCCGGGTGCGGGACTTCGGCGCGACGCGCGTCGCCGAATTGATGACGCGCAACCCGCGGACGATTGCCGCCGGCGTGCTGGCCATCGACTGCGTCGAGCTGATGGAAGCGCCGCCCAAGGTGAGCCAATTGCTGGTGGTCGATGACGAACGCAGGCTCGTCGGCGCCCTGCACATGCACGACCTTTTCCGCGCCCGGGTCGTATGACGCCGCCCGACCTCGAGGTCCGCGCGCGCCGTGTGCGCCTCCTGTCATGCGACGTCGACGGCGTGCTCACCGACGGCAAGCTCTACTACGCGGCGGACGGCAGCCAGCTCAAGGCGTTCTCGACGCTCGACGGCCTCGGCCTGAAGCTGCTGCAGGAATCGGGCGTCGTCGTGGCCTGGATTTCCGGCAGTCGCGCGCCGGCGGTAGCCCGCCGCGCCGAGGATCTCGCGGTGGCGCACGTCGTGCTCGGCGCCGAAGACAAGTTTGCCGCCTGGGAGCGGCTGCGAGCGGAGCTTCGCGTCGACGCACGGGACTGCGCGCACATCGGCGACGACCTGCCCGACCTGCCGGTGATCATGCGCTGCGGATTGGGGGTGACGGTGCCGCACGCTCCGGCGGCGGTGCGGCGCGCGGCGCACTATGTCACTCGCGTCGACGCCGGCGCCGGAGCCGTGCGCGAGCTGTGCGAGCTGATCCTGGCCGCACAGGGCGCACTCGAGCCGCTGCTGAAGGCATTCGCGCAATGAGCTTTCGACAGACGTTGCTCGATCGCGTCGTCGCGTGGTCGCCGGCGCTGCTGCTCGGCGCGCTGGCCGCGATGACCTATTGGCTCGACGCGCAGGTGCGCGCGCCGTCGCCGAAATTCGACGGTTCGGGGCGGCACGACCCGGACCTGTACATCGAAAACTTCAAGGCGGCCAGCCTCGACGACAAGGGGCGCATCCACCAGGCGTTGATGGCCAAGGTCGCGCGGCACTATCCGGACGACGACTCGACCGAGCTCGAGGGCCCGCACATCACGTTCAACGAGCCGGGCAAACCGCGCCTCACCGTCGACGCCGACAGGGCCAGCGTCAGCGGCGATCGCGAGCGCGTCTCCTTCACCGGACACGTCAAGGGCGTGCGCGACGCCTCGTCGGAGACTGCGCACGACGGCCCCACGGTGATCACCAGCGAATACCTGCAGGTGCTGCCGAAGGAAGACAAGCTCATCACCGACAAGCCGGTGACGATCGCCGACCCGCGTGGGATAATCAACGCGACAGGGATGGAATACGACAACAAGCGCAAGACGATCAAGCTTCGCTCCCGCGTCAGCGGTCAATTTGAGCCCCAACAGAAGTAAGCCGATGATCGACCATCCGATGCGCAAGCTGCTCGCGGCCGGGCTGCTGCGCTTCCCGTGCGCGCTGCTGTGCCTTGGTCTTGCGGCGGCGCCGGCGTGGGCCGAAAAGGCCGATCGCGAGACGCCGATCAATTTCCAGGGCGACACCGGCGGCGGCAACGCCGAGACCAAGAACGGCGAGCTCGCCGGCCACGTCGTCGTCACACAGGGCACGCTGTCGATTCACGCCGATCGCATCGCCTTCCACCAGAATCCGGACAACTCGCTGTCGGCGACCGCCTACGGCAATCCGGTGACTTTCCGCGAGAAGCGCGACGGCGTCGACGAATACTACGAGGGCTTCGCGCAGCGCATCGTCTACGACGGGCAGAAGCGCGTCGTCGAGCTCTTCGACGACGCGCTGCTGAAAAAAGGCAGCGACGAGATCCGCAGCAACTACATTTCGTACGACGCGGCGACCGAGACGTTCAAGGCCGAAGGGCGCCCGGACACCCGATCCGCCGCGGCGAGCGACGTGCCGCTGGGCGCACGTGTCCGCGGCGTGTTCCAGCCGGAAGCGAAGGACGGCAAGGGCGGCAAGGGCGCCGCCGCGCCGGCGGTGGCCAGCCCCGCCCCCCCGCTGCCGCTGAAACCCGACGACAGGATCGTCCCGCCAGCCGGCAAGTGACGCGGGCGCGCAGGCAATGAGCACGCTATCGGTCGCCGCGCTGAACAAGCGTTATAAGTCCCGCATTGTCGTGCACGACGTGTCGCTGGCCGTGGGCAGCGGCGAGGTCGTCGGATTGCTCGGGCCGAACGGCGCCGGCAAAACGACGTGCTTCTACATGATCGTCGGCCTGGTCGCGGCCGACGGCGGCACGATCGAGCTCGACGGCGACGATCTGACGCGCATGCCGATTCATTCGCGCGCGCGCCTGGGCCTGTCCTACCTGCCGCAGGAAGCGTCGATCTTCCGCAAGCTGTCGGTGGCCGACAATGTTCAGGCGATCCTCGAGTTGCAGGGGCTCGACGCCGACGAGATCGCCAACCGGCTCGACGCCCTGCTGGAGGATCTGTCGATTTCGCACCTGCGCGACTCGTCCGCGGTCAGCCTTTCCGGCGGCGAGCGCAGGCGCGTCGAGATCGCGCGCGCGCTGGCGACGAGGCCGCGCTTCATCCTGCTGGACGAGCCGTTTGCCGGCATCGACCCGATCGCCGTGCTGGACATCCAGAAGATCATCGGTTTCCTGAAGGAGCGCGAGATCGGCGTAATGATCACCGACCACAACGTGCGCGAGACGCTGGGTATCTGCGACCGCGCCTACATCATCAACGAGGGCCGGGTGCTGGCGTCGGGAACTCCGGACGAAATTGTTTATAATGAAAACGTCAGGAAGGTCTACCTGGGAGAGCATTTCCGGCTCTAGCTGATGATGATCCGCCCGCGCGCCCAGAAGTCCCTGCCGGTCCCGCGGCCCAGCCGCGGCCGGTCGCGCGCGGATGCCGCCAGGCCGGGAACGCGATGAAGCCGACGCTGCAGCTCAAGCTCAGCCAGCACCTGACGCTGACGCCGCAGTTGCAGCAATCGATCCGGCTGCTGCAGCTGTCGACCCTGGAGCTCAACGCCGAAGTCGAGCGCCTGCTGCAGGAAAACCCGCTGCTCGAGAAGGCCGACGAAGACGAGCACGTGCCGCCGCCGCCGGAATTTGCGCAGTCGGCGGCGAGCTCTGCAATCGTCGACGAGCCGCTGGAACGTCCCGACGGCACGCTGCAGTCGGACTTCGATTCGATGACCAGCGCCGGCGGCGGCGAGGGCGACTGGGGCGGCTCGTCCGGCGCGAGCGACGACGACGACGAGAACTTCTCGCCGCAGCAGGTTGCGACCTGCTCGCTGCGCGACCACCTCAATTCGCAGCTCGCCGAGCTGAACCTTCCGCTCCGCGACCGCCAGATCGTATCGGCGCTGATCGACGCGCTGAACGAGGACGGCTACCTGACGGCGTCGCTGGACGAGATTCTCGAGCTTTTCCCCGAGGAAGTGGGGATCGACGCCGACGAACTGTCGATCGCGCTGCGCCATTTGCAGAATTTCGAGCCGGCGGGAGTCGGCGCGCGCGACGCCGCCGAGTGCCTGACCTTGCAGCTCAAGGGGATGCCGGCGACGACGCCCTTTCTGTCCGAGGCGCGCAACCTGGCCGAGCACCACCTGCCGCTGCTGGCCGCGCGCGACTTCGGCAAGCTGAAGCGACTGTTGCACGTCGACGATGTGGGTTTGCGCGCCGTGCGCACGCTGATCACCAGCCTGCACCCCCGTCCGGGCGGCGAATTCTCCAAGACCGAAGCGAACTATGTGATTCCGGATGTGGTCGTACGAAAGATAAGGGGCCGCTGGGTCGCGGCGCTCAACGAGGCGGCGATGCCAAAGCTGCGGCTGAACCGCATCTATGCCGATATCCTCACACGCAACCGCGGCTCGTCCAACCAGCAGCTCGCCGCGCAGCTGCAGGAGGCGAAATGGCTGATCCGCAACGTGCAGCAGCGGTTCGAGACCATCCTGCGCGTGTCGCAGGCGATCGTCGACCGGCAGCGCCATTTTTTCGATCATGGTGAAGTCGCGATGCGCCCGATGGTCCTGCGCGAGATCGCCGAAATCCTGAATCTGCACGAGTCCACGATCTCGCGAGTCACCGCGCAGAAGTACATGCTGACGATGCGCGGCACCTACGAGCTCAAGTACTTCTTCGGCAGCCACGTCGCCACCGATACCGGCGGGGCGGCGTCGGCCACGGCCATCCGGGCGCTGATCAAGCAGCTGATAGGCGCCGAGGATTCGGCCTCGCCGCTGACCGACAGCCGCATCGCCGACCTGCTCGGCGACCAGGGAATCGTCGTCGCGCGCCGCACGGTGGCCAAGTACCGGGAAGCGCTGCAGATACCTCCCGTCAATCTGCGCAAGGCCATCTGATCGGCAAACCTGCGCCAATGCGAAGGAAAGCTGGATGAACCTGAGCCTGAGCGGACATCACCTGTTGATCACGCCCGCGATCCGTGATTACGTGACCGTCAAGCTGGAGCGCGTCACCCGACATTTCGATCACGTGATCGACGTCAATGTCGTGCTGTCGGTCGACAAGCTGCGGCAGCAGGTGACCGCCAATCTGCACATACGCGGCAAGGACATTCATGCCGAATGCATCGATCCCGACATGTACGCGGCGATCGACGCGCTGGCCGACAAGCTCGACCGGCAGGTTCTTCGGCACAAGGAAAAGCAGAACGGCAGCCGCCACGAATCCGGCGCGGTCAAGCGCACCGGCGACGCCGCGGCGCCGGGCAAGGCGCGCGCTCAATAACCCGCGCCGCGGCGTATAATCGCGTTCGGCGAAAAGCGGCGCTGGCTCCGCGCGCCGAATCCTTTCGACCACCCTTCCAAGACGATGAATCAGATCGCGCAGCTTCTGCCCGAAGCCTACATCGCGCTCAATCTCGAGGCGACCAGCAAGAAGCGCCTGTTCGAGCAGATCGGCCAGCTCTTCGAGGCGCATTCGCAGATCGCGCGATCGGTCGTGTTCGACAGCCTGTTCGCGCGCGAGCGCCTCGGGTCGACCGGGCTCGGTCAGGGCATCGCCATTCCGCACGGCCGCATCAAGGGGCTCAAGGAGGCGATGGGCGCCTTCGTGCGTCCGCAGCAGCCGATTCCGTTCGACGCGCCGGACGGCAAGCCGGTCGAGCAGGTGTTCGTGCTGCTCGTGCCCGAGCACGCGACCGAGGAGCACCTGCAACTGCTGTCCGAGCTGGCACAGATGTTCGGCGAAAGATCGTTCCGCGAGCAGGTCGCACAGGCGGTGGATCCCGCCGAGGTGCATCAAGTGTTCGCTACCTGGCAATCCGAGACGCAATGAACGACGGCGCCGCCGTGCGGCAGGTCAGCATCGAGCGCCTGATCGCCGAGAACCAGGATCGCCTCGGGATGACCTGGCTCGCCGGACGCCAGGGCGGCAACCGCGTGCTGACCGGCGAGGCGGCGCTGAAGCCGACGATCGGGCAGGTCGGCCACATGAACTTCATTCACCCGTTCCGCGTGCAGATGATCGGTGCCGCCGA
>JBOIGD010000243.1:0-5431 GCA_050742615.1 Casimicrobiaceae bacterium | reverse complement strand
ACATCACCGGGTTCATGGTCGGGCAGAAATACGAGGCGGGCGGGATCGCCAGCGATGGCGCCAAAATGGTGACCGACGTGTCGTGCACCGTCGTGCCCAAGTTCACGGTGATCATCGGCGGCAGCTACGGCGCGGGCACCTACGGCATGTGCGGGCGCGCGTTCGACCCGCGCTTCCTGTGGATGTGGCCGAACGCGCGCATCTCGGTCATGGGCGGCGAGCAGGCCGCGACCGTGCTGGCGACGATACGGCGCGATGCGATCGAGGCGAAGGGAGGCGCCTGGAGCGCCGAAGACGAGGCCGCGTTCAAGGCGCCTCTGCGCGAGCAGTACGAGCGCGAAGGGCACCCGTACTACGCCAGCGCGCGACTATGGGACGACGGCGTGATCGATCCCGCCGATACCCGCCGCGTGCTCGGTCTGGCGATCTCGGCGGCGCTGAACCGGCCGATCGAGGCGACACGCTTCGGCGTGTTCAGGATGTAGCGCCGTGGCAGGCAAGTCCACCGTCGCCACCGGCAATGCCGGCTCCCGGTCCACGAAGCGGCGAGCCACGGCGGCGCTGACGCGCCTAGACGTCGATCTGCGCCGCACGATCGCGGTCGTGACGCTGAACCGTCCCGAGGTGCACAACGCGTTCGACCAGGCGCTGGTCCGCGAGCTGACCGCCGTGCTGAAGCGCCTCGAGCGCGATGTCACTGTGCGCGCCGTCGTGCTGGCGGGCGCCGGCAAGAGCTTCTGCGCCGGCGCCGATCTCAACTGGATGCGCGAAATGGCGACGTTCTCGCGCGCCCAGAATCTGGCCGATGCCGGCGCGCTGGCGCGGATGCTCGACACGCTCAATCGCCTGTCCAAACCCACGATCGCGCGGGTACACGGCGCGGCTTATGGCGGCGGTGTCGGCCTGGTCGCGTGCTGCGACGTGGCATTCGGCGCGGCCGAGGCGAGCTTCGCGCTGTCCGAGGGGCGGCTGGGCCTCATCCCCGCGACGGTCGGCCCGTACGTGATCGACGCGATCGGCGCGCGCGCCGCGCGGCGCTATTTCCTGACCGGTGAGCGCTTCGATGCGCAAGAGGCGTGCCGACTGGGCTTGCTGCATGACTTGGCGCCGCTGCCCGAGCTCGACGCGCGGATCAACGACGTTCTCGGCGCGCTGCTGATCACCGGCCCGGTCGCGCAGGCCGAGTCCAAGGACCTGATCCGCGCGGTGGCGCGGCGGCCGATCGATGGCAGGCTGATCGCCGGCACGGCGCGCCGCATCGCCCGCGTCCGTGCCTCGCCCGAGGCCAGAGAGGGCATCGCGGCATTCCTGGGCAAGCGCAAGGCCTCGTGGGTGCCGCAGGGCGAATAGCGAGAGCGACGATGGACCACTTCGACACCTGGCAGTTGATCGCGCTGGCCGCGGCGCTCGGCTGGGCCAGCGGGATCCGGCTGTACGCGGTGCTGTTCATCACCGGTGCCGTCGGCTTCGCCGGCTGGTACGAACTGCCCGAGCACCTGCGCATCCTCTCGCATCCGATGGTGCTCGCCGCGTCCGGGTTCATGGTGCTGGCCGAATTTTTCGCCGACAAGATCCCCGGTTTCGACTCGGTCTGGGACCTGGTGCACACGTTCGTGCGCATTCCGGCGGGCGCCGCGCTGGCGGCCAGCGTTTTCGGTGATTCACCCCCGGCATGGACGCTGACCGCGGCAATCCTCGGCGGGACGCTCGCTGCCGGCAGCCATTTCACCAAGGCGGGTGCGCGCATGGTCATCAACACCTCGCCCGAACCGTTCTCGAACTGGGCCGCGTCGTTTGGTGAAGACATCCTGGTGGGTGCGTTGATCTACCTGGCCCTCGCGCATCCGATCGCCTTTTTCATTCTGCTGGCGCTGCTGATCGCGCTGGCCATTTGGATGCTGCCGAAACTCGTCGGCTTTTCCCGTGCGCTGGTCGAAAGGCTCCAGCGCTGGTTCGCCGGCACTCCCGGGCGTCCGGGCGCCTGAACCGCGATCGGCGCGCGAACGATGTTCACCAGGATACTGATAGCCAACCGCGGCGAGATAGCCTGCCGCGTCGCGCGGACTGCGCGGCGCATGGGCGTGGCTACCGTCGCCGTTTATTCCGATGCCGATGCCGGCGCGCTGCACGTCGAGGCCTGCGACGAGGCATGGCTGCTCGGGCCGGCGCCGGCGCGCGAGAGCTATTTGCGCGGCGACCGGATCATCGACATCGCCAGGCAGACCGGCGCGCAGGCGATCCATCCCGGCTACGGCTTTCTTTCGGAGAACGCGGCGTTCGCGGCGACCGTCGCCGCGGCGGGTCTCGTCTTCATCGGGCCGCCGCCGGCAGCGATCCGGGCGATGGGCTCCAAGTCCGAATCCAAGTCGATCATGGGCCGCGCCGGCGTGGCGCTGGTGCCTGGCTACCACGGCGCCGACCAGGACGACGCGCTGCTCGCGCGCGAGGCCGGTGCGATCGGCTACCCGGTGCTGATCAAGGCGTCGTCCGGCGGCGGCGGCAAGGGCATGCGCGTCGTCGAGCGGCCGGAGGAATTCGCCGCGGCGCTCGCCTCGGCGCGGCGCGAGGCCAAGGCGAGCTTCGGCGACGATACGGTGCTGCTCGAGCGGTACCTGATCGAGCCGCGGCATATCGAACTGCAGGTGTTCGCCGACGCGCACGGAGGCTGCGTGCACCTGTTCGAGCGCGACTGCTCGATGCAGCGGCGTCACCAGAAGATCGTCGAGGAAGCGCCCGCCCCGGGAATGACCGCGGCGCGGCGCGCTGATATGGGCGCGGCGGCGGTCGCGGCGGCGAAGGCGATCGGATACGTCGGCGCCGGCACCGTCGAGTTCATCGCGGAAACCGCAGGATCCCGCGCCGGCGCTTTCTACTTCATGGAAATGAATACGCGCCTTCAGGTCGAGCATCCGGTCACCGAAATGATCACCGGGCTCGACCTGGTCGAGTGGCAGTTGCGCATCGCCGCCGGCGAGCCGCTGCCGCGCCGGCAGTCGGATATCGCGATCACCGGCCACGCGATCGAGGCGCGCATCTACGCCGAGGATCCGGACCGCGGCTTCCTGCCGTCGACCGGCCGCATCGCGCACCTCGGCCCGCCTCCGCTGTCGGAGCATGTGCGGATCGACACCGGCGTGCGCTGCGGCGATGAGGTCAGCCGGTTTTATGACCCGATGCTCGCCAAGCTGGTCGTCCGCGGCGCCGACCGCGCCGAGGCGCTGCGCCACCTCGGCGGCGCGCTGGCGCAGTACCGGGTCGTCGGCGTCGCGACCAACGTCGCTTTCCTGCAGAGACTGATCGCGCATCCGGCGTTTGCGGAGGCGAGACTCGACACCGGACTGATCGCGCGGCACCATGCGGAGCTGTTTCCGCCTCCGGCAGCGCCATCGGCCGTCGTGCTGGCGATCGTCGCGCTGGCCGAAACCGCGCGTCTGCGTGCGTGCGCGTCCGCCGCCGCGCTGGCCTCGACCGATCGCTATTCTCCGTGGCACGCGGTCGGCAGCTGGTGGCTCAACAGCGACGCGTACGCGATCGCATGGACTTTTGCCGCCCTCGACGTCGAATACCCGGTCAGCTTGCGTGCCGACGGCGGCGGCTGGCGGGTCGAGACGCTCGGCCGGCGCATGGCCGCGTCGGTGACCCTCGCCGGCGAGCGCCTGGCGATCGTGATCGACGGTGTTCAATTCGCGGCGGAAGTCGTGGCGCAGGACGACGAGCGGCACGTGTTCTGCGGCCGCGAAGCCCACCGCCTGCGCCTCGTCGATCCGCTCGCGCACGCCGGCGAGGAACCTCACGACCGCGGGCATCTGGCCGCGCCGATGTCCGGGACGATCGTCGCGGTGCTGGTCAAGGCGGGCGACGCCGTGGCCAAAGGCGCACCGCTGCTGATTCTCGAAGCGATGAAAATGGAGCACACGATCGCTGCACCGGCGGCCGGCGTGGTCAGCGTCGTTCACTATCGCGAGGGCGACCAGGTGAGCGAAGGCGCGGACCTGGTCGATGTCGCCGTGGCGAAGCCCGCAGACCCTTGAATCTGCTGTTCTACAGCGCGGGTGGGGACGCCGCGGACTGGCTGGCGGCGCTGTCGCGCGCATTGCCGGCAGCGCGCGTGCATGCGTGGGACGCCGGTGCGGAAGACGCAGCGCGGACGCAGCCGTCGCACGCCGTCGACTATGCGCTGGTGTGGAAGCCGCCGCCGCCATTATTGCCCCGCCTCGGATCGGTCAAGGCGATTTTCAATCTCGGCGCCGGCGTCGACACGCTGGCGGGCATCGATCGCCTGCCGCCGTCGGTGCCGGTCGTGCGGCTGGAGGACGCCGGAATGGCCGAGCAGATGGCCGAGTACGTGGCCTGCGTCGTGCTCGCGCGGTTCCGCGACTTCGAAGCGTACGCCGCCGCGCAGCGCGCCGCGGCATGGCGTCCGCTGCCGCGCCAGGACAAGCATTGCTTCGGCGTCGGTGTTCTCGGTATCGGTGTGCTCGGCACCGCCGTGGCCGCAGCGCTTCGCGCATTCGGCTTTCCGCTCTTCGGGTGGAGCCGGACGCGCAAGCATGTCGCGGGCGTCGAAAGCTATGCCGGGCGCGCGGAGCTCGACGCATTTCTGGGCCGCTGCCGCGTGCTGGTCTGCCTGTTGCCACTCACCGTCGATACGCGTGGCCTGCTCGATCGCCGGACACTGTCGCGCCTGCCGGCGGGGGCGTACGTGGTCAATGTGTCGCGCGGCGCGGTGATCGTCGACGAGGACTTGCTCGCGCTCCTCGACCAGGGCCGGCTCGCCGGCGCGACGCTCGACGTGTTCGGCGACGAGCCCTTACCGGCGGCGCATCGGTTCTGGCATCATCCGCGGATCACCATCACGCCGCACGTGTCGGCGGTGACCCAGGTCGAGGCGTCGGTGGCGCAGATTGCCGCCAAGATCGCGAGCCTCGAGGCCGGGCTGCCGATCACCGGCATCGTCGACCGCGCGCGCAACTACTGACCGATACCATGACCGCAACCGCACCAAGCCGTCTGCCACAGCGGGTGCGCATCGTCGACGTGGCGCCGCGCGACGGCCTGCAGAATGAAAAGGCGATGGTGCCGACCGAGGTCAAGGTCGGATTGATAGACCGCCTCGCCGAGGCGGGCCTTCCGGCGATCGAGGCGACCAGCTTCGTGTCCCCCAAGTGGGTGCCGCAGATGGCCGACAACGCGCAAGTGATGGCTGCGATCCGGCGCAAGCCGGGCGTGCGCTATCCGGTGCTGACGCCGAACATCAAGGGGCTCGACGCGGCACTCGCCGCGGGCGCCGACGAGGTCGCGGTGTTCGTCGCCACATCCGAGACGTTTTCCCGACGCAACATCAATTGCTCGATCGCGGAAAGCCTCGAGCGCGCCCGCCCGGTCGCCGCCGCGGCGAAGGCGCACGGCGTGCGCGTGCGCGGCTATGTCT
>JBOIGD010000242.1:0-7521 GCA_050742615.1 Casimicrobiaceae bacterium | reverse complement strand
GCTCGGCAGCGTCAGATCGGCGGCCACACAGAATCGGGTCCCGGCACGGCAAACCCGCAGTACGGCGGCGACGACGGCTTCGTTGCGGTACGGCGTCTCGATGAAGAGCTGCGTGGCGCCGGTTCGCGCGACCGCGTCGTCCAGGGTCTTCAGCGCCGCTGCCCGCGCGTCGGCGCGGACCGGCAGATACCCGTGAAACGCGAAGCACTGGCCGTTCATGCCCGAGGCCATCAGCGCCAGCAGCAGCGCCGATGGACCGACCAGCGGCACGACGCGAACCCCGGCGCGGTGGGCGGCGGCGACCAGCAGCGCGCCGGGATCGGCCACGCCCGGGCAGCCGGCATCCGAGGCGAGTCCCAGATCCTCGCCTGCCAGGGCCGGCGCGAGCAACGCGGCGACGCGCCCGGGCGGCGTGTGCTCGTTCAGCTCGGCGAAGACGATGTCCTGCAACGCGTGCTCGGACGAGAGCGACCGGACGAACGCCCGCGCGACCTTCGGCGTTTCGACGACGAAATGACGCAATCGCCGCGCGATCGCGATCGTGCGCTGCGGCAGGGCAGACGCCGGATCGACCGCCCCCAGCAGGTTGGGCACGAGGTAGAGCGTTCCGGCGGCGCGCGGCACAGTCACAACGGTAAAACGCCTTCCGCGATCAGCATGTCGGTCAGGCGGACCAGCGGCAGGCCCACGAGCGCCGTCGGATCGTCGCTCGCCACGCGCGTGAACAGCACGATGCCCAGCGCCTCGACCTTGACCGAGCCGGCGCAATCGTACGGCTCATCGCGCGCGAGATACGCTTCGAGGGCACTGTCGTCGAACTGCCGGAAGGTGCTGGCGACGTCGACCAGCGCGCGCCGGCAGCGGCCGCTCTTCGCGTCCAGCAGCACAAGGCCCGTGTGGAAGACGATCGTTCGACCCTGCATCGCCTTGAGCTGCTCGAGCGCCTGCGCGGGGTCCCGGGGCTTGCCGATCGCGGCGCCTTCGAAGTCCGCGATCTGGTCGGATCCGATGATCAAGGCATCCGGATGGGCCACTGCGGCGGCTCGCGCCTTGGCTTCGGCCAGCCGGACGGCGGTATCGGCGGGCGTCTCGGCCGGCAGCGGCGCCTCGTCGATGCCCGGAGCCACCGTCGTGAACGGCAGCCCCAGACGGGCGAGCAAATCCCGCCGATAGGGCGAGGCCGACGCGAGCACCAGCGGGCGCGCCATCCGCGGCGAAGTCGTTGTTTTCACGGTTTTCTTTGACACTCGACGGCAACGCGGCTATTATGCAACGTTTGCCCTGCCCGTAGCGGCCGGCGTGGCAAGGGTTACGCCGGCGCACCGTTGCCGCGGCGAGGCGGCGCCAGGATCGCAGGCCGACCAAGATGGCGAATCGGACGACAGCCGCCGGCGCGCAGACCCGCTTCGACGCATTCGAATTTTCGGCCGACGGGGGTGAGATCGCCGGCGAGATCGATGCGCGCACATTGCCCCGCGTTGTCGACCTGCTGGCCGCGAGCGCCGGCCCGGCGCCGATGGCCTGGAGGATCGCCGGGGGGCACGACGGGCTGGGCCGGCCCTCGTTGACGGTGCGGCTCGACGGTGCGGTGCCGCTGGTCTGCCAACGCTGCCTGCAGCCGTATGCGGCGCCGGTGTCGCAGCAGACCGAATTGCTGCTTGCGCGCGACGGGGCCGAGCTGGCACGGCTGGACGCGGAGGAGACCGAAGTCGTGCTTGCGAATGCGATGCTCGATCCGCGGACCCTGGTCGAGGATGAGCTGCTGCTGTCACTGCCATTGTCGCCGCGCCACGCCGAGGAGGCATGTGCAGCGGCTCGGGCGTTTTCGGCGGCCCGTCCGGAGCCGTCGCCGTTTGCCTCTCTGGCCGCGCTGAAGACGCGCGATCCGGGTTGAGCCTCGCGCGGCGAGCTTGCAGGATTTGCGGGAATCCGGAACCGCGATTCCCGTACCGATCGGATCTTTGAGGAGTCATGCGCAATGGCTGTCCAGCAGAACAAGAAGTCGGCGTCGAAGCGCGGCATGCACCGCGCGCACGATTTTCTCCCCAACCCGCCGCTTGCGGTGGAGCCGGTCAGCGGCGAGGTTCACCTGCGCCATCACATCAGCCCGAGCGGTTACTATCGCGGCAAGAAAGTCGTCAAGACCAAAGCCGACGAGTAAGCCGGCAACACCTCCCGGGTCGTAACCATGATGAGCAGCAAGGCGACCCGGCCGGACCGGCGCGGCACGCAGGTTAGCGGCGGTGCGCGGTGAAGCGCGCCGCTCATCGCCGGGCTTCCCGCAGGGCGGCGTCCGGGCGCGGCGTCATCACCGTCGCGGTCGACACCATGGGCGGGGACAGCGGCCCGCCGGTCACGGTTGCCGCCGCGCTCGCTTTTCTCGCCGAAACACCCGATGCGCGCGTGATCCTGGTCGGGCGCGAGGACGCGATGCGCAAGGCGCTCGATGCGAGCCGCGGCGCGGCGACCGACCGCGTCGAAGTGCGCGCCGCGAGCGAAGTCATCGAAATGCACGAGCCTCCCGGTGACGCCTTGCGGCGCAAAAAAGACTCGTCGATGCGCGTGGCGATCAATCTCGTGAAGGAGGGCGCTGCGCAGGCCTGCGTCTCCGCCGGTAATACCGGTGCGCTGATGGCGATCTCGCGTTTCGTGCTCAAAACGCTTCCCGGCATCGACCGCCCGGCGATCGCCTCGCAGCTGCCGACCCGGACCGGCGTCACGACGGCGCTCGATCTGGGGGCCAACGTCAACTGCACGCCGCGGCAATTGCTCCAGTTCGCCGTCATGGGCAGCGCACTGGTGAGCGCGGTCGACGGCGTCGAGCGCCCGACAGTGGGCTTGCTCAACATCGGCGAGGAAGACATCAAGGGCAACGACGTGGTCAAGCAGACGGCCGAGCTGCTGAAGGCGTCCGGCCTCAATTACTACGGCAACGTCGAGGGCAGCGACATCTACAAGGGAACGGTCGACGTCATCGTCTGCGACGGCTTCGTCGGCAACGTCGCGCTGAAGACCTCGGAAGGCCTGGCGCTGATGCTATCCGACTTCCTGCGTGAGGAATTCACGCGCAATCCGCTGCGGAAATTCCTGGCCGTGTTCGCGTGGCCGGTGATCAAGGCGTTCAAGCGCCGCGTCGATCCGCGCCGCTATAACGGCGCCACGCTGATCGGCCTCAAGGGCATCGTCGTCAAAAGCCACGGCTCGGCCGATGCGCTGGCGTTCCAGCACGCGCTGCACAAGGCGTACGCCGAGGCGGCGCACGGGGTGCTCGATCGCATCGCGCGCCGCGTCACGGCGATGCCTGTTCCGGTGTCCGCGGCCGGCGGGGACGCCGGATCGATCGTCGATGTTTAGCCGCATCGCCGGGACCGGCGCCTATCTGCCGGCGCAGGTCCTGACCAACGCGGACCTCGCGCAGCGAATCGACACCGACGACGAATGGGTGCGCAGCCGCACGGGCATCCGGCAGCGGCACATCGCCGCGCCGGGCCAGAACACCAGCGACCTGGCGCTCGTCGCGGCGCAGCGCGCGCTGACGGCAGCCGGGCTCGCCCCGGCGGACATCGATCTCATCATCGTCGCGACGACAACGCCGGACATGGTGTTTCCGTCGACGGCGTGCATCCTGCAGGACAAGCTGGGCGCGAAAAACGGGGCCGCGTTCGACGTGCAGGCGGTATGCAGCGGCTTCGTCTATGCGCTTGCCATCGCCGATCGCATGATCGCCGGTGGCGCAGCGAGGAACGCCCTGGTGGTCGGCGCCGAGGTCTATTCGCGCATCCTCGACTGGACCGACCGGGGCACCTGCGTGCTGTTCGGCGACGGCGCGGGGGCCGTGGTCCTGGTGCCGTCGGCCGCCGCCGGCATCCTGACCTCGCACCTGCACGCCGACGGAAGTTATCGCGATATCCTCTCCGTTCCCGGCACGGTGTCCAACGGGACCGTGAGCGGCACGCCGCTGCTGAGGATGGACGGGCACACGGTGTTCAAGTTCGCGGTCAAGGTGCTGGCCGAGACGGCGCAGGAAGCGCTGGCGGCGACCGGCACGCCCCCCGGCGCGATCGACTGGGTGATCCCGCACCAGGCCAACATCCGTATCATGGAAGCGACGATGAAAAAGCTGGGATTGCCGCTCGAGCGCATGGTGTCGACCGTGGGCGAGCACGCCAACACCTCGGCGGCGTCGATTCCGCTGGCGCTCGACGTCGCGGTGCGCGATGGCCGCATCGAAGGCGGGCACCACGTCTTGCTGCTCGGTGTCGGCGGCGGATTCACCTGGGGCTCGGTGCTGCTGCGATGGATCTAGAAAATCATCGGCGACGCGATCGCCTCCGCCGGTCCGGCCGGCGATGAAGTTCGCCATGGTGTTTCCCGGACAGGGCTCGCAGTCGGTAGGCATGATGGCCGGGTACGATGCGCATCCGCTGGTGAGGGGGACGTTTACCGAGGCGAGCGAGCTGCTGGGACAGGATCTGTGGCAGCTCGCCGCCGAAGGTCCCGCGGAAGAGATCAACCGCACGGTGAACACGCAGCCGCTGATGCTGACCGCGGATGTCGCGCTGTATCGCGCGTGGCGCGCCGCGGGCGGCCCCGAACCGGTGATCGCGGCGGGGCACAGTCTGGGCGAATACGCTGCGCTGGTGGCGGCCGGCGCGATAAGCTTCGCCGACGCGCTTCCGCTGGTGCGCTTCCGGGCCGAGGCAATGCAGGACGCCGTGCCGACGGGCGCCGGAGCGATGGCCGCGGTGATGGGATTGGATGACGCGACGCTCGCTCAAGTCTGCGCCGAGGCGGCGCAGGGCCAAGTGGTTGAGCCGGTTAACTTCAACGCCCCGGCGCAGATCGTTATCGCCGGGCACCGCGAAGCGGTCGAGCGGGCGATCGCGCTCGCCAAGGCCCGCGGCGCGAAGCGCGGGCTGCTGCTGCCGGTGAGCGCGCCGTTTCACAGTTCGCTCCTCGAGCCCGCCGCCGAGCGCCTGGCGGCGTATCTCGCCCGGGTCGACGTGCGCATGCCGGCGATTTCGATCCTGCACAACGCCGACGTGCGCAACGCGGCGGATCCCGCCGGGGTGCGCGACGCGCTCGCCCGGCAAGCGGCGAACCCGGTGCGCTGGGTCGAGACGATGCAGGCGCTCGCGGCCGCCGGCGTCACGCATATGGTCGAATGCGGGCCCGGAACGGTGCTCACCGGACTCGCGAGGCGCACGGTGCCCGACGTCACCGGGCACGCGACCAACGACGGCGATGCGCTGGCTGCCGCGCTTGCTGCCATGGCGGCTGGGCAGGGGCGATGACGCTCGACGGCAGCGTGGCACTGGTGACCGGCGCGACGCGCGGCATCGGCAAGGCGATCGCGCAGGCTCTCGCCCGTGACGGGGCGGTCGTCGTCGGCACGGCGACCACCGACGATGGGACGGCGGCAATCGCTGCGTACTTGAGGGAGGCCGGCAATCCAGGCGACGGTGTGCGGCTGGACGTCAACGATGCGACGGGACCGGAGGCGACGATCAGCGCGATTCAACAGCGCTTCGGCGATGTCGCCATCCTGGTCAACAATGCCGGCATCACCCGCGACAATCTGCTGCTGCGAATGAAGGACGACGACTGGGACGCGATCATCGACACCAATCTGCGGTCGGCCTATCGCCTGTCCAAGGCGGTGCTGCGCGGAATGGTGAAGGCGCGGCACGGGCGCATCATTAACATCGGCTCGGTGGTCGGTGTCAGCGGCAACGCGGGTCAGACCAACTACTCGGCGGCGAAGGCGGCGCTGATCGGGTTCACCAAGTCGCTGGCCCAGGAAGTCGGCAGCCGCAACATCACCGTCAATTGCGTCGCACCCGGATTCATCGATACCGACATGACGCGCGCGATGGCGGAAGCACAGCGCGACAAGCTGCTCGAGCGGATACCGCTCGGCCGTCTGGGGTTGCCCGACGACGTGGCGCACGCGGTAGCCTTTCTCGCCTCGCCCGGTGCCGGATACATCACCGGCGCGACATTGCACGTCAACGGCGGTATGTATATGCAGTAGCGGGCCGGAGCGCGGAGCAGGGGCCCCGCTTGCAGGGATGCGACCGCAAAGGCGGGCAGGCGGCCGACACGCGACGCGCAACCCTTTGGGCAAATCCGCACGATCTGGTAAAATCGCCCGGCTGTGAAGTTCAGATCCCGCGAAGGGGAGGAGACGCATGGAAAACGTAGAGCAGCGAGTCAAGAAGATCGTCGCGGAACAACTCGGTGTCAACGAAGCGGAGATCAAGAACGAATCGTCCTTCGTCGACGACCTCGGCGCGGACTCGCTGGATACGGTCGAGCTGGTAATGGCGCTGGAGGAAGAGTTCGAAACCGAGATTCCCGACGAGGACGCCGAGAAGATCACCACCGTGCAGCAGGCGATCGATTACGTCGGCGCGCACCTGAAAAAATAGCACTGCCCCAACACGGGCAGCTGCAGCGTCCCAGCGGCGCTCCGGTCGCCCGGCAGCATTACCGCGCGAGCGGCATCGACCGCATGCCGGTCCGGCCATCCACGATCAGCCTATGTCCAGACGCCGTGTTGTGATCACCGGAATGGGTGTCGTGTCGCCGGTTGGCATCGGCGTCGCGGCGGCCTGGGAGAGCATCCTTGCCTGCCGTTCCGGCATCGTGGACATAACGCGCTTCGATGCCAGCGCGTTTCCTTCGCGCATCGCGGGCGAAGTCAAGAATTTCGACGTTACCAAGTATCTCTCCGGGAAAGATGCGCGACGCTACGACGCGTTCGTGCACTACGGCCAGGTCGCGACGATCGAGGCGGTCACCGATGCGGGCCTGGACGGTTACGGTGGCAACCTCGAGCGCGTCGGCGTGTGCATTGGCTCGGGAATCGGCGGCCTGCCGATGATCGAGGACACGCACACCGCGTACCTGCAAGGCGGTTTGCGCAAGATCTCGCCGTTCTTCGTTCCGGGTTCGATCATCAATATGATCTCGGGTCTGGTGTCGATTCACTACGGCTACCAGGGACCGAACCTGGCCACGGTCAGCGCCTGCTCGTCGGCCAATCACAGCCTGGGCGAAGCGGCGCGCCTGATCGAATACGGCGACGCCGATATCATGGTGGCCGGCGGCGCCGAGGGCACCGTCAGCCCGCTGGGTATCGGCGGCTTCTGCGCGGCGCGGGCGCTATCGCACCGCAATGACGACCCGGCGACGGCGAGCCGGCCGTGGGACGTCGATCGCGACGGCTTCGTTCTGGGCGAGGGCGCCGGTGTGCTGGTGCTCGAGGAGCTCGAGCACGCCCGGGCGCGTGGCGCGCGGATCTATTGCGAGCTCGCGGGCTACGGGATGTCGGCCGACGCCAACCATATCACGACGCCTCCCGAGGATGGCGGCGGCGCGGCGCGCAGCATGGCCAACGCGCTGCGCAATGGTGGTCTGGACATCCATGATATCGACTACATCAATGCCCACGGGACGTCGACGCAGGTCGGCGATGTCGCCGAGTGCGTCGCCGTCAAGCGCTGCTTCGGCGAGCAC
>JBOIGD010000241.1:0-4326 GCA_050742615.1 Casimicrobiaceae bacterium | reverse complement strand
CTACACGGCCGTCAAGCTGTACCTGACGCAAATCCCGCGCGAAGCGCTCGAGCAGCGCGAAGGCCGCCGCTGGGCCGACATCGTCTCGTTCGCGATCAACATGGAGCAGGTGGGCGACATCATCGAGCGCATTCTCACCGACGTCGAGGACAAGAAGATCGACAAGGGTCGCAATTTCTCGGAAGCAGGCATGCGCGAGATCTGCGATCTCCATGCGCGACTGATCGCGAATCTGCGGCTCGGACTGTCGGTGTTCCTAAATGGCGACCTGAAGCACGCACAGGAGTTGCTCGCGCAGAAGGTGCTGTTCCGCGACCTCGAGCGCGCCTACGCGAATTCGCACCTCGGCCGGCTTGCCGGCAATACGGTCGAGAGCATCGAAACTTCGTCGCTGCATCTCGACCTGATTTCCGACCTTCGGCGCATCAACTCGCACATCTGCTCGATCGCCTATCCGATACTCGAGCAGGCCGGCGTGCTGGCCAAGACCCGGCTGAAGGAACCGGCACCGGCGCCCGCGCCTGACGCGGCGGCGGATGCCGGTGACGGCAAACCCGGCTGGCAGAAGCGCAAGCCGCATACGGCCTGATGGAGTTATCACTCGGCGTAACGCTGGCGGTGCTCGCCGCCGGCCTGCTGCACGCCGGCTGGAACGCGCTGCTCAAGTCATCGTCCGGCGGCGACGTGCTGCTGGACACGGCGGCGGTCGTCGCCGGGTCGGGGCTGTGCGCCTTCGCGTTGCTGCCATTCGTGCCGCGGCCCTACCCCGCCGCCTGGCCGTTCATCGCGGCGTCGGCGACGATCCATTTCGGCTACTACCTGACGCTGGTGCAGGCCTATCGCGCCGGCGACCTTTCCTTCGCCTATCCGCTGATGCGCGGCACGGCGCCGTTGCTGGTCGCCGTTCTGGGCACCGTCTTTCTGCGCGAACTGCCGAGCGCGCAGATCATGGCCGGCATCCTGCTGATCTCGCTCGGCATCCTCAGTATCGCCTTCGTGCAACGCCGGAGCGGAGCGCCCCGCCATCCGCCGGCTGCCGCGCTCTGGGCATTCGGCAATGCCGCGATCATCGCGGCGTATACGCTGGTCGACGGCGCCGGCGCCCGGGCGTCGGGCAATGCGCTTGGGTACGTCTGCTGGCTCATCTTTCTCGAAGGGATCCCGTTCGTCGCCTGGGTGCTGATGCGTCGACGCGCGACTGCGCTGGCCTATCTGCGCCGCGGCTGGCGGACCGGCCTCGGCGGCGGTGCCTGCAGCCTCGCCGCCTATGGCATCGTCCTTTGGGCGATGACGCGTGCCCCGATCGCCGCGGTCGCGGCGCTGCGCGAGACGTCGGTGCTGTTCGCCGCGCTGATCGGCTCGTTGTGGCTCAAGGAGGGCTTTGGCTGGCGCCGTATCGCGGGTGCTGCCAGTGTCGTGGCCGGTATCGCGGCATTGAAGCTGTGAGCGCGTTTCGCTTGCGGCCCGTCCACCCCGCCTCGACTCTTCCCTGATGCCGATGAGCACGACCATCCCTGTCCAAGCCCAGGTGGTGATCGTCGGCGGCGGCATCGCCGGCGCGTCGGTCGCCTATCACCTGACCAAGATCGGCTGCCGCGATGTGGTGCTGCTCGAGCAGGGCAAGCTGACCTGCGGCACGACCTGGCACGCCGCGGGCTTGGTCGGTCAACTTCGCGCGACGCGCAACGCCACGCGGATGAGCCGCTACGGCATCGAGCTTTACGCAACGCTGGAACAGGAAACCGGGCTCGCGACCGGGTGGAAACGATGTGGAAGCCTCAACGTCGCCAAAACACCCGAACGGCTGAAGCTGCTGAAGCGCCAGATGGCCCGCGCCAAGAGCTTTGGTATCGAGTTCGAATTCATCACCCCGCGCGAGGCCGGCACGCTCTATCCGCTCCTTCGCACCGACGACCTGAGCGGCGCCGTCTGGATTCCCGGCGACGGCAAAGCCAATCCCACCGACCTCACGCAATCGCTGGCCAAAGGCGCGCGGATGCACGGTGCGCGACTCGTGGAAGGCGTGACCGTCAGCGGCGTGGTCGTCGAGCGCGGCGGCGTCACGGGTGTCCGTTACAGTGGCGAGCACGGCGACGGCGAGATCCGCTGCGAAAGTCTGGTCAATTGCGCGGGCATTTGGGCGCGCGAATTCGGCAAGCTCGCCGGAGTCAACGTGCCGCTGTTCGCGGCCGAGCATTTCTATATCGTCACCAAGCCCATCGCCGGCGTGCATCCCGGCCTGCCGGTGATGCGCGATCCCGACGGCTGCATCTACTACAAGGAGGAAGTCGGCGGCCTGGTGATGGGGGGCTTCGAGCCCGTCGCCAAGCCGTGGGACGTGCCGAAGGTTCCGGACCGGTTCGAATTCCAGCTGCTGGCCGAGGACTGGGACCAATTCGAGGTGCTGATGACCAACGCGATGCACCGCACGCCCTGCCTCGAAACCGCGGAAGTCAAAATGCTGCTGAACGGACCGGAGAGCTTCACGCTCGACGGCAACTTCATCCTCGGCGAAGCGCCCGAGATCAGGCGCTATTTCGTCTGCGCCGGCTTCAACTCGGCCGGCATCGCCAATGCAGGCGGCGCCGGCAAGCTGATCGCCGAATGGGTGACCGGCGGAGAAGCGCCGCTCGATCTCTGGGACGTCGACATCCGCCGCTTCGCGCCGTTCCACGCCAATCGACGGCATCTGTTCGACCGCACTGCCGAAACCCTCGGCCTTCACTACGCGATGCGCTGGCCCCGCGAAGAGCTCGCGACCGTGCGGCCGCTCCGCCGCTCGCCGCTGTACGATCGGCTCAAGGACCGGGGCGCGGTGTTCGGCAGCAAGCTCAACTGGGAGCGCGCGAACTATTTTCTGATGTCCGGCACGGATGTGCCCCGATCGACGCTGGACACGCCCGGTTGGCTGCCGGCGGTGCTGGACGAGCAGCGCGCCGCCCGCGAGGGCGTCGTCGTCTTCGATCAGACCTCGTTTGCGAAGTTCATCCTCATGGGCCGCGATGCCCTGCAAGTGCTGCAGCGGCTGTGCTCGAACGAAATCGACGTTCCGGTGGGGCGCCTCGTCTACACGGCGATGCTCAACGAGCGCGGCGGCTTCGAGAGCGATCTGACGCTGACTCGCATTGCCCCCGACACGTTTTTCATCCTCACCGGCTCGGCGCAGGCGACGCGCGACGCCGACTGGATAGGCAGGCACATCCGCGACGACGAGTTCGCGGCGCTGGTCGACGTGACGTCGGCCTACTCGGTCGTTTCGGTGATGGGCCCCCGCTCGGCGGAGCTGCTTGGACGTCTTTCGCCGGACGACATCTCCAAGCAGGCGCTGCCGTTCTCGACCACGCGCGACATCGACGTCGGCTACGCGCGGGTGCGCGCCGCGCGGATCAGCTACATCGGCGGGCCCGGCTACGAGCTGGTGGTCGCGACCGACCAGTGCGTCACGCTGTACGACGCCTTGCACGAGGCCGGCGCCGCGGTCGGCCTGCGCGATGCCGGCTATTACACGATCGATGCGCTGCGCATCGAAGCGGGCCGCCGCGCCTGGGGCGCCGAGCTCGGACCCGACGAGACTCCGCTCGAAGCGGGGCTCGCGTACACGGTCAAGCTGGACAAGCCCGCGCGGTTCATCGGCCGCGAAGCGCTCGGGCGGCAGCGGGCCTCCGGCGTCGGCAAACGGCTGCTGCTGTTCACCTTCGACGATCCCGCGGCGTTTCCCTGGGGCGGCGAGCCGATACTGAGGGATGCCGTCAACGTCGGCGAGCTGACGTCGGCCGGATACAGCCGAAAGTACGGGCGCGCCGTCGCGATGGGTTACGCGCGAGGCGACACCGTGCTGAACGACGACGCCCTGCTGGCCGCGCGCTATCAGGTCGACATCGCCGGCGAGCCGTTCGCGGTCACGCCCCACCTCGCGCTCCCTTGATCGGGGCCGCGGCGAGCAGCGCGCGGCGCAATACGTTATCCTGACTTCCGAATGCCGGCCACCGACGACTGATGACCTCTCGCTCGACCACCGCGCCGCGCCGCGGCCGCACGCCGCACAAATCCGGCGCACCGACCGGCCAAGTGCAGAGCCTGACGCGAGGCCTGTCGATTCTCGAGGCGCTGGCGCACGCGGACGGCGGCCTGAGTCTGACCGAGCTCGGCCACCGCGTGCAGTTGCCCGTGTCGACCGCGCACCGCCTGCTGGCGACGCTGGAGAGAATGAGCTACGTATACCAGGCCGGCGACCTGGGCCTGTGGCACGTCGGCCTGCAGGCGTTCACCGTCGGCAGCACCTTTCTCGCCAACCGCGACTTCGTTGGCAGCAGCCATGCCTACATG
>JBOIGD010000240.1:0-9738 GCA_050742615.1 Casimicrobiaceae bacterium | reverse complement strand
TCGGCGGCGAATCAGCTCCGCGCGGCACGCCGCTGGGCGCAAAGCCTCGCGCCGGCGGCGCCGGCGGTTGCGCCGGCGCTTGGGCCTCGCCGATCGCCGCTGCGGCTGGGTTACCTGTCGTCGGATTTCCGCACCCATGCGGTCGCCTTCCTGGCCACCGAAGTCTGGGAGCGTCACGACCGCACGCGGATCGAGACGCACGCGTACTCGATCGCACCGCCCGAGGACTCGCCGCTGGGCGCCCGCGTCGCGGCCGCATTTTCGCGCTTCAGCGATTGCAGCGCCGACGCGATCGACGACACCGCGCGGCGCATCCGCGACGACGGCATCGACATCCTGATCGATCTCAACGGCTACACCACGCATGCGCGAAGCGAGATCCTCGCGCTGCGGCCGGCGCCGGTGCAGATGAGCTGGCTCGGCTACCTCGGCACGCTGGGCGCGCCGTGGTACGACTACGTGATCACCGATCGCTTGGTCACGCCCGAGGACCAGCAGGCGTTTTTCACCGAGCGTTTCCTGTACATGCCGCATTGCGCGACGCCCGGCGACACCCGCCGCGCGGCGAGCGCGCCGGCCCCGACGCGCCGGGCCTGCGGCCTGCCGGCGCAAGGATTCGTGTTCGCCTGCTTCAACGCCGCCTACAAGATCCTGCCGCCGGTGTTCGATGTCTGGATGCGGCTGCTCGCGCAACTGCCGGGAAGCGTCCTCTGGCTAGCGATCGGCGAAGGCGCGGCCCGCGACAATCTTCGCCGCGAAGCCGCCGCGCGCGGCGTCGAGCCGGGGCGCCTTGCGTTCGCTCCCCGCGTGCCGCCGGCCGAGCATCTCGCGCGACACGCTCATGTCGACCTGTGTCTGGATACGCTGCCGTACAATGCCGGCACGACCGCCAACGACGCACTGTTGATGGGCGTGCCGGTGATCACGCGGGCCGGGGCGACGATGGCCGGGCGCGTCGCCGCGAGCCAGTTGCATGCGATCGGCCTGCCGGAACTGGTGACCGCGAGCTTCGCCGACTACGAAGCGCTGGCCCTCGCGCTCGCGCGCGACCCGCAAGCGCTCGCGGCACTGCGCGCCCGGCTCGCGGCCAACCGCCGCACGCATCCCCTGTTCGATATGGCGGGCTATACGCGCGACTTCGAGGCCTTGCTGATGCACGCATCGGATGAACGCCATCGCCGCGACCGCTGACCCGCCGCGCAACGCCGGCTGTCCCTGCGGCAGCGGCCGGCGCTACAAGGATTGCCACGGCGCGCTTGGCGCGCGGCCGCTCGTCGCCGGCAGTGCCGACGACCTGCTGCGCGAAGCGCAATTCGCGCTCGCCACCGGCCGCGCCGCCGACGCGCAGCGCCACCTGGCGCAGGCGCTCGCGCAGGCGCCGGAGCGCGGCGATCTCCTGCTGATGCGGGCCCGCGTCGAGCTCTCGCAGGGCGACGCCGGGGCGGTGGCCGCGAGCTGCCGCGCTGTCCTGGCACTCGCTCCCGATGCGGTGCCGGCCCTGAACCTGCTCGGCGAGGCGCTCTACCCAACCGACGCCGCTGCGGCGGAAGCCGCGTGGCGACAAGCCCTCTCCGTCGAGCCGGGCAATGCCGAAGCGGAGTTCCATCTCGGCAACCTCGAGCGCGAGCGCGGCAGCCCGGCCGCGGTCGAGCACTATCGACTGGCGCTGGCCCGCGCCCCCGGGCACCCGGGGGTGCTCAACAACCTCGGCCTCGCCTACGAAGCGCAGGGCCTGATCGAGCCGGCGGAGGCGTGCTATCGCGAAGTACTGACGAGCTCTCCCGAGCACGTCGACGCGCTGGCCAATCTCGCGATCCTGCAGACCGGCCGCGCCGACCACGCCACGGCCGCCGAAACCTTCGAGCGGGCGCTGGCCGTACGCCGCGATTTTCCGGCGCGATTCTGGACCCGGCGGGCGACCGCGCTGCACGCGATCGGCGCCTATGCCCGCGCCGAGCAGAGCTTCCGGGAAGTGTCGCGACTGGAGCCCGATAACGTCGACGCCGCGCTGCACATCGGCTCGATCGCCATGCTGCAGAGCAAGTTCGACGACGCCGAGGCGGCGTTCGAGCGCGCGCTGGAGCTCGACCGTGACAATCCCTACGCCCTGACCATGCGGGTCTACGTGCGCATGCAGCATTGCCTGTGGGACGGCCTCGCCGGCCGGTTCGAGGAATTGCAGCGGGCTCTCGAGCACGGTGCGCCGCGGGCGATCTGGAACGCCGCGCCGTTCCCGCTGCTCGCGATGCCGCTGCCGCCATCGGTGCTGCTGCGCGCCGCCGAGGCCTATGCGGGGCAGCTCGCGCGCCTTGCCGCGCCGCTGCCCGCGCTCGTGCCCGCGCCCACACCGGCCGGGCGGCTGCGCGTCGGCTTCGCGTCGTCGGATTTCCGCGCCCACGCGACCTCGCTTCTTCTGGTCGAGTGCATCGAGCGGCTCGACCGGTCGCGGATCGAGACGTTCGCCTACGGGCTGCTGCCCGACGACTCGAGCCCGATCGGCCGGCGTATCCGGGATGCGTTCGAGCATTTCGCCGACCTGAGCTCGCAGACACCGCAGGCGATCGCGCAGCGCATTCGCGACGATCGCATCGCGGTGCTGGTCGATCTCAACGGCTACACGACGCACGCCCGCAGCGAAGTCTTCGTCCACCGCGCGGCGCCGGTGCAGGTAAGCTGGCTCGGCTACCTCGGCACGCTCGGCGCGTCCTGGTACGACCACGTGATCACCGACCGTTTTGCCACACCCGAGGATCAGCAGGCTTTCTTCACCGAGCGCTTCCTCTACATGCCGCACTGCTACTGCCCGGGCGACCGCAAGCGCGAAATCGCGCGCGAAGCGCCGGCCCGCGCCGCGTGCGGATTGCCGCCCGAGGGATTCGTCTTTTGCTGCTTCAACACGCCGTTCAAGATCCTGCCGCCGGTGTTCGACGTCTGGATGCGCTTGCTCGAGCGCGTCCCGGGGAGCGTGCTGTGGCTCTCCCCGGGGTATCCCGCGGCGTGCGACAACCTGCGCCGCGAGGCCGCCGCCCGGGGCATCGATCCGCAGCGGCTGGTCATCGCGCCGCGCGTCCTGCTCGGCGAGCATCTTGCCCGCCATGCGCACGCCGACCTGTTTCTCGACACCGCGCCGTACAACGCCGGGACCACGGCGAACGACGCGCTGTTCATGGGCGTTCCGGTGCTGACCTGCAGCGGCCACACCATGGCGAGCCGCGTCGCGGGAAGCCAGCTTCGCGCCATCGGCCTGCCGGAGCTCGCCGTCGGCGACCTTGCGGCGTACGAAGCGCTGGCCCTGCGCCTGGCCGGCGATCCGGCGGCGCTCGCGGCAGTGCGCGCGCGCCTCGCCGCCAACAGGGACTCGTGCGCACTGTTCGACATGGCGGGGTTCGCATCCGCGCTGGGCGAGCGGCTGCTGCTGGCGGCGGGTGCGTCTTCGCGTGCCGAGCGACAGGATGAGCATCATCGCCGCGAACGCTGATCCGCCGGCGCGCAACGCCGCCTGTCCCTGCGGCAGCGGCAAGCGCTACACGGATTGCCACGGTGCCCTCGCGCCGCCGGGTATCGTCGCGCCCGTCACCGCCACAGCCGGCGAGCCCACGGTCGCACCATGGCTCGCCCGTGGGCGCAGTGCACTGGAACGCGGCGATACCACCGCCGCCGAAGCCGCCGGGCGCCAGGTCCTCGCCCTCGATCCGGACGAAGCCGAAGCGCTGTTCCATCTCGGCAACGTCGAACGCGAGCGCGGTCGCCATTCGCTTGCCATCGCCCATTACCGGCTGGCGCTGCGGCGCATTCCCGGCCATGCCGGCTTGCTCAACAACCTCGGCCTCGCCTGCGAAGCGCAAGGCCTGGCCGACGAAGCCGAAGCCTGCTACCGCCAGGTCCTCGCCGCGTCCCCCGACCATCCCGACGCCCTCGCCAACCTGGGCGGCGCGCAGTACGAGCGCGCGGCGTATCGCGAAGCGGCGCAAACCTACGACCGCCTGTTCGCCATCCGGCGCGACGCGCCGCCGTGGATCTGGGTCCGGCGCGGCATCGCACAGGATCGCATCCACGACGAGGCGGGCGCCGAAGCGAGCTTCCGCGAGGCGGCGCGGCTTGCGCCCGACGACCTGCAGATCCACGTGAACCTGATCACGCAGCAGATGGCGCTCAGGCGCTACGCGGCCGCGGAGCCGACCTTGCTGCGCACGCTCGAGCTCGATCCGGGCAATCCCTACGCGCTGTCGATGCTCGTGCACGCGCGCCAGCAGCGCTGCATCTGGAACGGTCTCGGTGCGCTGTTCGCCGAAGTCGACTCGGCGCTGGCGCGCCCGCCGCATGGCGACGGCCGCTATGCGGTCAATCCGTTTCCGCTGCTGGGGATGCCATGCGACGCGCAGGCGCAGCTCCGCGCCGCGCAACGCTGGGCGGTGACGATGGCGCCGCCTTCGCCGGTGCCGCGTCCGGCGGCGGCGAATGCCCGAGGCGAGCGGTTGCGCGTCGGCTTCGTCTCGTCGGACCTGCGCGAGCATCCGATGGCGCATTTGCAGATGGAGCACTGGGAGCTGATCGATCGCACGCGCCTGGAAACCTTCGCCTATGGCCTGCGCGCGGCCGACCCGGGTCCGATAGGCGGCCGGATCGCACGCGCCTTCGGGCATTTTGCCGACGTCAGCCGCGAGTCGACCGAGGAAGTGTTCCGACGCATCCGCGCGGACCGCATCGACATCCTGTTCGACCTGAACGGCTACACCGCCGGCGGCGACAGTCGTCTGATGATGCTGCGGCCGGCGCCGGTACAGGTCAATTCGATCGGCTTTCCCGGCACGCTGGGGGCCGACTGCTACGACTACATCCTGGTCGACCGCTTCGCCGCGCCGGAAGCGATGCAGCCGTTCTACACCGAGCGCCTGTGGCACATGCCCCACGCCTCGTACCCCAGCGATACGACCCGCGCGCCGCAAGCGCCCCCGCCCAGCCGTGCCGCCTGCGGCCTGCCGGCGCAGGGCTTCGTGTTCTGCTCGTTCAACAAGCCGTTCAAGATTCTGCCCGACCTGTTCGCGCGGTGGATGCGCCTGCTGCACGCCGTGCCGGGCAGCGTCCTGTGGCTGCTCGAGGGCGACGCGGAAACAAGCGCCAACCTGCGGCGCGAAGCGGCGGTCGCCGGCGTCGATCCCGCGCGGCTGGTGTTCGCGCCGAAAGTGCCGCTGGAACGGCATCTGGCGCGGCACGCCGCCGCCGATCTGTTCCTCGACTCGTTCCCCTACGGCGCGCATACGACGAGCAACGATGCGCTGCTCGTCGGCCTGCCGGTCCTCACCCGCGCCGGCGAAACGCTGGTGACGCGCCTCGCCGGCAGCCAGCTGCACGCGATCGGCCTGCCGGAGCTGGTGACCGGCAATTTCGCCGACTACGAGGAGAAGGCCTTGGCACTGGCGCGCAATCCGGCGGCGCTCGCTGCGCTTCGCGCCCGGCTTGCCGCCAACCGGCGCACCTATCCGCTGTTCGACATGGCGCGCTACACGCGCGATTTCGAGCACGGGCTGGAGGCGATCTGGCGCGACTACAGGGCGCGAACGTCGTCGGTCTGAAGCAGCGCCTGCAGCCGGTCGATCGCATCGGACACGTCGAACAGGCGTGACTGCGCCGCGCCGATGCGGCTGGCAAGCTCGCCGCGCCATGCGCCGTCTTCGGCCAGCCGCGCGGCGATCGCCAGGTACCCCGCGCGATCGCCGGCGATCAGCTCCGGCACGCCCAGCAGCGAGAGCATGCCGGCGCTCTGGCGCCCGCGCATGTACGGGCCGGCCAGCGTGACGACCGGCAGGCTGCAGGCCAGCGCGTCGAGGCTGCTGTTGCCGCCCGACCAGTGCAAGGTATCGACCATGGCGTCGCACAGCATGTTGATGCGCAGATAGTCGTCGTGCGCGACCTGCGGCAGCATGCGGATGCGTTCGCGGATCGGGATGCCGAACGCGTCGAGCGTGGCTTTGAGCCGCTGCATGAAACGGTCGATCGGAGCAGGATGCCAGCCGCCGAAGAAGACCAGCATCGCGCGCGGATTCGCCGCCAGGATCTCGGCGAACACGAGGTCGTTGTCCGGGTGGATCTTCCACAGCGATTGCGGGCACAGCAGCAGGCAGCGGTCGGCGGGGAGCGAGAATTGCTCGCGGCTTCCCGGCGCCGGCAGCGCGGGCCTGTCGTAGCGCGTGCCTATCCCCGGCAGCAGGATCAGCTTCTCGGTGTAATGCGATTGCGCGTCGGCCGTTTCCATCGCTGCGCAGCTCAGGAACGCGTCGATCGTTGCGTGCCCGGTCGTCACCGGATGCCCCCATGCCGCGTACTGGCGCGGCGCGAGGCGCAGCGCCGCCAGCCCGAACGTAGTGACGTCCATGCCGAGCTCGGTGTAGACCAGGACGTCGAGATCGTCGGCGCGGATCCCCGGCGCGACCACCGACGGCCGCGAGCGGTTGGCGGCAAACGTGCGGAAGTGATCCGCGCGCTCCGCGATCGCCTGTGCAACGTCGTCGATGCCGGGCCACAGGTGGTAGACGAAGACCTCGAAGCGCTGGCGGTCGAGGTCGGTAATCCAGCTCTTGAAATACCGGCCGCAGGTGCCGGTGTGAAAAAACGCGGAAGCGAAGCCGACGCGCACGCGCCGGCCGGCAAGAGGTCGCGCCGCGATCGGGACCCGCCACTGCGGCGCGACCGCGTCGACGGCGGAAGCCGCGATCGCGGCGTAGCGGGCCTGCAGATCGCGGTCGTCGCACCCCTGGTAGGCGAGAAAGAAATTGACCCAGCGAAGGCCGTCCAGGACCCGCGCCTCGCCAACTCGTCCGGCGCGTATCGCCGGCACCAGCTCGCGCTCCAGCCCGGCGAGCCCTGCCTCGAAACCTTCCCGCGCGACCGCGACTTCCCGCGCGTCGGCATAAACCATCGGCAGGGCAAGCCGCTCGCCGAACCAAGTTCGCAAGTCGGTCGGATCGAGCGCGCGGGCGCGCCCGTAGGCGTTGCGGGCGCCGGCGGGATCGTTGCGCTCGGCGAGCACCAGCCCCAGGTTGAACCATTCGCCGGCGCTTTCCGCCGGCGCGGCGTTGATCGCCTGCACGTACAACTTGACCGACTCGTCGAGCATGCCGCGCAGGCGCAGCACGCCCGCCAGCAGGACCAGCAGCGGCCGGTACGGATTCGGTTCGGCGCGCCCGAGCGCCGCGCGCAGCGTCGCCTCGGCACGGTCCATCGCACCGAGGTCGCGCTGCGTGCTGCCCAGGTTGGCGGCGGCCAGCCAGTAGTCGGGCTTGAGCGCGACGGCGCGCGCGAACGCGTTTTCCGCCGCCTCGAGCCGGTCCTGCGCGCGCAGCGTGTTGCCCAGGTTGTTCCACCCGCGTGCGTGCGCCGGGTCGAGACGGACCGCCTCGTTGAACGCCGCGGCGGCGCCGTCGTGGTCGCCGCTCTCGCCCAGCAGGATGCCCAGGTAGTGGTGCGCCTGGACGAAGCGCGGGTTGAGCGCCAGCGCGCGCCGCACGCTGGCCGTCGCGCCGGCCTTGTCGCCTTCCTTTTCCTGCAGCTCGCCGTACACGTAGTGCGCCACCGGATCCTCGGCCGCACGCTCGAGCGCGGCCCGCGCGTGCGCGGTCGCCGCCTTGAGCTCGCCTGCGCGATCGAGGCAGGTCGCGAGCACCAGGTGCGCCGCCGCGTGCTCGTCCGCCTCGCCGGCGCCGGCGAGGATCGCCTCGGCCTCGCGGCGCGCGGCGGCGGTATCGCCGGCGGCGAGGCGCTGCCGCGCCCGCTGGACCCGCGCCGAGCCGGCCTTGCCTTCAACCATCGCGGGCTCCCGCGAGCGCGGCCGGATAGCGCTGCCCGAGCGCGGCGAGATACGCCTGTTCGAGATGGCGTGTATGCGCATCCATGTCGGTCAGCGCCGATTTGGCGAGCCCGGCGCGGATTGCCGCTCGGACTTTTTCGACGAACGCGCGATCGTCCGCCAGCCGCGCGGCGATCGCGACATAGTCGCTGCCGCTCTGTGCGACGGTCTCAAGCACGCCCAGGTTGGCGAGGATGCTGTACGAGCTGCGCTCGCCGTGCCGGCGGCCGCACAGGGTGACTACGGGCACGCCCATGTCCAGCGCTTCCAGCGTGCCGTTGACGCCGCCGTAGGGCAAGGGATCGAGCGCGAAATCGACGACGTGGTAGCGCGCGCGGCTTTCCGCGTCGCCGCGACCGGCGGGAAGGACGATCGTGCGCTCGCGCGCGATCCCCGCGACGTCGAACAGGCGGCGCTGCGCGTCGCCGGCGCCGGAGGCAAGCGGCGACATCGCGAGCCATGCGCGCGGAATCCTGTCGAGCACCTCGCGCCACAGCGCGAGGCAGCGCCGCGACAGCTTCATCGGGTTGACGAAGGCGGCGATGACGACGGCGTCGGCCGCGATGCCCAGCCGGTCCCGCCGATACGGATGGACGGCGGCGGGCGCGACGTGCCGGTACGGGTAGACGCAGCCGTCCATCGGCAGCAGCGTCTCGAGCTGGTCTGCCTGGTTGCCGGGCAGGTCGGCAAAGGCGTCGGTCAGCTTGAAATCGATCGTGCGCAAGCCGACGACGCCGGCGCTGGCGACATGGGTGATCTGCACGCGCGCGGGCTTGAGCGCCAGGATGCCCGGCTTGGCGCCGCGCGTGTTGGTCGCGAGGTCGACCAGGAGATCGAGGTCGTCTTCGGCGATGCGCGCCGCGGCTTCGCGTTCGGTGGCTTGGGCGATGCTCGTGAAGGGGTCGCCCAGGGCGCGATAGCGCGCGGTCCATTCGTCGCCGACGGCCGACAGCGAATAGAAGAAAAGCTCGAAGCGTCCGCGGTCGTGCCGCCGCACCGCCTCCCACATCATCTTGCCCATCACGTGATCGCGCAGGTCGCCCGACAGGTAACCGATGCGGATCCTGCCCGTCCGGCGCGTCGCCGCCAGCGCCACCGGTGGCCCGTAGACGCGTGGCGCGACCGCCGCATACGCGCGGTACAGGCCGAGCACGTCGGCGGGCTCGACGTCGAAATACAGAATCAGGAAGAGCAGCGTTTCCAGGCAGTCGGCCAGCTCGGTCTCGCCGGCCGGCCTGAAGGCGTCGCGGCGCAGCCGGTCGAGATAGCGGTCGAGCGCGACGAAATCGGCCCGGTACTGGCAGGCCTCGAGCGCCTGCACCGCCAGCAGCAGCGCGGCCGGACAATGCGCCTCGAAGCGTCCGAACGCGCGCAGCCAGTCGTCGAGGCGCTCGCCCTCGTGCAGGGTTTCGCACAGCGCATTGTGCGCGGCGACGTGGGCCGGGACTTGCGCGATGACCCGCTCGAAGGCGGCGATCGCCGCCTCGGGGCGTCCGAGCTCGCGCAGGACGACGCCTGCGTTGTAGCTCGCCGCCGCCAGGTCGGGCGCCAGCGCCAGCGCGCGCCGGTAGGCGTTCAGCGCGGCGTATCGTTTTTTTTCCACCTGCAGCGCGACGCCGCGGTTGTAGTGCGTCTCGGCGTCGCCCGGATCGGACGCCAGCGCGCGGTCGAATGCCGCGTGCGCCGGCCTGCCCTGGCCGCGCCCGAGCTCGGCCAGCCCCAGCGCGCGCCACAGCGCGGCCGCCTGCGGCGCCGCGGCGAGTCCGTCGCGGCAGAGCTCGATCGCCGCGACACCGCGCTCGCGCTCGCGCAGCAGGTTGGCGAGCGCCGCGCGGGCGTCGACGAACGCGGGCGCGGCGCGCACCGCCGCGCCGAGCTCCCGCACCGCCTCGGAA
>JBOIGD010000239.1:0-13624 GCA_050742615.1 Casimicrobiaceae bacterium | reverse complement strand
CCCGCGCCCTTGTCCTTCTTTTCGTGCGCGCGCTCCTGCGAGCGCTTTTCGCGGTAGAGCACGTACGCGCGGGCGACCTCGTGCTCGCCGCCGCGCATCAGGGCCAGCTCGACCTGGTCCTGGATCTCCTCGCTGTGGATCGCGCCGCCGGCGGGCTTGCGCTTCATCAGCGCCGCCACGACCACGTTGGTGAGCTTCGCTGTCAGCTCGCGCACACGCGCCGACGCCGCGCTCTGGCCGCCGTTGACGGCGAGGAACGCCTTGGTCACCGCAATGGCGATTTTCGACGGCTCGAAGGCGACTACCGCGCCGTTGCGGCGGATCACCTTGTATTGCGCCAGCCGCGGATCGGTGTTCGCCGCGAGCGCCGAGCTCGCCTCTCCGGCCATCAGTTTGTGCTGCGCGGGGGAAGATGGGCTGGCGGAAGAGCTGACGACTTGCATGAGATCGTTCTCCTGTCGAAAGCTTATGATTCTTGGTTCCCGCGCGTCGCCGTGCCGCGCTGGGCAAATCCGGCGTTGACGCAGCTTTCCAAAGGGCCGACCGGTGCGGCGCGGCGCTCGCCGACGGGCGCCTGGGGCGGGCCTTTCGGAAATCCCTTATGAATCAAAACCTACTATATCTTGTGTTCAAGTGCTGAATCAACACCAATCATAGTAGCTAGGCCCAGTCGGCGCAAGCGCTTTTTGATGCACAGGCGAGTGGCCCGAAAAGCATCGGAAAATCAGCGTACTAACCGATGCCTTTGTGACGATCCACCGAACATCCACCGCGCATCCACCGTGTTTTCCACAGCCGCGGTGAACGACTCGGGTCGCGCCCGGCGCACCTCATCGGCGGCGCGACACTCGCGGCCCGTGTCGGATGCGGGCCTACGCACGAATCGGATCGCCTCCGATTGCGCTGGTATCGCAAACGGCGGAGCCTCGGTATCATCGGTGGGTACCGTGTCCGCCGCCGTGCTCGGCAAGCTTCACTCGTCGACCCTCGAAAAATAACCGCGCCAACACATGGTTGATCCCAACACGACATACCGCCGCAAGGCGTCCGGCATCGGCCGCATCGAGGGCCGCATCACCGCGGAAGGCATGACGCACGGCGATCGATCGCCGGCGGACGGGACACCGGACTCCTCGCAGGCGGAACATATCCCCGGCGCGCGGCCAGCGCGGCGCGTCGGCGGGCTGGTCGGCCGCAAGCTCGCGGCGATCGGCGCCGCCACGGCCGTTCGTTTTCGCGCGATCTTCGCCGACGGCTCGCTCTACACCAATTGCCGCGACGGCGAGGCGCCCGAATTCACCGCGACATTCCGGACCACGCGCGCCGAGCTGCGCGTCCTCGCCTTCGGCCCCGTCGGGCTGCTCGAATCGTATTTCGACGGCAGCCTCGATCTGGACGGCAACTTCGCGCATGCGTTCCGCGCCGCGCTCGACGCGGGGTTCGACAACTCGCAGAACCCGCTGGTCACGGTGCGCAACCGCTGGCACGAATTCCGTTTCTCCAACAGGTCGATCGCGCAGGCCAAGGCCAACGCCCGCTTTCACTATGGTCTTGGCGAGCCGTTCTACAAGTTGTGGCTCGATCGCGTCGGCATGATGTACACCTGCGCCTACTGGAAGGAGGGCACGAAGACGCTCGAGGAAGCGCAGCGCAACAAGATGGATCACGTTTGCCGCAAGGTGCAGCTCGAACCGGGCGAAACCTTCGTCGATGTCGGCTGCGGCTGGGGCGGATTGCTGTTCCATGGGTGGGAGCGCTTCGGTGCGGTTGGCACCGGCATCAACACCACGACCGAGCAGGTCGCCGAGCTGCGCGCCGAGCTCGCGCGGCGCGGGCTCGAAGGGAAGCTGGGACTGGTCGAATGCGACTTTCGCGAGATACCCGGCCAGTACGACAAGCTGCTGTCGATCGGGACGCTCGAGCACGCCGGCCCCGACAGCCTTCTCCCGGTGGTCCGGGCGCACGCCGATGCCATGAAACCCGGCGCGCTGGGCGTCATTCACTTCATCGGCCACGTCGGAGATTCCGTCACCGAGTTCTACATCCGCAAGCACATCTTTCCAGGCGGCTGGATACCGAGCCTTTCGCTGGCGATCGACGCGATGGAAAAATGCGGACTCGAGGTCCTCGACGTGGAAAATCTGCGCCGCCACTACGCGCTGACGCTCGACGCGTGGGCCTCCCGCTTCGACCAGAGCTGGCCTGCGATCCAGGCGCTCGACCCGCGCCGGTTCGATGAGAGGTTTCGGCGCACGTGGCGCACGTATCTCTGGTCGTGCGCGGAGATGTTCCGCTCGAAGAACAGCCACACGCACTTGTTCCAGGTGCTGGTCAGCAAGGGCAACATCGCCGGCAACTATCCGATGAGCCGTGCGTTCCTGTACGACGCGGCCGCGCGAGCGTCCTGAACCCGGCGCCCGCCGGATCGCCGGATTCGCACCCATGCGTATTCGGCGTAGCAGTGTAGGCGCGACGGAACCAGCGGCTGCGCGCCGATAGCCCGCTTTCCCTTCGCCTGAATCTGCCTGCCCCGGACGCATGGCCTCCTACGTCGAGAAGATCGTGCGCCTGCAGGAGGAGCTCGCGACAGCCTCTGCCGGCGCACCAGCCCGCGTCGGCCTCGCCAAGTCGACGTCGAACCTGTTTCGCGACCGGGCCAGGCGCGCGGCGCCGCGCATCGATCTGAAGCATTTCAACCGGGTGGTCCGGGTCGACGCGGCCACGCGGACGGTCGAGGCCGAGGGCATGACTACCTACGCCGAGCTGGCGGCCGCGACGCTGGCCGATGGCGCGATGCCGTGTGTGGTGCCGCAGTTGCGGTCGATCACCGTTGGCGGCGCCGTGGCGGGCGTCGGCATCGAAGCGACGTCGTTCCGGCACGGCCTGGTGCACGATACCGCGCTCGCCCTGGAGGTGCTGACCGGCGACGGCCGCGTCGTCATCTGCAGGCCCGACAACGAGCATCGCGACCTGTTTTTCGGCTTTCCCAATTCGTATGGGACGCTCGGCTACGCGCTCAAGCTGACGATGCGCACGCAACCGGTGAAGAGGTTCGTGCATGTCGAGCATGTCCGCTTCTCGGGCGCGGCGGAATGCTTCGCGGCGGTGCGCCGCCTCGCGGCGCAGGACGACGTCGACTTTCTGGACGGCGTCGTCTTCGCCGCCGACGAGATGTACCTGTCAATCGGCCGCTTTGTCGACGACGCCTCGCATGTCAGCGATTACACCTTCGAGCACATCTACTACCGATCGCTGCGCGAGCGAGCGTCCGACTTCCTGACTGCCGAGGGTTACCTGTGGCGGTGGGACACCGACTGGTTCTGGTGCTCGAAGAATGTCGGCGCGCAGCATCCGCTGTTGCGCCGCCTGTACGGCCGCAGGCGGCTGAACTCGGTGACCTACCAGCGCATCATGCGTTGGAACAGCCGCTGGGGACTCTCGCGCGCCCTCGACCGGCTGCGCGGCGTGCACGCCGAATCGGTGATCCAGGACGTCGACATCCCGCTCGACCGTGCCGCGGAGTTCCTCGCCTTCCTGCACGCCGAAATCGGCATCCTGCCCATCTGGCTGTGCCCGATCCGGGCGCCAAATCCGGACGCGGCGTTCACGCTCTATCCGCTCCTACCCGGCACGATCTACGTCAATTTCGGCTTCTGGGATGTCGTGGCCACGGGCGAGCCGCGGCCGTCCGGCTTCTCCAATCGGCTGATCGAGCGCAAGGTGCGCGAGCTCGGCGGCATCAAGTCGCTCTATTCCGACTCGTACTTCTCCGAGGACGAGTTCTGGGCGATCTACAACCGCGCCGCTTATCAGGTGTTGAAGCACAGATACGATCCCGCCGGCGCGCTGGGCGACTTGTACGCGAAGACGGTGTTGCGCGCGTAACGGGATCGACGCACGATCCTGCCGGCGCGTCTTTCCGATCCTACCATGCCGCGTTTTGCCGCCAATCTGTCGTTCCTGTTCCAGGAGGTTCCGTTCGTCGATCGCTTCGCGGCCGCGGCGCGCGCGGGCTTCCGCGCCGTCGAATTCGCGTTCGGTTACGACTATCCTGCGGAGGAGCTTGCGGCACGGGTGCGCGACAACGGCCTCGCGCAGGTGCTGATCAACGCGCCGCCGGGGGACTGGGTCGCCGGCGATCGCGGGCTCGCCGCGTTGCCGGGGCGCGAGGACGAGTTCGCGGCTGCGGTGGTGACGGCGCTACGGTATGCGCAGACGCTGTCGTGCCCGAGGGTGCACATCATGGCCGGCGTCGTGCCGACGGCCGATCCGGGGCGCCGCGCGCGCCACCGCTCGACGTTCGTGCGCAACCTGCGCTACGCGGCGCGCGAGGCGGCGAGGCAGGGCGTCGAGGTGACCATCGAGCCGATCAATCAGCGCGACGTTCCCGGGTACTTTCTGACGACCCAGGCGGAGGCGCATGCGATAGGCGAGGATGTCGGCGCGGCGAATCTCAAGGTCCAGATGGACCTTTATCACGCGCAAATCGTCGAGGGCGACCTGTCGGAGAAGCTGCGCCGCTGGCTGCCGCAGATCGGGCATATCCAGATCGCCGGCGTGCCCGGACGCCACGAGCCCGACATCGGCGAGATCAATTATTATGCGCTGTTCGCGCATCTCGACGAGATCGGCTACGGCGGCTGGGTCGGCTGCGAATACCGGCCGCTGCGCGATACCCTGACCGGCCTGCGCTGGATGCAACAAGTCGCGTTGCCCTCCGGGCCCGGCTAGATCCTCAGAGCGACACGCTCATACCGCCGTCGACCACCAGCATCTGTCCGGTCATGTAGCTCGATGCGCTCGATGCGAGGAAGACCGCGAGGCCCGACAGCTCGTCGGGCTGACCCCAGCGGCCGGCGGGCGTGCGCTTGCAGACCCAGGCGTTGAACTCGGCGTTGTCGATCAGCGCGCGGTTCATCTCGGTGGCGAAATAGCCGGGGGCGATCGCGTTGACCTGGATGTTGTACGGCGCCAGCTCGACGGCCATCCCGCGCGTCAGCTGGCGCACGCCGCCCTTGGCGGCCGTATAAGGCACGACGGTGGGACGCGCCAGCTCGCTCAGCAGCGAGGCGATATGGACGATCTTGCCGCTTTTGCGCGCGATCATGCCGGGGAGCACCGCCTGCGACACGACGAACGGCGCGGTCAGGTTGGTCGCGATGATGTCGTTCCAGTCCTGTTGCGTGAAGTCGGCCAGTGCGCCGCGGCGCTGAATGCCGGCATTGTTGAACAGGATGTCGATGCGGCCGTGCTCGCTTTCGATCGCCGCGACGGCGGCGCGAATCGCGTCGCGATCGGTGACGTCGAACACGGCGGTCGCGGCCTTCAATCCCTGCGCGGCCAGGGTCCGCGCCGCCGGTTCGAGCGTCTCGATCCGGCGGCCGTTCAGCACGACCGTTGCCCCGGCCCCCGCCAGTCCCCGGGCGATCGCGAACCCCAGGCCGCGATGCGCGCCGGTAACCAGAGCGACCTTGCCGGCGAGATCGAAGACGGTATTCATCGGTTCAATTCCTTGGCGGGGCCAAATCAGCGCGGCCGGACGGCGTGCCGGCGATGTGGGCAATCTTTGGCGCCGCGTGCGGCATGGACAACCGTGGCGCTTTCGGATTATAAGGCGGCTCGACATAGCTGCGGAGCCCTGCGGCGACGTGCTCGCGGAATGTGAGGCAATGGACAAGACGATAGCAGTCGTTGGCGCCGGCCTGATCGGTCGCGCCTGGGCGATGGTGTTCGCGCGTGCCGGCTGGCGGGTCCGGCTGACCGACAGCGACCCGGAGCAGATCGAGCGGGCGCTGGCGTTCGTCGCGGCAAGCCTTGACGGACAGGTGGAATTCGGACTTGTCGCCGACGCGCGCGCGACGCTCGCCCGGATCGAAGGCGCGGCGAGCATCGAGTCGGCGGTCGCGGCCGCCGACTGGGTGCAGGAAAATCTCCCGGAGGCCGTCGAAGTCAAGCGCGATGTCTTCGCGATGCTGGATCGGTGCGCGCGACCGGACGCGGTGCTCGCGAGCTCGACGTCGGCCATCCCCGCCTCGCGCTTCACCGAACGGCTGCCCGGTCGCGCGCGCTGCCTGGTCGCGCATCCGGTCAACCCGCCGCATCTGGTGCCGATCGTGGAGCTCTGCGGGGCACCGTGGACCGCGCCGGCGACGATCGAGCACGCGAGGCGGGTCTTCGCTTCGGTCGGGCAGGTTCCGGTCGTGGTGCGGCGCGAGCTCGACGGCTTCATCCTCAATCGCCTGCAGGGCGCGCTCCTGTCCGAGGCGATGCGCCTGGTCGGCGAGGGTTATGTGTCGGCCGACGATCTCGACAAGACGGTCCGCGATGGGCTGGGCCTGCGCTGGGCGTTTCTCGGCCCGCTGCAGACGATCGAACTGAACGCCCCGGGCGGCGTGACCGACTATTGCGCCCGCTATGGCGATTTTCTGCGCCGGCTGGCCGCCGATCCGGCGAACCCCGAGGTGTGGAATGCCGACAATGCGAGGCGCGTCGCCGACGCTCTGGGTGGGCATCGATCGTCCGATGACAGCGAAGCCAGGACGCGCTGGCGGGATCGCCGGCTGATGGCGCTGGTCGCACACAAGCGCGAGCAGCCGGATTTCGAGTAGAGGAGGCAGCATGGCAACAGGCCAGAGTCGCGGCGTGATCGTCACCTGCGCGATCACCGGATCGATCCATACACCGTCGATGTCGCCCTACCTGCCGGTGACCCCCCAGGAAATCGCCGATGCCGCGGTGGGCGCGGCGGAAGCCGGCGCGGCGATCGTCCATCTGCACGCGCGCGACCCGGTCGACGGGCATCCGACGCAGGATCCGCAGTATTTCCGGACCTTCGCCGCCGACATCGCGCGCCGCAGCGACGTCGTCATCAATTTCACGACCGGTGGCGCCGCCACGATGACCATCGAGGAACGGCTGCAGCCGGCGTTGCAGCTCAAGCCCGAAGTGGCTTCGCTCAACATGGGGTCGATGAACTTCGGGCTGTTCCCGATGCTCAAGCGCTTTTCCACGTTCAAGTTCGACTGGGAGCGAAACTATCTCGCGACGTCTGACGAGCGCATCTTCAGGAACACGTTCAAGGACATCGAATACATCCTGACCTCGTGCGCCGACAACGGCACGCGGTTCGAGATCGAGTGCTACGACATCGGCCACCTGTACACGGCGGCGCATTTTTTCGATCGCGGCATCGTCAAGCCGCCGCTGTTCATCCAGAGCGTGTTCGGCATCCTCGGCGGCATCGGCGCGCACCCCGACGACGTGGCGCACATGAAGCGCACCGCCGACCGCCTGTTCGGCGACCAGTACCGCTGGAGCGTGCTCGGTGCCGGCCGCAACCAGCTGCCGGTCGCCGCGATGTCGGCCGCGATGGGCGGCAACGTGCGGGTCGGACTCGAAGACAGCCTGTGGCTCGGGCCCGGCAAGCTCGCCGAGTCCAATGCGGCGCAGGTACGGGCCGCGCGCGCGATGATCGAAGCGATGGGCCTTCGCATTGCCAGTCCCGATGACGCGCGCGAGATCCTCAAGCTCAAGGGCAGGGCGGCGGTGGCGTTCTAAAGGGCGTCCGGGCGTTGGCTTGTCGGGCGGCGCAGGCGCGACGCTTCCGGCAGCGGAGAACAAAGCGCGCAACCCGGCTTGGCCCGGAGACCGTGCTCCGGGCGCTTGACAATTCAGCGCGTCAGGCGGCCACCTTGATCGCGGCCAGCGCGGCGGCCGCGCCCGGCGCCGCGGCGCGGAAAGCGGCGACCAGTTCCGCCTCCTTCGCCTTCGCGACCGTCAGATGGCGCTCCTTGACGTGTCCGTAGCCACGGATGTGCTCGGGGACGCTCGCGAGCTCGACCGCGATCGCATGGTTGTGGACGGCAAGCCGCGGCAGCAGTTCGTCGAGCAGCGCCTCGTAATCGGTGATCAGCTGGCGCTCGACACGGCGTTCGTGCGTCCGGCCGAACACATCGAGGGTCGTGCCGCGCATCCATTTCATTTTGGCCAGGACGCGGAACGCCGTCATCATCCACGGCCCATAGGCGCTTTTCTTCGCTTCGCCCGTGACCGCATCGGGCTTGTTCGACAGCGGCGGGGCGAGGTGGAATCGGAGCCTGTAATCGCCTTCGAACTGCGCGGCCACGCGCCCGGCGAAATCCCCGTCCGCGTACAGCCGCGCCACCTCGTATTCGTCCTTGACTGCCAGCAACTTGAAGTAATACCGTGCCACCGCTTCGGTGAGCGCCATCCGGCCCGGCAGCCGCGTCGCCTCGGCGGCGCGCACCTTGGCGAGAAAATCGGTGTAGCGCTTCGCGTAAGCCGCGTCCTGGTAGGCGGTCAGAAACTCGGCGCGGCGCGCGATCATCTCGTCGACCGATTCGGACAGGCGCTGCGAATCGGGCGCCGCCGCCTTGGGCACCGCGGCGGCGGCGACGCGCGCCGGATCGACTGCGGCGAGCCGTCCCCAGTGGAAGCTTTGCTTGTTCGACTCCACCGCCGCGCCGTTCAATTCGATTGCCCGCAGGATCGCATCTTCGCCAAGCGGGATCAGGCCGCGCTGATAGGCGAATCCCACCATGAACAGATTGGTCGCGATCGAATCGCCCATCAGCCCGGTGGCGAGCCTGGTGGCATCGAGGAATTCGGCATCGCCCGGCATGACCGCGTCGCGGACCTCCTGTTCCATCGATCCGAGGGGGAACTTGAGGTCGGCGTTGCGCGTGAACTCCGCCGGCATCACCAACGCGGTGTTGACCAATGCCTTGGTCACGCCCTTTTGCATCTTGGCGACGGCTTCGTCGCCGACGCCGGTCAGGATGTCGCAGGCCAGCACGAGCCTTGCTTCCCCGGCGGCGATCCGCGTCGCGTAGATCTGCTCCGGAAGATCGGCGATGCGCACGTGCGAGACCACCGCGCCGTTCTTTTGCGCGAGGCCGGTCATGTCGAGCACGCTACAGCCCTTGCCGGCCAGATGCGCCGCCATGCCGAGCAGCGCGCCGATGGTCACGACGCCGGTGCCGCCGATGCCGGTGACGAGGATGCCGTACGGCTCGGCCGTCGGCGGGAGCGCAGGGTCGGGCAGTCCCGAGAAATCGAGCGCATCCGCGCGCTTCGGCCGGCGCAAGGTTCCGCCCTCGACGGTGACGAAGCTGGGACAAAAGCCGTTGACGCAGGAATAGTCCTTGTTGCACGAGCTCTGGTCGATCGTGCGCTTGCGGCCGAACTCGGTCTCGACGGGCGCCACCGAGACGCAATTCGACTTGACGCCGCAGTCGCCGCAACCTTCGCAGACGAGCTCGTTGATGAACACGCGCCGCGCCGGGTCCGGATACTTGCCGCGCTTGCGCCGGCGGCGCTTCTCCGCCGCGCAGGTCTGGTCGTAGAGCAGCACCGAGCAGCCCGCGGTATCGCGCAGCTCGCGCTGCACGCGATCGAGCTCGTCGCGATGATGGATCTCGATGCCGCTGGCGAAATAGCCGGACGGATATTTGTCCGGCTCGTCGCTGACGACGACGATTTTCTTGACGCCTTCGGCGGCGACCTGCTGCGCGATGATCGCCGGCGAGATCGGGCCGTCGACCGGCTGGCCGCCGGTCATCGCGACTGCGTCGTTGTACAGAATCTTGTAGGTGATGTTGACTTTGGCCGCGACCGACGCGCGGATCGCCAGCACGCCCGAGTGATAGTAGGTGCCGTCGCCGAGGTTGGCGAAAATGTGCTTCTCGCTGGTGAACGGCGCCTGGCCGATCCAGGGCACGCCTTCGCCGCCCATGTGGGTGAACGTCGACGTCGAGCGGTCCATCCAGATCGCCATCACATGACAGCCGATGCCGGCGGTCGCGCGGCTGCCTTCGGGCACCTTGGTCGAGGTGTTGTGCGGGCAGCCCGAGCAGAAGTAGGGGATGCGCTGCAGGCTGATCTTCGGCTTCGCCAGCGCCGCCTCCTTGGCGTTGATGAACGCGACGCGCCTCTCGATCTTCTCCTTGTGCCGCGGCTGCAGATCCAGGCGCGCGATGCGCTGCGCGATCACGCGGGCGATCATCGCCGGGGTGAGCTCGCTCGCCGCGGGCAGCAGCCAGTCGCCGTGCGGCCGCACCCATTCGCCCTTTTCGTCGAACTTGCCGACGACCCGCGGGCGCACGTCGCCGCGCCAGTTGTAGAGCTGCTCCTTGACCTGGTATTCGACGATCTGCCGCTTTTCCTCGACGACGAGGATCTCCTCCAGGCCTTCGGCGAAGTGCCGCACGCCCTCGGGCTCGAGCGGCCAGGGCATCGCGACCTTGAAGACGCGAATGCCGATCTCCGCCGCGTCCGCTTCGCTCAGCCCCAGATCGTCCAGCGCCTGGCGCACGTCGACGTAGCTCTTGCCCGATGTGATGATGCCCAGCCGCGGCTTGGGGCTGTCGATGACGATGCGGTTGAGCTGGTTGGCGCGGCAATAGTGCAGCGCCGCGTAGATCTTGTAATCCTGCATCCGCGCTTCGGTGGCGAGGAAACCGTCGGGCCAGCGGATGTGGATGCCGTCCGGCGGAAACGGAAAGTCGTCGGGCATCACTACCTTGACGCGCTCGGGATCGATCGTGACCGAAGCCGAGCTCTCGACGGTGTCGGACACGCACTTGAAGCCGACCCAGAGCCCCGAATAGCGGCTCATCGCCCAGCCGTGCAAGCCGAGATCGATGATCTCCTGCACCGACGACGGGTAGAGCACCGGCATCATCGCGGCGGAAAACTGGTGGTCGGACTGGTGCGGCAGCGTCGACGACTTGGCCGCATGGTCGTCGCCGGCCAGCACCAGCACGCCGCCGTGCTTCGACGTGCCGGCGAAATTGGCGTGCTTGAACACGTCGCCGCAGCGGTCGACGCCAGGTCCCTTGCCGTACCACATCGAGAAAACGCCGTCGTACTTGGCGCCTGCGTACATGTTGACCTGCTGGCTGCCCCAAATCGACGTGGCGGCGAGATCCTCGTTCAGCCCCGGCTGGAACTTGATGTGCGCGCGCTCGAGGAACTTGGCCGCCGCCCACAGCGACTGATCGAGGCCGCCCAAGGGCGACCCACGATAGCCGGACACGAAGCCGGCGGTATTGAGTCCCGCCGCTGCGTCGCGCTGGCGCTGCAGTATCAGCAGCCGCACCAGCGCCTGGACGCCGGTCAGGTAGACGCGGCCCGACTCGAGCTGGTATTTGTCGTCGAGGGAAACGTCGCGCAGCGCAGTCGCGCCGCTTGCGGCAGGGGGCATCGAATAATCTCCAAAAATTTTGTCTCTGGATCGCGCGGTCGCCGGATAGGGGCCGCCACCACGGTCAGGACGATTGTGTCGGCCCGCCGGTTTCGAGGCGCGAATTGTACGCCTGTTTGCCCCTGTTAGACAGGCCGGCGCGCGTTACGTTTGGCGCCGCGCCAGCGCGCTAGCGCGTCCGGTAGAATGCCGCCTCCTCCGCCAAGGTTCTCTCGCATGCCCGACTTGCTGCCCGCCGTGGAACTGGAGACGGCGCCGAATCCTGTGGCAAGCGTGGTGTGGCTGCACGGCCTCGGCGCCGACGGCAACGATTTCGTGTCCATCGTCCCCGAGCTCGGCCTGCCCCCCGCGCTGGCGCTGCGCTTCGTCTTTCCGCACGCGCCGGTGCGCGCCGTGACGATCAACAACGGCATGCGCATGCGCGCCTGGTACGACATCGCGGCGGCCGATTTGAACAACCGGGCCGATATCGCCGGCGTGCGCCAGTCGCAGGGCGAGGTCGAGGCCCTGATCGCGCGCGAACGATCGCGCGGTGTACCGGCGGCACGCATCGTGCTGGCGGGCTTTTCGCAGGGCGGGGCGATCGCCCTGTACGCCGGATTGCGGTACCCGGAGCGGCTTGCCGGCATCCTGGCCTTGTCCACTTATCTGGTGCAGGCGGAAAGACTGCCGGTCGAAGCGGCAGCGGCCAACCGCGACGTGCCGATATTCATGGCGCACGGCACCGCCGACCCGGTCGTGCGCTTCGAGTGGGCCGTCGCGTCGCGCCGCGCGCTGGAGGCGAACGGCCATCGCGTCGACTGGCACCAGTACCCGATCGAGCATTCGCTGTGCCTCGAGGAGGTGCGCGCGATCGGCATCTGGCTCGCCGGCGTCCTGGGGACGGCCGAGCGCCGCTAGGTGCGCATTCGCAGGCGCGCCCCGTCGTCGCGGACGACGCGGAAACCGAGCCGGGCGTACAGATGCCGTGCCGGATTGCAGGCCAGCACGTTGAGCTCGACGTGCCGCTCGCTGGCAGCCGCCAGCCCGATCACCGCGCCGACGATCGCGGTACCGATGCCGCGGCCTCGCTCTTCGGCCGCGAGCTCGATGTCGCGCAGAAAAAACCAGCGCCAGTGCCGCGTCAGGCTGATGCGGCCGACGTCGGCAGGCTCGAGACCGGCCCGCACGATCACGGCGTTGCGCAGGGGTGCGTAGTGAGTCGCGAAGTGGGCGCGCTGCCATGCTTCGTTCCAGCCCCAGGTGGCCTCGACGTAGTCGCGCATCGCCTCGCGATGCCGCGCGTAAAGGAATCCTTCGTCGGCGCGGGTGGCGGGGCGCAGCGCGTAGCTGCGAAACGCTCCGGCGCCCGCGAGCGCGGCGCGCAGCGGCTCAATCCACCTTGCCACGCCTGCTGGGCCTGGTTGGGGCCGCCATACGAGGCGGCGATGCCGGCCGCGCCCGCTGCCCGGCCGCGACGCCGCGGCGCGTCAGCGCGTCGCGAAGAAGAAACTCGATTTCGGCGTTGACGCTGCGCAAGTCGCTTTGCGCGATGCGCTCGAGCGCTGTCCAGACCGCCGGGTCGAGGCGGAGCAGGAAGGCCTTTTTTTCAGCCACGGCGCCGCCGCTCAGCGCATCCTGCGGAAGCGGGCATAGAGCGCAAGCGTCCAGGCCAGCATGGCGATGACCAACGCGGCCAGCAGGACGGCCGCACCCGGCACGACGAGCGCCAGTCCCAGCATCCACCACAGATATTCGTCGTGCGCCATCAAGCCGTTCGCGCCGACGCCGCCAAAGTGCGACGCCACCTCGGCCGGCAGCCGGTGGACGGTACCCACGATGAACGCCGCGCTGGCGATCATCGACCCTGCCAGCAACGGCAGCATCAGGCGTGGCATCGCGCTCGGAGCTCGGCTCGACGTCGGTGCGGCATCCGCGCGGCCTATTCGAGGCGCTTGTGAGGTCGGCCGCCGCGGAAGCTCAACACGGCGAACATCAGGCCCAGCCCGGCACCCACCGCCAGGCCGACCGGACTGTTGCCCAACGCAGTGCCCGCCGCGGTGCCGATGCCTGCGCCGACGGCCGACCACAGCCCCGGATGGTTCGCCCGGACGAAGATCATGGTGCGCCTCCTTCTCTTGGTTGGGAATCAGTTGTACAGAGTTCCGGTATTGATCACCGGCTGGACTTCGCCTTCCGCGCAGAGCACGGTCATCAGGTTGCTGACCATCGCCGCCTTGCGCTCGTCGTCGAGCGCGACGACCTGCTTCTCCGACAGCTCGCGCAGCGCCATCTCGACCATCGAGACCGCGCCGTGCACGATTTTGGTCCGGGCGGCGATGATCGCCTCGGCCTGCTGCCGGCGCAGCATGACCTGCGCGATCTCGGGCGCGTAGGCGAGGTGCATCAGCCTCGCTTCCT
>JBOIGD010000238.1:0-2824 GCA_050742615.1 Casimicrobiaceae bacterium | reverse complement strand
GTATCCCCCCCCCCTCGGACACGGGTGTCGGCCTGCGCGGTCGGCGGAACCCCTGGCCGCAATGGTTGGCGAACCAACCAGTCCAAGCATACCATCGTGCTGCCGCACAGAAGCGGGCCCGGATAACTGGACAGGGGCATAGGTGACGGCTCTGTACTTGGCGGCGATGATATTGCCGCTGATGAAGGTGAGGCCGCGGAGATGACATCCGCTGACAACCCATAGCCCTGCGTGTTTACCGCGAAAAAGCCCCTAGAATTGTCAGCGCGACGCACTACTTTCTGACTTCGCGCCAACACGTTACGCGCGTTGCGCGCAGTTGATTTCGAGTCAAGCGCCTTCGACCACTCGGCCATCTCTCCGGACCGGCGATTATACCGGACGCCTCCAGCCCGACCCAAACCCGCGCTGCCATGAAAAACGGGGCCGCAGCCCCGTTTTTTCCCGAATGGAGCGCGCCGCTATCGCTTCGCCTTGGCACCGGTTTTTCCGTGCCCCGCGTTCGCCATCGGCGCCGGGGCGGCCGTGCCGTTGCCCTTGTGCGACATGTAGTTGGCCACCGCGCGATCTTCCGCCTTGGCGACCTGCGCCTTGGCCACTTCCGCGGCCGCGGCGGCCTTCTCCTTTTTCGCCGCCGCAGCGGCCTTGCCCGCCTCGTCCAGCGGCGGCAGCTTCGCCAGCGCCAGGCCGAAGCTGGCGATCACCACGCCCGCGGCGATCAGTGCGCGCAATGTCGTCGTCATCCCTGTCTCTCCTCTCAATCCGCGGCCATCAGGCCGTTCTCGGGCGAGCCGCCGGACCGCTCACGGGTGCTTGCGCGCGACCCTTGCCCGACTTGATCTCGTTGTACCAGTACTCGTGGTGCTCACGCGCCCACTCCTCGTCGACGTAGCCGGTCTTCATCGCGTTGTACGCCCCGGCCATCCCGATCGTGCCCATGTAGATGTGACCCAGGCTGCCCAGCATGAACAGTATCGCGCCGCTCGAGTGCAGCACATGCGCGATCTGCATCGTGCGACGCGTCTGGTCGAAGTTCGCGAAGTCGAGAATGAAGCCGGTCAGGCTGACCAGGACGCCCAGCACGATCGCCCCGCCCCAGAACCACAGCTTCTCGCCGGCGTTGTACTTGCACGACGGTGTATCGCTGCCGGAGAACAATCCGCCGAAACGCTTGATCCACAGCCAGTCGCCGGGCTGCGGGAAGTTGTCGCGGACGAAGTTGACGAACAGGAAGATGATGCAGAGCGAGAACAGCGGCCCGACGAAATTGTGCAGGTACTTGGACAGGATCGCGAGCCACGAGAACAGGGTGTAGCCCAGCACCGGCAGCAGCACCGCCTTGCCGAACAGCATGATGAGCCCGGAGATAGCCAGTATCGAGAACGTGATCGCGGTCGACCAGTGGATCACCCGGTCGAGCCAGGTGAAGCGCAATATCCTGCGCCCGGTCGGCGGCTGGTGCAGCCGCATCGTGCCCTTGATCGCGTAGAAGCCGGTGATCACCAGGAACAGGGCCACGAGCGCCCAGCCGCCGTAGACCGAAATGTCGCTGTTGCGCAGGCTCCGCCAGGTTTGCCCGCCGGACTGGATCAGCACGTTGGTCTCGCGGCCGCGCACGGTGGTGACCTGCGGGCCGCCGGACCGCACTTCGCGCCACACCGGCGCGCTGTTCAGCGGCTGCTCGACCTGCCGCTGCGCCTGCGCGGCGGCTCCGGTATTGTCGGGCGTCGGTGCCGGCGTCGGAATCTGATCGGCGGCGAGCGCGCCGCCAGCCAGCGCCGCACACAGTGCAAACAGCAGTGCGCCGGCAACGCGCGCTCCGATGGCTCGCCGCATGACAGCTCCTATTTGATCCGCTGGTACTCGTTCTGCGCTTGGGCGCGCGTCGCAAGCGCACGCTCCCAGGCCGCGCGGTCGCCATTGAAGGGCGCGTCCTGGTAGCCCGGTGTGTCGGGCTTGCCGGCGTATTTTCCCTGCTTGTAATGGACGACCTGCGGACGCTAGCCGCATGCGACGAGCGCGAGCGTCAACGCGATTGCCGCCGCGGTCAGCGCGGTCCGGGTCATGACTTGCTCCTGGGCGGCGTGGGCGGTGGCGCCGCGGTCTTGTCGCCGGGGCCGTACGCCGCGTCCCAGCCCCACGGCGGACCGCCCAAGGTGCCGCGCGCGGCGCGGATGGTGACGCGATCGCGATAGATGCAGGACAGCACGTCGGCGTCGCCGGCGATCAGCGCCTTGGTCGAGCACATTTCGGCGCAGGCGGGCAGCTTGCCTTCGGACAGCCGGTTGCGGCCGTACTTCGCGTATTCCTCGGGCGAGCCGTCGGGTTCCGGGCCGCCGGCGCAGAACGTGCACTTGTCCATCTTGCCGCGCACGCCGAACGCGCCCGCCTGCGGAAACTGCGGCGCGCCGAACGGGCAGGCGTAGAAGCAGTAGCCGCAGCCGATGCACAGGTCCTTGTCGTGCAGCACGACGCCCTCGGTCGTCTTGTAGAAGCAGTCGACCGGGCACACCGCCATGCACGGCGCGTCCGAGCAGTGCATGCACGCCACCGACATCGACCGCTCGCCGGGCACTCCGTCGTTGATCGTGACCACGCGGCGGCGGTTGACGCCCCACGGGATGTCATGCTCCTGCTTGCACGCGGTCACGCAGCCGTTGCACTCGATGCAGCGTTCGGCATCGCAGAGAAATTTCATCCGGGCCATAGTCTGGTTACTCTCGCTCGCAGGTCTCGATCGCGGATCGTCAAACCCTGGCGACCTGGCAGAGCGTCGTCTTGGTTTCCTGCATCATCGTCACCGAGTCGTAGCCGTACGTCGTCG
>JBOIGD010000237.1:0-4432 GCA_050742615.1 Casimicrobiaceae bacterium | reverse complement strand
AGCCACAGCTCGTTGGCGAGCGAGCCGCGGAACGCCGCCGCGGCGCCCTGGAAACGGATCTGCGCGCTCGCGGGCAGGCCGATTTCCTGCTGCACTTTCTGGATCTGCTGCACCGCGTCGCCCAGCGAGGCGCCGGGTGCAAGGTTGAACGAGATCGTCGTCGCCGGAAACTGGCCGATGTGACTGACGACCAGCGGCGCCGCGCGCTCGCTGATGCGCGCGATCGCCGTCAGCGGCACTTGCTGCGGCGTCTGCTGAGTCGCGCCGGCGCCGGTCGAGGTGACGCCGGCGCCGGGCGCGGCCAGCGCCGCGGAAGCGTTGGCGCCGACGGCAGGCGCGGATGCCGCGCCACTGCCGACGGGAACGTAGACTTGCGCCAGCGCTTCGGGTCCGAGCTGGAATTCGGGCTTCACTTCCAGGACCACGCGGTACTGGTTGGTCTGGGTGAAAATCGTCGACACCAGCCGCTGGCCGAAGGCGTTGTACAGCGCGTTGTCGATGACGGCCGGCGTGATGCCGAAGCGGCTGGCCGTCGCACGGTCGATGTCCACGTACGCCTGCAGCCCGCCATCCTGCAGGTCGGACGCCACGTCGGCGAGCTGCGGGATGCGGCGCAGCCGGTCGACGATCCTCGGCACCCACAGGCTCAGCTCGTCCGGATTGGTGTCCTCGACGGTGAACTGGTATTGGGTGCGGCTGACCCGATCCTCGATCGTCAGGTCCTGCACCGGCTGCATGTAGAGCGAGATGCCCTCGACATTGGCGGCGCGCGCCTGCAGATGGCGAATCACGTCCGCGGCGCGCGCACTGCGCTCTGCCAGCGGCTTCAGGTTGATCAGCATCCGGCCGCTGTTCAACGTGGTGTTGGTGCCGTCGACGCCGATGAACGAGGACAGGCTCTCGACCGCGGGATCCCGCAGAATCGCCCGCGCGAGCGCCTGCTGGCGGTCCGCCATCGCGGCGAAGGAAACCGTTTGCGGCGCCTCGGTGATGCCTTGGATCGCGCCGGTGTCCTGGATCGGAAAAAAGCCCTTGGGGATCAGGATGTACAGCACGATGGTGAGAACGAGCGTGATGGCCGCGACGACCAGCGTCGCCGCCTGCCGGTCCAGCACCCAGTTGAGCATGCTGCCGTAGCGCTCGATCACGCGCTCGAAGATCTCGCCGCTCTTCCGGTAGAGTCGTCCCTGCTTCTCCTTTTCGGTGTGGCGCAGGAAGCGGGCGCTCATCATCGGCGTCAGGGTCAGCGACACGACCGCCGAGATCAGGATCGAGATCGCCAGGGTGATCGCGAATTCGCGGAACAGCCGGCCGACGACGTCGCCCATGAACAGCAGCGGAATCAGCACCGCGATCAGCGAGATCGTCAGCGAGATGATCGTGAAGCCGATTTGCTCGGCGCCCTTGAGCGCGGCGGCGAGCGGTTTTTCGCCGGCCTCGATGTAGCGGGCGATGTTCTCGATCATCACGATCGCGTCGTCGACGACGAAACCGGTCGCGATGGTCAGCGCCATCAGCGTCAGGTTGTTGATCGAAAAGCCGGCCAGGTACATGACGCCGAACGTGCCGATCAGCGACAGCGGCACGGCGACGCTCGGGATGATCGTCGCCGAGAGGCTGCGCAGGAACAGGAAAATGACCATCACCACCAGCGCGACGGCAAGAAAGAGCTCGAATTGCACGTCGTGCACCGACGCCCGTATCGTGACGGTGCGATCGGTCAGCATCGTAACGTCGACGGCGGCCGGGAGCGAGGCCTGCAGCTGCGGCAACAGCTGCTTGATGCGGTCGACGACCTCGATCACGTTGGCGCCCGGCTGCCGCTGTATGTTGACGATGACCGCCGGCATCTCGTTCGCCCAGGCGCCGAGGCGGGTGTTCTCGGCCCCGTCGACGACGTCCGCCACGTCGGAGAGCCGCACCGGCGAGCCGTTGCGGTAGGCGATGATCATGCCGCGGTATTCGTCGGCGCTCCGCAACTGGTCGTTGGCGTCGATCGTCGACGCCCGTGTCGGACCGTCGAAGCTGCCCTTGGCCTGGTTGGTGTTGGCGTTGCCGATTGCCGTGCGCACGTCGTCCAGCGACAGTCCGTACGCCGCCAGCGCCGTGGGATTGGCCTGGATGCGAACGGCGGGCCGCTGTCCGCCGCTCAGGGAGACGAGCCCCACGCCGGGGAGCTGCGACAGCTTGGTGGCGAGCCTCGTGTCCGCGAGATCCTCGATCTTCGGCAGCGGCAGCGTCTTCGACGTGAGCGCCAGGGTCATGATCGGCGTGTCCGCCGGATTGACCTTGTTGTAGATCGGCGGGGTCGGCAGGTCGGCGGGCAGGAAGCTGCCGGAGGCGTTGATCGCCGCCTGGACTTCCTGCTCGGCTACGTCGAGCGACAGGTTCAGGTCGAATTGCAGCGTGATGACCGAGGCCCCGCCCGAGCTGGTCGAGGACATCTGCTTCAAGCCCGGCATCTGTCCGAACTGCCGCTCGAGCGGCGCGGTGATCGACGAGGTGGTGACATCGGGGCTTGCGCCCGGGTACAGCGTCACCACCTGGATCGTCGGATAGTCGACCTGCGGCAGGGCCGATATCGGCAGCACGCGGTACGCGATGACGCCGGCGAGCAGAATCGCGAGCATCAGGAGCGAGGTCGCCACCGGACGCAGGATGAACGGGCGGGATGGGCTCATCGGGAACCTCGATCGGCGCGGCGACGCAGGTGGCGCCTCAGCCGCCGCCCTTGCCGCGGCGACCTGTGCCGCCCGACTTGCCGGCGGTCGGCGGACTCGGCCGCGGCGGTGCCGCCTGCTGCGCGGCGCGCGCGGCGGCGTCGATCAGCTCCACGCTCGCGCCGTCGCGCAGCTTGTCCGCGCCATCGACGACGACGAGATTGCCGGGCGCGAGCCCGCTCAGGATCTCCGTCGTCTCGCCCGACACGGCGCCCACCTTTATCGGCGTCACCGCAACGGTCTTGCCGTCCTTCACCAGGAACACGAACGTGCCGGGCGCGCCGCGCTGGATCGCCGCCGTCGGCGCGAGCGTCGCATCGGCGTGGGTTTCGACGACCATGCGCACGTTGACGAACTGGTTCGGGAACAGCGCGCCGTCGGTATTGGCAAACTCGGCCTTGACCTTGACGGTGCCCGTGGTCGTGTCGATTTGATTGTCGAGGGTCAGCAGGCGTCCGGTCGCGAGCCGGGTCTTGCCGCTGCGGTCGAACGCATCGACGGCGACCTGCTGCGTGCCGTGCATGCGCTTGACGATGCGCGGCACGTTGTCCTCCGGTACCGGGTAGACGACCGTGACAGGCTGCATCTGGGTGATCGTCACGATCCCGTTGGAGTCGGACGAATGGACCATGTTGCCGACGTCGACCTGCCGCAAGCCCACGCGGCCGCCGATCGGCGCGGTGATGCGCGCGTAACTGAGCTGCAGCTTGGCGCTGTCGACCGCACCCCGGTCCGATTCGATCGCGCCTTCGTACTGGCGGACCAAGGCTTCCTGCGTGTCGACCTGCTGCTTGGCGATCGAGTCCTGCGCCAGCAGCGTGCGGTAGCGCTCGAGGTCGACCTGGGCGTTCTTCAGCTGTGCCTGGTCCCGCGCCATCTGGCCGTTCGCCTGCGTCAACTGCACTTCGAACGGACGCGGATCGATCTGCGCCAGCAGGTCTCCGGCCTTGACGTCCTGGCCTTCGCGAAACGCGACGCTGACCAGCTGACCGTCGACGCGCGAATGCACGACCACCGTGTTGCGCGGAATCACCGTGCCCAGCGCGTCGATGTTCACGTCGATGTTGCCCTTGCGGGCCGGCGCCGCGACCACGGGCAGCGGGCGCGCGCCGGCATCGCCCTTGCCGGCACTCTTGGCCTGATCGGACGCCGGGTGCCCGACCCAGTACCAGGCGGCGATCGCGATCGCGACGAGCACGACTGCGGCCAGGATCCACGCCCACCGGTTCGCCGGCGGCCCGGGCCGGGTCAGCGCGGGCAATTCATCGGGCCGTTCGGCGGCCGCCGGCCGCTCGGGCTTTCCCGGATCGTGCGTTTGATCGTTCATCGCTTATCGGCACCAGGCCCGAAGGCCCGAAGGGAGCAATCGTTGGATTGTCCGGCTTTTCCCCGGTTCGTTTCATTGGAGTTGTAACCAGGTGTTGGGCCCCGGCGCCCATGTTGTAAGCAGATATTGGGCCCGCGGGGAGGCTCGCGTGCCGGGAGGGCTCGGCCGGTGGGCGGCTGGGCCGACGGCCGGGGAGTCCACAAGGCTTCGATGTTACGATAAAATCGACGGCCCCGAGGAGCGTTGCAACAGTCGCCGCGGAAGACCGTGGCGGCTGCCAGGCTCGGGGCATTCCCATGGCAACGGCGCTCGTTGAACCGCGGTTCGCACGCGGGGGACGAGCGCAAATCCCTTCCTTTCCCGCTACGTCCGCTCGCTATGGAGC
>JBOIGD010000236.1:0-2758 GCA_050742615.1 Casimicrobiaceae bacterium | reverse complement strand
AGTACAAGGTCCGGCACATCCTGGTCGACAAGGAAGACGAGGCCAAGGACATCATCACGGCGCTGCAGAAGGGCGAGAAATTCGAGAAGCTCGCCGAGCGCTCGAAGGACACCGGCTCCAAGGCCAAGGGCGGCGATCTGGACTGGAACGCGCCGGCGAATTTCGTCAAGCCGTTTGCCGACGCTATGATTGCGCTGCCGAAGGGCAAATTCACGACAACGCCGGTCAAGTCCCAGTTCGGCTGGCACGTCATTCAGGTCGACGACATACGCGATGCCAAGGTGCCGACCTTCGAGGAGGTCAAGCCGCAGCTCACGCAGCGCATGCAGGGTCAGGTCGTCGACCGCTATTTGCGCGAACTGCGCGCCAAGAACGGCTTCTAGCGGCGCGCAACTCGGCAGCGACGAAAGGGCAGGCTTCGACAGCCTGCCCTTTTTCTTGCGCGGCGCGACTTCTGGCGCCGATTTTCGCTTCGATGCTATCCTTCGGCCTTTGCGAAACCGGGCATGCGGGCTGCAAAGGGGGGCGGAATGCGATGACGATACCTCGTCCGAAAGACTTCCTCGCGGGGCTCCTGTTCGTCGCGTTCGGCGTTGCCGCGATCGTCATCGCCCGCACGTATCCGATGGGCACCGCGGCCCGCATGGGGCCGGGTTATTTTCCGCGCCTGCTGGGCATTCTCCTGATCCTCCTCGGCGCCGCGCTGTCGCTGCGCGCGCTCCGCGGCCAGGGCCCGCCGCTGGCGGGATGGAAATGGCGGCCGGTCACGATCGTCCTTTCGAGCGTCGTCGCGTTCGGCATGGTCCTGACCCACGCCGGACTGGTCCTGTCGACCATCGGGCTGATTGCCGTCGCCAGCACCGCCAGCCATGAATACCGCTTCAGGGAATCGCTGGTCAGCGGCATCGTGCTGGCGGTACTTTCGGTCGGCGTGTTCGTGCTCGGCCTGAAGCTGCAGCTCCCGATCTGGCCCGGCAGCGGCTGACGGCGCCCGATGGATGTCATCGGCCACCTCGCTCTTGGCTTCGGTGTCGCGCTAACGCCGATCAATCTGTTGCACGCGCTGATCGGCGTTCTGGTGGGCACGCTGATCGGCGTGCTGCCCGGGATCGGGCCGGTCGCAACCATCGCGATGCTGCTACCGACGACTTACGGGCTGGAGCCGGTATCGGCGCTGATCATGCTTGCCGGCATCTATTACGGCGCGCAATACGGCGGTTCGACCACGTCGATCCTGATCAACATGCCGGGCGAGACCTCGTCGGCGGTGACGTGCCTCGACGGTCACCAGATGGCGCTCAAGGGTGAAGCCGGCGCGGCGCTGGCGACGGCTGCGCTGGGCTCGTTCTTCGCCGGCAGCGTCGCCACCGTGATGATTGCCGCATTCTCGCCTCCGTTGTCGTCGGTCGCGCTCAAATTCGGGCCTGCCGAGTATTGCTCGCTGATGGTGCTGGGGCTGATCGGAGCGATCGTCCTCGCGCATGGCACGCTGTTGAAGGCGGTCGCGATGGTCGTCCTCGGCCTGCTGCTGGGCATCGTCGGCACCGACGTCAATTCGGGCATGGCGCGCTACGCGTTCGACATTCCGGAGCTGATCGACGGCATCGGCGTCGTGGCGGTGGCGATGGGCCTGTTCGGCTTCGCGGAGATCGTCAGCAATCTCGAAAACACCGCCAAGCGCGAGATCGTGTCGGCGCGGGTCAAGGGTTTGTGGTTGACCGCCAGGCAGTTCCGGCAGGCGGCCCCTGCGGTGCTGCGCGGCACGGCCATCGGATCGGTGCTCGGGCTGCTGCCGGGCGGCGGGGCGATGCTCTCGTCGTTCGCGGCCTACTCGGTGGAAAAGAAGGTCGCCAAGGATCCGAGCCGTTTCGGCAAGGGCGCGATCGAGGGCGTCGCCGGGCCCGAGTCGGCCAACAATGCCGGCGCACAGACCTCGTTCATTCCGCTGCTGACACTCGGTATTCCCGAGAACGCCGTGATGGCGCTGATGGTCGGCGCGATGACTATTCACAACATCCAGCCGGGGCCGCAGGTCATGACGTCGAATCCTCCGTTGTTCTGGGGCCTGATCGCGTCGATGTGGGTGGGTAACCTGATGCTGGTCGTGTTGAACCTCCCGCTGATCGGCATCTGGATCAAGCTGCTGCAGGTGCCGTATCGCCTGCTCTACCCGGCGATACTGTTGTTCTGCGGCATCGGCGTCTACTCGACCAACAATGCGAGCTTCGACGTCGTGATGACCGCGATCTTCGGCTTTCTCGGCGTGATCTTCGTCAAGCTGGAATGCGAGCCCGCCCCTTTGCTGCTCGGCTTCGTGCTCGGTCCTCTGATGGAGGAAAACCTGCGGCGCGCGATGCTGCTGTCGCGGGGCGATCCCACGGTTTTTTTCACCCGTCCGATATCGCTGGCCATGCTGATCGCGGCGGCGTCGCTGCTGCTGCTGATCATTCTTCCCAACTTCCGCAAGACGCGTGCCGTCGCGTTTCAGGAAGCCGAAACCTGATGCGTCGTAGCGCGCAGCGAGATGCCCATGACTGATCCATCGGTACCGGAAGCGCTCGCGCGCGGTGCGGCCGGGCAACGCCCCGCGTTCGACTGGCGTCTGCCGTACGCTTCGCGCCGCCAGCCGGTTTTTGCGCGCAATATGGTCGCAACGTCGCAGCCGCTGGCCGCGCAGGCGGGGATCGCCATGCTGCGCGCCGGCGGCAACGCCGTCGACGCGGCGCTGGCCACCGCCATGGCGCTGACAGTCGTCGAG
>JBOIGD010000235.1:0-6917 GCA_050742615.1 Casimicrobiaceae bacterium | reverse complement strand
ACCGACTACGTGCCGCGCAAGGAGCCGCCGTCGTGGGCGGCCGGGGGCAAGGTCGTCAAGGTCGACCGCGTCGAGTGGATCTACATTCCGGATGCGGCCACCGCCGCGGCGGCGATCAACGCGGGTGAAGTCGACTGGTGGGAGCAAATGCCGCCCGACCTGATCCCGGTGCTGGCCAAGAACAAGGACGTCAAGGTCGAGAACATCGATCCGCTGGGCTCGATGGGCTTGCTTCGCTTCAACTTCCTGTATCCGCCTTTCAACAACCAGAAGATGCGCCAGGCGGTCCTCTATGCGCTCGATCAGAACGACTACGTTCTCGGCATCGCCGGCAGTCTGAAGAACGGCCATCCCTGCTATTCGTATTTCACCTGCGGTACCCCGCTTTCGAGCGAGGTCGGCGCCGGGCCGCTGAAGGGCAAGCGCGATTTCGCCAAGGCGAAGGAACTGATCAAGGAATCCGGTTACAAGGGCGAGAAGATCGTCATCATCGACGCGACCGATCAGCCGATCGTTCACTCGCAGTCACTGCTCACCGCGGAGATGCTGCGCAAGCTCGGACTGAATGTCGACTTGCAGGCCGGCGACTGGGGCACGTTGATCACGCGACGGTCGTCGAAGGAGCCTATCGAAAAAGGCGGCTGGTCAATCTTTCACACCTGGCTGGTCGGCCCCGACGTGACTTCGCCGGCGCTTAATTTCGCGATTCGCGGCTCGGGTCAGAAAGCGTGGTTCGGCTGGCCGGACGACCCGAAGATCGAGGAGCTGCGTGACGCGTGGTTCGCGGCGACGGATCCCGCCAGCTCGAAGAAGGCGGCGGAAGCGGTGCAGCTCCGCGCGTTCGACTTCGTGCCCTACGTACCGACCGCGCAGTTCATTCTGCCGACCGCGTATCGCACGAATCTCTCCGGTGTGATCATCGCGCCGATCACACTCATGTGGAACGTCGAGAAGAAATAGATCTTGTCCCCTCGCCCCGCTTGCGGGAAGAAGGCTGGCTAACCTTTCGCTCAACTCGGACGGCCCTCCGTCCGCTCCGCGCCGGTTAGCTTCACAGACGAGTGACTGCCATGCCGAAAGTCAAAGCCAACGGCCTCACTATCAACTATGACCAACAAGGGAGCGGGACACCCCTGATCCTCATTCCTTACTTAACCGCCGACCATGCCTGTTATGCCTTCCAGGTGGCAGAGTACGCCAAGCATTTCACCTGCTTCTCACTCGACCGTCGGGGGACGGGTGAAACCGATAAGCCCGAAGGCGACTATTCGGTTGAGCTTTACGCGGACGATGTCGCCGCGTTCATGCAGGCCTTGGGCATCCAGAAGGCGCATGTCTCCGGTTTGTCGCTGGGTGCGGCAACCGGCATGTGGCTGGCGGCGAAGTACCCCGACAAGGTCAAGTCGCTGTCACTGCACAGTGGCTGGACGAAGACGGACCCGTTCGTGAAGACGGTGGTCGAAGGATGGCAGGTGATGGCCAAGGCGTTGGGCAGCGTGCCGGAGATGGTCATTCTCGGCATCTTGCCGTGGTGCCTTACGGCTGAGCTGTATGCGGCCAAGCCGGATTACATTAAGTCCCTGACCGACTTCGTTCGGAGCCGCCCGGCGCAGCCTCTGGCGTCTTTTATTCGAGAGTCAAACGCCGTGATTGCGCACGACGTCGAGACGCAGCTCGGGCGTATCCGCGCGCCAACACAGATCACGTTCGGACGTCATGACATGGTGACCTCCACGCGGTTTGCGGATCGGATGACGGGCGGCATTCGCGGCTCGGAGTTACTGATCTTCGAGGGATGCGCGCACGCGCCGATCTATGAGAAGGTGGAGGAGTTCAACCAGAAGACCGTAGCGTTCCTGCAGCGCCACGCCCGTTAGGTCGGCGACGCCGCTTGATCTTCCGCGCGATGCAACCTACCCTCGCCGCTCTTGGGGGCCCGGTGAGGGATTGCGCGCAATTTGCGCAGACAAGAATAGGTAACGGATGATCGCCTACATCGTCCGGCGCCTGTTCTCGACCATTGTCGTGATGGCCGTGGTCGCGTTCGTGGTGTTCTCGCTGCTGTACCTGACGCCGGGCGACCCGGCCGCGATCATCGCCGGCGACATCGCGACCGACGAGGACATCCGGCGTATCCACGCCCACCTTGGTCTCGACGACCCGTTCCTGGTTCAGTTCGGACGCTGGCTATGGTCGCTGGCGCACGGCGACCTGGGCACCTCGATCTTCACCAATCTTCCGGTCACGCAGCTCATCGGCCAGCGCATCGAACCGACCCTCTCTCTGACATTGTGCACGCTCGTGGTGTCGATCCTGGTGGCGGTTCCGCTGGGTGCCGTTGCCGCCGCCAAGGCGGGCAGCTGGCTCGATCGCGCGGTGATGTCGTTCTCGGTCCTCGGCTTCTCGGTTCCCGTGTTCGTATTCGCGTACATTCTCATCCTCACGTTCGCCGTTCGACTCGACTGGCTGCCGGTGCAGGGTTACCGCAGCTTCCACGATGGCGCGTGGGAATGGCTGCGTCACCTGATCCTTCCGAGCATCGCGCTGGGCACCGTGTATGTCGCGCTGATCACGCGCATGACGCGTGCCAGCATGCTCGACGTGCTCGCGCAGGACTACATCCGCACCGCCGAGGCGAAGGGCCTCGCGCCGCGGCAGGTGCTGATCGGGCATGCGCTCAAGAACGCGGCGATTCCCGTGGTGACGATCATCGGCGTGGGCGTCGCGCTGCTGATCAGCGGCGCGATCGTCACCGAAACGGTGTTCGCGCTGCCCGGCATCGGGCGCCTTACCGTCGATGCGATCCTTAGGCGCGACTATCCGATCATCCAGGGCGTGATCCTGATCTTTTCCGCCGTCTATGTGCTGGTCAATCTGGCGGTCGACCTGTCGTACGTGCTGTTCGATCCGCGGATACGGTTGACATGAGCTCGACGACGTTCGGTGCGACACCGGTCGCCGGCAAATCAGTATCGCCGACGTGGCGGCGCTTTCGCGACGCGTTCAGGCGGCATCCCACCGCGCTGATCGGCGGCGCCATTCTCATCGTGATGGTCGCCATCGCGATCCTTGCGCCGTGGCTGGGAACGATCGACCCGCAGGCGGTCTTTCCCGCCAAGCGCCTGCAGCCGCCGTCGGCGGAGGCCTGGCTCGGCACCGACATGCTCGGTCGCGACGTGTACAGCCGGGTCGTGTACGGCGCACGGGTATCGCTGATCGTCGGCCTTGCCGTCGCTGCGTTCTCGACCTTGCTGGGGCTCGCGATCGGGCTCGTCACCGGCTACGTCCGCAAGCTCGACGCCGTCGTGATGCGCGTCATGGACGGCCTCATGTCGATCCCCTCGGTGCTGCTCGCCATCGCATTGATGGCGCTCACCAAGGCCAGCATCGGCAACGTGATCGTGGCCATCACGCTGGCGGAAATGCCTCGCGTCGTGCGCCTGGTCCGGAGCCTCGTGCTGAGCCTGCGCGAGCAGCCCTACGTCGAGGCGGCGATCGCAGCCGGCACGACCTTGCCGCGCATTCTCGTGCGCCACATCCTCCCCAACATCGTCGCGCCGCTGCTCGTGCAGGGAACGTACGTCTGCGGATCGGCGATGATCACCGAGGCGATCCTGTCGTTCATCGGCGCCGGCACGCCGCCCAACATCCCGAGCTGGGGCAACATCATGGCCGAAGGTCGGAGCCTGGTCCAGATCGCGGGCTACCTGATCATCTTTCCCGGCATCTGCCTGTCGCTCACGGTGCTGGCGGTGAATCTGCTCGGCGACGGCATGCGCGATGCGCTCGACCCGCGTCTTGCGCGGCGGATGTGACGCGATGAGCGCGACCCTCGACGCTGCGGCGCTGCTGGAGGTGCATGGCCTGAAGACGTATTTCTTCACCCGCGACGGCGTGGTGCGCGCCGTCGACGGCGTGTCGTTTTCGGTGGGGCGCGGAGAAACGCTCGCCATCGTCGGCGAGTCCGGCTGCGGCAAAAGCGTCACGTCGCTGTCGATCCTGCGCCTGATCGCCTCACCTCCCGGGCGAACGGTCGGGGGACGCGTGATGTTCGAAGGCCGCGATCTGCTCGAGCTGACAGAGCCGGAGATGCGCAAGATTCGCGGCGACGCCATCTCGATGATCTTTCAGGAGCCGATGACGTCGTTGAATCCGGTGCTGACCATCGGCCAGCAGATCGCCGAAGCGCTGGTCCTGCACCGCGGCCTTTCGCGTGAGGAGGCCGGCGCTCGAGCGATCGAGATGCTGCGGCTGGTCCGGATGCCCGAGCCCGAACGGCGCGTCGTCCAGTACCCGCACCACCTTTCCGGTGGCATGCGGCAGCGGGTGATGATAGCGATGGCGCTCGCCTGCGAGCCGCGGCTGCTGATTGCCGACGAGCCGACCACCGCCCTCGACGTCACCATCCAGGCCCAGATCCTCGATCTGATGCGCGAGCTCAAGACCCGGACCGGCGCCGCCATCATGCTGATCACGCACGATCTCGGTGTGGTCGCGGAAATGGCGCAGCGCGTGATCGTGATGTATGCGGGACGCAAGGTCGAGGAAGCCTCGGTGGTCGACTTGTTCGCGCGTCCCCGCCATCCGTATACACGGGGCCTGCTCGACTCCATTCCGAAGCTCGGCGCCGCGAGCAGGGCCAGCGAAGGCGCGGCAGGCGGCCGGCTCGCCGAAATCCCCGGCACCGTGCCGTCGCTCGTCCAACCGATCGTCGGCTGCGCGTTCGCCCCGCGTTGCGCGTACGCGGTGCCACGCTGCCAGGCCGAATATCCGCCTCTGGAGGAAAAGGCGCGCGGCCACTGGGCCGCCTGCTGGGAGTCGGACCGAATGTTGGCAAACGAGGCGGCCGAGGCGGCGGCCAGGGCGGCGGCATGAAACCGGCCGGCGAGCGCGAGGCTATGGCACCGGCGCTGCTCGAGGTCGAGCATCTGACCAAGCACTACCCGATGCGCGGCGGCGTCTTCGGTCGGGCACGAGGAAGCGTGCACGCGGTCGACGACGTGAGCTTCGCGATTGCCGAGGGCGAGACGCTCGGCCTCGTCGGCGAGTCCGGCTGCGGCAAGTCGACCATCGGCAAGACGGTGCTGAGGCTGGTCGAGCCGACGGCCGGCACCATCGAGTGGCGCGGCCAGCGCATCGACGAGCTTCACGGCCGGGCGATGCGCCCCTACCGTCGCGAGCTGCAGGCGGTGTTCCAGGATCCGTACGCATCGCTCAATCCGCGCATGCGCGCGGCGGATATCGTGGCGGAACCGATCCGCAACTTCGAGGACGTCTCCGCGTCGGAGGTCGATCAGCGCGTGGCATCGCTTTTCGAAAAAGTCGGCCTGCGCCCCGACCAGATGCCCCGCTATCCGTACGAATTCTCGGGCGGGCAGCGCCAGCGGCTCGGGATCGCGCGTGCGCTCGCGCCGCGGCCGAAGCTCATCGTTTGCGACGAGCCGGTGTCCGCCCTCGACGTCTCGGTGCAGGCGCAGGTCATCAACCTGCTCGGCGATCTCCAGCGCGAGTTCGGCCTGTCGTATCTTTTCGTGGCGCACGATCTGGCGGTCGTCGAGCACATCAGCCACCGCGTCGCCGTGATGTACCTGGGCCGGCTGGTCGAGCTCGCGGCGACTCGCGCGTTGTTCGCCAACCCGCAGCATCCGTACACCGAGGCGCTGCTGTCGGCGGTGCCGGTGCCCGACCCAACGGTGCAAAGAAAGCGCATCATTCTTGCCGGCGACGTGCCGAGCCCGATCGAGCTGCCGAAGGGTTGCCGTTTCCACACGCGCTGCCCCTACGCATTCGATCGCTGCCGGGTCGAGGAACCGAAGCTCCGCGAAGTGATGTCCGGCCATTTCGCGGCGTGCCACTTGCGTGATGCTTTCGCCGTGACCGATAACTCGGCGCGACACTGACCCGCGAAGGGAATCCGTTCTTATGAGCGAACTCAACCGACTGAGCGCGATGTCCGCTGCGCGCAAGCTCGCGGCCCGCGAGATCAGTGCCGAAGCGCTGCTCGCGGATTGCCTCGCGCGCATCGCCGAGCGGGAACAGGAGGTTCACGCGTGGACGTTTCTCGATACCGATGCGGCGATGCGGCGCGCGCGCGCGCTCGATGCGCGAGGCTCCTCCGGACTGCTGCATGGCCTTCCGGTCGCGGTCAAGGACCTGTTCGACACCGTCGACATGCCGTCGTCCTACGGGTCGCCGATCTATGCGGGCAACCGTCCCGCGTGGGATGCGGCCTGTGTCGCGCTGGCACGTGCCGCCGGGGCCATCGTCGTCGGCAAGACGGTCACGACCGAGTTCGCGACCTTTCATCCCGGGCCGACGTGCAATCCGCGCAACCTGAAGCACACGCCCGGTGGCTCGTCGTCGGGCTCCGCCGCCGCCGTCGCCGACTGGATGGTCCCGCTGGCGATCGGATCGCAGACAGCGGGTTCGATCGTGCGTCCCGCGGCCTACTGCGGCGTGGTGGGGTACAAGCCGACCTTCGGCACCGTGTGTCGCGTCGGCGCCAAGATGATCTCCGACACGCTGGACACCATCGGCGCGCTCGCCCGCAGCGTGCCCGATGCCGCGCTGTTCGTGGCTGCGCTCAGCGACCGGCACGAGCTCCTGCTCGATCAACCGACCGCTGACGTTCCACGCATCGGCATGTGCAGGACCCACGAATGGGATCGCGCGCAACCCGAAACGGTCGCGGTGTTCGAGGACGCCGGGAAACGGCTGCGCGCCGCTGGTGCGAGCGTTCGGGACGTGACGCTGCCGCCGCCGTTTGCCCGCTTGGCGGAGGCGCAAACGACGATCATGGTGCACGAAGTCGCGAAATGCCTGGCGTACGAAAATCTCGCGCACCGCGCAGCGTTGAGCGCGGACATGACCAGGATGATCGACGCGGGCCTCGCGGTGTCGCCGGAGCAGTACGACGC
>JBOIGD010000234.1:0-3769 GCA_050742615.1 Casimicrobiaceae bacterium | reverse complement strand
ACAACAAGGCGTTCGAGGAGCTGCCGAAGGAATATCAGTCGGTGCTGGAAGCGGCGTGCTACGAAGCCAACATCGACATGATGGCGAAGTACGACGCGCTCAATCCGCCGGCGCTGCGCAAGTTGCTGGCCAACGGCGTCAAGCTGCTGCCGTTCTCGAACGACATCATGGCTGCCTGTTACAAGGCGACGCGCGAGGTGTACGACGACATCGCATCGAAGAACGCGAAGTTTGCCAAGCTGTACGAGCCATGGAAAAAGTTCCGCGGCGAAGAGGTCGAGTGGTTCGCCGTGGCGGAAAACCGCTTCGACAACTTCATGATCGCCGCCGAGCGGATGACGCGGCGCAAGTAAAAGCAAGCGGACCGGGCGCTGCCCGGAGCGAATCAGCGCGCGCCGCGGCAGATCGTCCGCACTGTCGCCCCGGCGCAGGCCAGGGCCCGAGTACGAGCACCGCAAATTGGGTCCCCGGCCTGCGCCGGGGTGGCGGCACTTTTATCGACCGCGACCCCGATCGGCGCAGCCCCGCTATTTTTTCTCCTCCGGCGCCTTGGGCTCGCCGCCGAGCGCCTTTTCCAGCGCCTTGGTTGCCTCGTCCTGCTCGGCATTCGGATTGCCTTCGGCCGGCGGGCTTGCCGGCGCAGACTCGGGCTTCGCGGCCGGTGCCGAGCCGCCGAACTCCTTCTGCAGCGCCTTGGCCGCCTCGTCCTGTTCGGCGTTCGGGTTGGACTCGGTCGGCTGGTTGCCCGGCGCCGACTCGTCGATCGGGACGACGATCTGGATCTTATTGATGTCGTACGCCTTCTCCTTGGCCTTGTAGACCATCACCATCTGCGGGAACCCGATGACCAGCGCGATCATCAGAACCTGGATCAGCACGAACGGCGCCGCGCCCCAATAGATCTGGCCGGTCGTCACGCGCGCGGTGCGCCGGCCGGTGACCCGGTCGAGGAAGTCCTTGGCCGGCGCGACGCTGCGCAGGTAGAACAGCGCAAAGCCGAACGGCGGGTGCATGAACGAGGTCTGCATGTTGACGCCGAGCAGCACACCGAACCAGATCAGGTCGATGCCGAGCTTGTCGGCGACCGGCCCGACCAGCGGAATGACGATGAACGACAATTCGAAGAAGTCGAGGAAGAACGCGAGGAAGAAGATCAGCGCGTTGACGACGATCAAGAAGCCGAGCTGGCCTCCGGGCAGGTGCAGCAAGAGCTGCTCGACCCAGACGTGGCCGTTGACGGCGTAGAAAGTCAGGCTGAACACGCGCGCGCCGAGCAAGATAAACACGACGAAGGTCGACAGCTTCAGCGTCGTGTCCATGCCCTGCCGGAGCAGCTTCCATGTCAGGCGGTTCCGCACCAGCGCCATGATCAGCGCGCCGCTCGCTCCCATCGCGCCGCCTTCGGTGGGCGTCGCGACGCCGAGGAAAATCGTTCCCCGCACCAGGAAGATCAGCGCCAGCGGCGGTATCAGCACGAACACGACGCGCTCGGCGAGCCGCGACAGCAGGCCCAGCCTGAGCAGGCGGTTGAGCAGCGCGGCGAAAAATGCAACGCCGGTGCCGACGCTGGTCGCGACGACGAGCATCTCGTCGGTCGGGTCGTCGGGACCGTACTTCCAGTGCGCGAACACGACCGCCGATGCCGCTGCGACGATCGTCAGCACCAGCAGCGAGCGGGTCCCGCCCGAGCCGTCGGGCTCGCGCAGCGTGCGCGCCTCCGGCGGCAGCGCCGGGGCCCACGCCGGCTTGACCACGCACACGCCCATCGCGTACGCGGCGTAGATGCAGGCGAGCGTAATCCCGGGAATGAACGCGCCGGCGTACATGTCGCCGACCGACTTGCCGAGCTGGTCGGCCATGATGATCAGCACCAGCGACGGCGGGATGATCTGCGCCAGCGTGCCCGACGCGGCGATGACGCCGGTGGCGAAGCGGCGGTCGTAACCGTAGCGCAGCATGATCGGCAGCGAGATCAGACCCATCGAGATCACCGACGCGGCGACCACGCCCGTCGTGGCCGCGAGCAGCGCGCCGACGAAAATCACGGCGTAGGCGAGGCCGCCGCGCACCGGTCCGAACACCTGGCCGATGGTGTCCAGCAGGTCCTCGGCCATGCCGCTGCGCTCCAGGATCAACCCCATGAAGGTGAAGAAGGGCACCGCCAGCAGGGTGTCGTTCGACATGACGCCCCAGATCCGTTCCGGCAGCGCCTGGAGGAGCGACGGCGTGAGGAGGCCGAGGTGGATCCCGACCAGCGCGTAGAAAATGCCGACGGCCGCGAGCGAGAATGCGACCGGATAGCCGAGCAGCAGCACGACGACCAGCGTCAGGAACATCAGCGGCGCGATGTTCGCGATCAGGAACGCGGTCATGGCTTGCGTCCGTCAGGCTTGGCCACCTGCGCCGCGATTTCCGCGGCGAGCGATTCCTCGCCGCGCGCGCGGAGGATGTCCTCGGCGAGCTGCTCCTCGAGCGTCTTTTCGTGCGGTTTTTCGGCCGGATCGGGTGCCAGGCCCATCAGGAAGGCGATCCGCTTGATCAATTCGGAAACGCCCTGCATCGCCAGCAGGAAGAACCCGACCGGCACCAGCAGGCGCGCCGGCCAGATCGTGAGCCCGCCGGCGTTGGTCGAGACTTCGTTGCGCACGTAGGCATCGATGAACAGCGGCCACGCCAGCCAGCCGACCAGGATCGCCATCGGCATGAGGAAGAAGATCGTGCCGAAGATGTCGATCCACACCTGCGCGCGGCGCGACAGCCGCCCGCCGATGACGTCGATGCGGACGTGCTCGTTCCTCAGCAGCGTGTAGCCGGCGGCGCCGAGGAACGCCGCCGAAAACAGGTACCACTGCGCTTCGAGGTAGCTGTTGGAGCTGTAGTTGAAGGCCTTGCGGACGACGGCGTTGGCGGCGCTGATCAGGACGGTGATCAGGATCAGCCAACACAGCGTGTGGCCGATCCGCTCGGTGATGCGATCGATCAGTCTGGAAAGCGACAGGAGGAAGGACACGGCGCAGCCCTCCGGTGGTTGGCGTGCAGGCGGGGACGATCCTAACGCAGCGAGCGATCGCACGCCCGGCGCGCGATGACCCGGCGGCGCGCGTCGAAGATTAACCTGCGCTGGCCGCGCTGGCAATCGCCTTGCCGCACTGCGGCAAAGCAGGGCCGCAATGCTAAAATGCCCTTTTTCGTTCACGAAAAGCCCGCCATGCCGCACCGCGCGCAGACGATCAGCCAGGCCGACCCCGAGCTCTGGAAGGCCGTCGCCGGCGAAAACGCGCGCCAGGAAACGCACATCGAGCTGATCGCGTCCGAGAACTACGCCAGTGCCGCGGTGATGGCAGCGCAGGGCTCGCAGCTCACCAACAAGTACGCCGAAGGGTATCCGGGCAAGCGCTATTACGGCGGCTGCGAGTTCGTCGACGTCGCCGAGATGCTGGCGATCGAGCGCGTCAAGAGGCTGTTCGGCGCCGAGTACGCCAACGTGCAACCGCACTCGGGAGCGCAGGCGAACCAGGCCGTTTTCTTCGCCGTGCTGAAGCCCGGCGACACGGTTCTCGGGATGAGCCTGCCGGACGGCGGGCACCTGACCCACGGGTCGCCGGTCAACATGTCGGGGAAGTGGTTCAACGTCGTCGCCTATGGACTAGACCCGGTCACCGAGCTCATCGACTACGACGCCGCCGAGCGCATGGCGCGGCAGCACAAGCCGAAGCTGATCATCGCCGGCGCTTCCGCCTATTCGCGTGTCATCGACTGGAGGCGATTC
>JBOIGD010000233.1:0-4445 GCA_050742615.1 Casimicrobiaceae bacterium | reverse complement strand
GTCACTTGGTGGACACTGAGGATTGCCTGTCTCGGGAGCGTGGATCGTGTTCTTCGCGTTATCGCTCAAACGGTCTGGTGGCCGAATCGGCGTTCCGGCGTGATTGCGCCGGACACATTGCGGCCAGATGCAGAATTCGTCGCGTAATAGCTTGCGTTTCGCCGCGCGTCGTTGCCGCTTCATCGTGCCACAGGGCCGGTGCGGAGACTACGCTCTTCCATTAACATCGTTACTTTTCCGGCACGCAGAGTCCGGACGGTGAACCGATTTAACCTCGCTGCCAAAGCCTGCCCCGGCTTCGGGGCCGGCAAGCGCGAAACGCCCTGATACGGGGGTCCGCGCAACCGGCCGCTTCGGGTCATGCCACCCCGTTCAACGGACCGGTCGCTTGCCGCTGCCAACCACAATTATAATGAAATGAACCATTTAAGCAAGGATTCTGTGAACCGCCTTGCAGTGGGGGAGGCGGGCGCCGGGCAGCGGGTCGACAATTTCCTCCTGCGCATGCTCAAAGGCGTTCCGAAAAGCCACATCTACCGCATCCTGCGCAGCGGCGAAGTGCGCGTGAACCGCAAGCGCGTGCAACCCGATACGCGACTCATGGCCGGCGATGAACTGCGCATCCCGCCGATACGCATCGCCGAATCAGGTGCGATCCCCCGGGCGGGGCCGCGGCCGATCGATCTGCCGATCCTGTACGAGGATGATGCGCTGATCGCCGTCAACAAGCCGCCGGGCCTCGCTGTCCACGGCGGCAGCGGCATCGCCTACGGCCTGATCGAGCAATTGCGAGCGGCGCGGGCGCAAGCGAAATTCCTCGAGCTGGTGCACCGTCTCGACCGGGACACGTCCGGCGTGCTCCTGGTGGCCAAGAAGCGCGCCGCGCTGGTGGCACTGCATGCCGCGTTACGGGAGGGGCGCGTCGACAAGCGCTATCTGGTGCTGGTGCGCGGCCGGTGGCGCGACGCCAAGCGGCAGGTCGATCTGCCGCTGACCAAGTTCCTCACCGGCGAAGGCGAACGGCGCGTGCGCGTCGAGCGTTGCGGCGGAAAGACTGCTCGAACGGTATTCCATCGGCGCCAGACCTGGCCGGCGGCGACGCCACCGCTGACCCTCCTCGAGGCCGAGCTGCACACCGGGCGAACGCACCAGATTCGCGTCCACCTGACGCACCTCGACTTTCCGCTGGCCGGTGACGACAAGTACGGCGATTTTGCGTGGAACAAGGCGCTGCGCCGCCAGGGGCTCAAGCGGATGTTCCTGCACGCCTGGCGTCTGGGTCTGCGGCACCCGGTCGAACCGCGCGACATCGCGTTCGAAGCGCCGCTACCGGCCGATCTGGCCGATTTCGTGGCGCGGCTCGACGCCGGCCGGACCGACGATGCGTGACGACACCAAGCGCTATCGTCTGCTGGTGTTCGACTGGGACGGGACGCTCGCCGATTCGACCGCGCTGATCGCAGGCGCCATTCAGCAGAGCTGCCGCGACCTGGGGCTGCCGGCGCCGGACGACCGCAGTGCGCGGCACGTCATTGGCCTGGGCCACTGCGATGCGATCACCCTGATCGCGCCCGGACTCGAGGATGCGGGCGCCGCACGCTTTTCGGAGCGCTATCGCTTTCACTACCTCGCTGGCGACGCCACCATTCCGCTGTTCGCCGGCGTACCGGAGATGCTCGACGAACTCGACCGCCGCGGCTTCCTGCTGGGTGTGGCGACAGGCAAGACACGCGCCGGCCTGGCTCGCGCGCTGGCGCGGCACGGCGTCGCGCACCGGTTCGTCGCATCGCGCTGCGCGGACGAGAGTTTCGCCAAGCCGCATCCGGCCATGCTGCTTTCGTTGATGGACTTGACCGGCGTCATGCCCGCCGAAACACTTATGATAGGCGACACGACGCACGATCTGGATCTCGCGCGCAACGCCGGCGTGAGCGCCGTCGCCGTCGCATACGGGGCGCATCCGTCTGCCGGCCTTGCGGCCCTGTCTCCGCTGGCGATCGTGCATTCGATCGGAGAACTGCGCTCGTGGCTCGCGAGCAACGCCTAATTTTCGCCAGCGACGATCTGCGCGACAGCGGCAAGGACATCCGTTTCGAGGTTCGCGCCGGCGGCGCATCGCGGCCCGCGTTCGCGATCCGCTGGTGCGGCAACGCCTGCTCCTTTGTCAACGAGTGCCGGCACCGGGCGACCAAGCTCGACTGGGAATCCGGCGATTTCTTCGACGCGGCCAAGCTATACTTGCTCTGCGCAACGCACGGCGCGACGCACGAACCCGACAGCGGTCTGTGGGTCGCCGAGCCGTGTCGCGGTGCGCGCCCCGCGACGGTGGCGGTGGCTGAGCGTCAGGGCGCAATCTATTGCATCGAGGATTGAATGGCCGACGACAACTGGGAACGCGGCGTCATCGAGCGGCTGGCGAGTGAAGGACTGCGCGAGCAGCAGCGCGCGCGCCGCTGGAGCATATTTTTCAAGCTGCTGACTTTCAGCTTTCTGTTCGTCGGGCTGATCGCCGCGCTGGGCTCGATGGCAAACGGGGAGCGGAGCTGCTCCGACAAGTGCACTGCGGTCGTCGACATAGACGGCGAGCTCGACAGCGACAGCCGCGCCAGCGCCGAGAACGTAATCCAGGGGCTGCGCGCGGCATTCAAGAACAAGACGACGCAGGGAGTCGTCCTGCGCATCAACAGCCCCGGCGGCAGCCCGGTGCAGGCCGGTGAAATCAACGACGAAATCCACAGGCTGCGTGCCAAGTATCCGGACACGCCGATCTACACGGTCGTCGAGGAAATCTGCGCGTCCGGCGCTTACTATGTCGCCGTCGCGACCGACAAGATCTATGTGGACAAGGCGAGCCTGATCGGATCGATCGGCGTCATCATCGACGGGTTCGGCTTTGTTGGGGCGATGCAGAAGCTCGGCATCGAGAGGCGGGCGATCACCGCGGGGGAAAACAAGACCTTCCTCGACCCATTCTCTCCGCTATCGGCGAAACAGCGCGCATACGCTCAGCAGATGCTGACCGAAATCCACGAACAGTTCATCGCCGCGGTCAGGGATGGACGCGGGGCTCGGCTCAAGGAATCGCCCGAGCTCTTTTCCGGCCTCATCTGGAATGGCCAACGCAGTATCGAGCTTGGGCTCGCCGACGCGCTCGGCAGTGTCGACTATGTCGCCCGCGACGTCATCAAGGCCGCCGACGTCGTCGACTTCACGCCGCAGGAGAACGTCGTCGAGCGGGTCGCGAGAAAATTCGGGGCAACTGTCGGGCGTGTCATTGCATCGACAATGGTAGGGGCATTGCAGGCTCGCTGACGGCTCAGCGCTTGCCCTCGACGATCGCTCGACAACGTCAGCCCTCCGCTCTGGGCGCCTTCGTCAGGCCCTTCACGCGGTCCCCGGGCCGGATATCGCGCTGCGCAAACCAGCCCTTCTTCATCTCCAACGCAAACAGTGCGGGTCCGAGCGACGGGTGGGTGGCTTCGGTCTGCGGAGCCATGTCGTCGATATTGAGGATGCGACCATCGCTCGCGATGAACGCGATCGACAACGGGACATAGGTGTCCTTCATCCAGAAGGCGAGCGGCTGCGGCGCGGTGAAAACGAACAGCATGCCGTGATCGGGGCGCAGGCTGAACCGGCGCATCAGACCGGTCGTCCGCGTCGCCTCCGTTGCGGCGATCTCCGCCGTCAGGCGGTGACCGTTGATTGTCAACTCGATCGTAGGCAGTGATTGGGCGGCGCCGGCGAACGCAGGGATCAACGCAATAAACAGCAAGGAAACACGCAGCAGATGCATGGTCGTCGAAGGAAAGGTGTTACGAATCAGCGCGGCGCAGGTAAGCGAGCCACAGCAGCAGGCTGATAATTGTGAAGGCTGCCATCCCCAGCGCCAGCGCCAGCAACGAACCGGCCAGCAATGGGGCTATCGTGCCGGCATTGACCGCGGCGAGAACGAATTGCAGGAAACCCTGGAGTGACGACGTGAGCCCGCGCATCGTCGGAAAAAGGTCGAGCATCAGCAGCGTAGCCGACGGCATCAGGACACTGCTGCCCAATGCATAGATCATGATCGGCAGGACGTGCCACGGCACACCGGGCGATACCAGCGCAGCAGTGGTGAGATTGGCAGCGGCGCCGGTGAACATGAGTACGTAGCCCAAGCCGATCGTCTGGCGCGGCGTCATCATACCGGCAACGCGTCCGGAGACGAACGCACCGATCATCACTCCCGTGATCATTGGAACGAAGAGCCACGCGAAGCCGTAGCTGGAAACGCCGAGCAAATCCATCAGGAACGCAGGCGCGCTGGCGATATACAGAAAGAAGGCTGCAAAGTTGAGCGCCGGTATTGCTCCGAGCAGCAGAAACTCCGGATGCCGCAGCACATTGACGTAGTTGCGCCACAGGTGGCGCGGCAGCAGCGATTGACGTCCGCTGCTGGGAAG
>JBOIGD010000232.1:0-3377 GCA_050742615.1 Casimicrobiaceae bacterium | reverse complement strand
GGCCAACGCCACCGCCGGTGGCGGCCCACAGAACCGCCAGCGTCATGCTCGCGAGCAGCGAGAGGACGAAGAGGTCCGCCTTCGCCAGATGGAAGGGCGAGTTGCCTTCCGCGGCGACGTCCACGCGGATGAAGAACCAGAACCCGTAGCCGCCCACCAGCACCATCAGGGCACCGATCCACCACAACATCGGCCAGATCGCCGGCGTGGCCGCAGCGCCGGTCGGGTAGCCGAGCACCATGACCGCCGTGGCCACGACGTAAAGGACGAACCCGTACATGCCGAGCAAATGCGCCACGCGGCGTTTCTGGTTACAGAACTCGCCCGACATGAGCACGTCGACGACCGCGGTCCGCACGGCGATCGAGGCCAGCTCGCCGCCTCCCATCGAGCGACCCTTGCTCTTCGACTTGCGCATGTTGGCGAAGAAATAGCTCGCGCTGCCCTTGTGGACGATGTCGAAGAGCGTCCCGACCACCACGGCCAAGACCATCACCACCAGGAACCCCTGCAGGAAGCCGGCAGGCAGCGACGCGCCCGCGACGGCGAACGGATTGACGCTCAGCATCGAATTTTTCCTCCTGCGCCCTATTCAGATCTGCGAGATCAGGACCCTGTAGCGCGTTCAAGCGATGGAGGGCCGCATGGCAAAGTCTTGGCTTGGTGACCGGCCGCCTGCGTAGCGTCACCAACCACCCAATCTGCCATGCGCGGCGTGTTTCGGCCAATTCAACTCGTTTATCCGGCAATAAGTAAGGAACTGTGTTGCGCCGCACAATGCGCTCGACGGGAGCCCCGCGACGGATGGCGTATCATTGCTGATTCGCAGTCCCTGCACTCAGCGATTCCATTCATGGCCGATCGTCGGCTCCAAGCTTTCCAGGCGGTCGCCAGGCACAGGTCCTTTACCAAGGCGGCCGACGCGCTCTGCATGACGCAGCCGGCTGTGACCTTCCAGATCCGGCAGCTCGAGGATCACTTCCAGACGCGCCTGTTCGATCGCGCCAATGGACGCATCACGCTGACCCCGGCCGGCGTCGTGGCGCTCGACTTCGCCGAGCGCATCCTCGCGCTGTCGGCGGAGCTCGACACCCGGGTCAAGGAGCTGACCGGCCGTGAAGTCGGTCCGCTCCTGATCGGTGCCAGCACCACCATCGCGGAATTCCTGCTGCCGCGCATCGTGGGCGAGTTCAAGTCGCGCCACCCTGGGATCGTTCCGCAGCTCATCGTCGCCAATTCGGAAGCGGTGCAGTCGCGCGTCGCCGAACGCAGTCTCGACCTGGGCTTCATCGAGGGCGATTCGCACCTGCGCACGCTGGTTACCGACGTGTGCTGCGACGACGAGCTGCAAGTCGTGTGCGCGCCGTCGCATCCGCTTGCGCGCCACCAGTCGCTCGCGTTGCAGGCGTTGACCGAACATCCGTACATCAGCCGCGAGCTGGGGTCGGGCACGCGCGAGGTGATCGATCATCACCTGCAGAAGGCTGGCCTCGCGCCCGAGTCGCTGCAAGTGATCATGGAAGCGTCGAGCCCCGAGGCTCTGAAGGGCCTGGTCGCGACCGGACTGGGATTCGCCATCATGTCGCGCGCGACCGCTGAAAAGGAAATGCGCCTCGGCGATCTCGTGCAGATCCCCCTGGCGCCGCCGCTGATCCGTCACCTGTCCGTGGTATACCCGAAGGAACGCATCCACTCGAAGGTCGTCAACGACTTCGTCGCCTTCGCGAAGGAACGGCTCGCCGCCGCGAGCTCGCCGCAGAACCGCCTCGCGGCCGACTGAACGTCGCGCGCCTATCTAGCGCGCGCGAGTCAGCGCGCCGAGTGCCCGCTCAGCTTGACCTCAACCTTCTGGTGCTCTTCCAGCGACGCGTAGTACGCGCGCAGGATCTCGAGGACCTCCGGCCGGCTGAACTCTGCGGGGACGGGGCTGCCTTCCGAGAGCCATTTGCGGAGCTTGGTGCCTGACACCAGCAACCGGTCCGCATCGTCGTGCGGACAGGTCCGGGCCGAGGCCATTCCACCGCACTTGTAGCACCAGAAGGTCCAATCGATCTTCAGCGGCTGCGTGAGTAGCGCGTCGCTCGGAATCTCGTCGAAGATCCGGTGCGCGTCGAACGGCCCGTAGTAGTTGCCGACGCCTGCGTGATCGCGACCGACGATCAAATAAGCGCAACCGTAGTTTTGCCGGAACAGCGCATGCAGCAGGGCCTCGCGAGGTCCGGCGTAGCGCATGTCGAGCGGATAACCTGCCTGCACGACGGTCCCCGCGCGGAAGTATTTCTCGATCAGGACGCCGATCGCGCGCGTGCGAACCTCGGCGGGAATGTCGCCCGGCTTCAGGTTTCCGAGCAGCGAATGGACCAGCACGCCGTCGCACACCTCGATGGCGACCTTCGCGAGGTATTCGTGCGACCGATGCATGGGATTGCGAGTCTGGAACGCGGCCACGCGCGACCAGCCAAGTCGCGTGAACTCGGCGCGCGTCTCCTCGGGCGTCTTGAACAATGTGCCGTACCGTGCTTTGAATCCTCCGTCTCCGAGCACCCGCAGTGGTCCCGCCAGGTTGACGTCGCCCTGCTCCATCACCATGCGTACGCCGGGATGATCCGCGTCGGTGGTCTTGAACACCGATTGGCATTCGTGCGCCTTGTCGATCCGATACTTCTCGGTGACTGACAGCACGGCGCGCAGCGAACCGTCGTCGGCATCGACGAGCGCAACGTCTTCCCCCACACTGATCGAATCGGCGATGCCCGGCTCCGCGGACAGCGTGATCGGGATAGGCCAGAACGTGCCGTCCGCAGTGCGCATGTCATTGCAGACCCCGCGCCAGTCCGCATGCGTCATGAAGCCGGCGAGCGGCGTGAAGCCCCCGATGCCGAGCATCACTACATCCCCTTTCTCGCGCGAGGTGATGGGCAACCGGCGGAGAGTATTAGCGCGCTGCATTTCCGCCGTACGAGCCTCGCCGAGCAATTGGAGGGGCCGCAGGTCGCGGCCACCGTGCGGTAGTACGAGGCCGGCCATGGCGATCACCTGCTCGCGGGATGAGAGACTGCAACGCTAGCGCACGAGACGACCCGCGTCCGACGAAATTGCTGATGGGGTCATAAGCACGCTCGATGCGGCTTCCGCGGAGGACCCTGCGAGCCGTGCGTCGGGGGTTGGACGCGGCAGCTGCGTTGCGGCGTACGCTATGATGCGGCAATGAAGATATGCATCGTATCGGACAGCCACGACCGGTCCGACCCGCTCGCGCGGGCGGTGCGTGCGGGCGCAGCCGAGGGCGCCGCGGTCGTCATCCATTGCGGCGACATCATCGGAACGCAGACGCTGCGTGCCACGTTGAGCGTCGGCTTGCCGCTGCATGTCATCCA
>JBOIGD010000231.1:0-7118 GCA_050742615.1 Casimicrobiaceae bacterium | reverse complement strand
GGTCGCGCATGAAATTGCGCGCCTGGTAGTTGCGCACGCCGTACCAGGCGACGGTGCGGCCGGGCATCGCGGCGAGATCGTCGATCGACACCTCGTCGGGCTCGGATTTCATCAGCCAGTAGCGCATCGTCGGCTCAGGCCGTCGCGAATCGGAAGCCCCTCCCCACAACGGGACGGGTGCCGGAATGGGTGCCCCCCACCTGTGCCGTGCCAACCGTCATCTTGAACCTGAGTTCAAGAGGGTCGCCTGCCAGGACCATCAGGCGCTTCCGCGTAGGGAACGCACACCGGTCCGTTTGAGGCTCGGCAACCTCGCTAAGTTAGCATTGGTTCAAAGAGTGTATGGCCGGCTCGAACACCGCAGGGGACAGTGAGACAAATGGGATCGGGATTGCCACGCTCGCTCTCGCGAGCAGCAGCCTAGAACAGCTTGTCCTGATCCGCCATCGCACGATCGATGGCAGACTGCATCGCGGAAATTCTACGCCGAATGCCGGCGCTGTCAAAACCGCCCGGGGTCGCCGTGACGGCGTGGCCGCCCTTCGCCTGCAGCAACTCGTGCGCGATGTTGAGCGCCGCCATCACCGCGATGCGCTCGGTGCCGGCGATCTTGCCCGAATCGCGGATTTCGCGCATGCGCCGGTCGAGGAGCTGCACCGCGAGCAGGAGCTCGTCGCGCTCCGACTGCTTGCAAGCGACCCGATACTCGCGTCCGAGGATCGATACGTCGAGAGTGGTCGCGCCATCGTCCATCGGATCAGCCGAGCGATTCGGGCAATTGCTGCAGCAGCGCGTCGATCCGCGACGTCGCCGCGCCGATGCGCGCGGTCAGCGCCCGGTTCTGCTCCAGTGCGCGCCCGAGCTCGCGCTTCAGCGAATCGCTTTCGGCGCGCAGCCTATTGTAGTCGGCCAGCAGCAGCGCCAGCTTCTGCTCGAGACCGGCGAATTCCGCGAGTTCGGATTCCATTGTCATGGCACTATAGGGGCAAGCTTCGGGCCGCGTCAACGGGGCGGCCGCCGCGTCAGGCGATGTCGAGCGCCTTGTAGCGCACTTCGAGAATCTCCAGTTCCTCGGTCCCGCCCGGCGTTTTCAAGGTCACGACGTCGCCCTCGCGCGCCTTGATCAGCGCGCGCGCCATCGGCGATACCCAGCTGATGTAGCCGCGATGGGTGTCGATCTCATCGACGCCGACGATGCTTATCGTGCGCGTCTCGCCGTGAGAATCGCGCACCGTCACGGTTGCGCCGAAGAATATCTGGTCGATGTCGTCGGCGTCGCGACGCGCCATCGGATCGACGATTTCGGCGATGTCGAGCCGGCGGATCAGGAAACGGATACGGCGATCGATTTCACGCAGGCGCTTCTTGCCGTAGATATAGTCGCCGTTCTCGGAGCGATCGCCGTTGCTCGCCGCCCAGGCGACGGTCGCGACGACTTCGGGCCGCTCCTTGTCCGCCAGTTCGCTGAGCTCCGCTTTGAGCCGCGCGAACCCGCCCGGCGTCATGTAGTTCCGCGCGCCGGCGGGCAAGGGCGAAGCTTCCTCGACCTCGTCGTCGATCTCGTCGTCGTCTTCGCGGGTGAATGCCTTGCTCATCGCTGGGATATTCCCGAGTCGCGCCTTGCCGGGGCCGCCGCAGCGGCGCGCATGCGCGTGGCCGCCACGCCGGCCGAACTCGAATTATAGTCCACCTGCCGGAGGCTATAATCGTGGCCCCGCCGGCTGCCGCCTGCGCCCTCGCGTCGCAGCCCGCGCCCTCGCCGCAATGACCCGGATCCCCGCCGCGCTGGCTCTGGTCACCCTCGCCGCCGCCGCCCTCGCGGCGTTCGCGCTGGCGCTTGGCGTCGGCAGCATCGCGCTCGACCCGCGTACCGTGTTGCGCGCTCTCATCGGCGGCGGCGAGGCGATGCCGCGCATGATTGTGCAGGAGTTGCGCCTGCCGCGCGCGCTGGCCGCGTTTGCCACCGGCGGTGCGCTGGCGATGGCCGGCGCCCTGCTGCAAGTGCTGCTGCGCAACCCTCTCGCCGACCCGTATGTACTGGGCGTCTCAGGCGGCGCTGCGGTCGGCGCGCTGACGGCGATGCTGCTGGGCGCCGCCGCCTGGCTGATTCCCGCGGGTGCCTTCGCCGGCGCGTTCGCGTCGACCGTCCTGGTATTCGCGCTCGCCCGCGGCTCGGGCGCCTGGTCGCCTACCCGCCTCCTGCTGACCGGCGTCATCGTCGCGGCGGGTTGGGGCGCGGCGGTCGCGCTGCTCCTGACGCTTGCGCCCGAAGGACAGTTGCGCGGCATGCTGTTCTGGCTGATCGGCGACCTCTCGTCGCCGCCTGCGGCGTGGACGCCGCTGATCGTACTGGCGTTGGCGCTGGTCGTCGCGCTGCCGTTCGCCCGCGACCTGAACGCGCTGGCGCGGGGCGATGCGGTCGCCGCGGCCCTGGGCGTGCCGATCGCCTGGCTGCCCTGGATGATCTTCGCGCTGGCCGCCTTGCTGACCGCGGTCGCGGTCACCACCGCCGGAGCGATCGGCTTCGTCGGCCTGATCGTGCCGCATGCGATCCGCCTGCTGCTGGGCAACGACCAGCGCGCGCTGTTGCCCGCTTCCGCGCTCGCCGGCGGCGCGATGCTTCTGATTGCGGACACGCTGGCGCGGCAGCTCGCCGCACCGGCGCAGCTGCCTGTCGGCGTGGTCACCGCGCTGATCGGCGTTCCCGTGTTCCTGGTCCTGCTGCGACGCGAACGGTGAGCGCCGCGCCGTTGCTGCGGGTCAGCGGGTTGACGGTGCGCATCGCCGCGCTGACCGTTTGCCGCAACCTGGGCCTTGCTGTCGCGGCGGGACAATCCTGGGCGATCCTCGGACGCAACGGGGCCGGTAAGACCACGCTGCTGCACACGCTCGCGGGCCTGCGCCCCGCGGCCGCCGGCACGATCGAGCTGGCCGGCGTGCCGCTGCGGCAGATGTCGGCCCGCGACCTTGCGCGCCGCCGCGCCGTCCTCCTGCAGGACGACAGCGACCCGTTCGCCGCGACCGCGCTGGAAACGGCGCTCGTCGGAAGGCATCCGCATCTCTCACGCTGGCAATGGGAAGGCGCCGAGGATGTCGCGATCGCCCGCGCTGCGCTGGCCGCGATGGGCATCGGCCAGGCCGAAACGCGCGACGTGCGGACGCTCTCCGGCGGCGAGCGCCGCCGCGTGGCACTCGCGGCGCTGCTGGCGCAGCAGCCGGACCTGCTGCTCCTCGACGAGCCCTCGAGCCATCTGGACCTCGCGCACCAGCTCGCGCTGCTCGATTGCCTGACGTCGCTCGCTCGCACGCAGGGCAAGGCGATCCTGATGGTGCTGCACGACGTCAACCTCGCGGTGCGCTGCTGCGACCATGCGCTGCTGCTGGACCGCGGCGCCGCGCACGCGGGTCCCGCCGCGGAACTCCTGACCGCCGCGCGGCTGTCGCAGCTCTACGGCGTGCCGCTGCAGGCGGTGGCGACCGCGCACGGGCCGGTTTTCGCGCCCGGTTGACCATTGGTGCCCGGGCCCAGGCTGAGCGCGTACTCGCCGCGCGCTGGGTCGGCCCCGTGCTCAGCGCGCGGCGTTCGCTCGCGCGCGGTCGATGAGCGCACAAAGCGCTTCGGCGCCGTCGACGAAGCGCGGACCCGCGCGGTGCAGCAGGTTGGCGTCGACGACGAACAGGTTGCCGCGCGCGACCGCCGGCAGGTCCGGCCATCGCCGCCAGTCGTCGAGCCAGGGAGGGCGGACCGCGGCGTCCGTCCCCGCCACGATCACGTCGGGGCGCGCCGCCAGAACCGCCTCAACGCTGACCGAGGGCGCCGGCAGCGAGAGGCCGGCAAAGACGTTCTCGCCGCCGCAGAGCCCGATGGCCGCCGTGATCAGGTGCGCGCCGCCGACCGTGTACAGCGGCTGGTGCCATATCTCGTAGAACACGCGGATCGGTGGCGCGCCGCGCTCGCGTTCGCGCAGCGCCGCGAGGCGCGCGCGAAAGCGCGCCGCCGCGGCATTCGCGACCGCGGCGGTGCCGGCCAGCGCGCCGAGACGCTCGATGTCGGCGGCGATCGCCTCCGGCGTGTGCGGGTCGCTCGAGTAGACCGGGACGCCCAGGGCGCGCAAGCGCTCGATCTGCGCCGGCGCCACATACGGCCAGGCGACGGCAAGGTCGGGCTTAAGGCTCACGATCCGTTCGAGATCGAGCGAACGCGCGTCGCCCACCCGCGGCAGGCGCTTCGCTTCCGGCGGCCAGTCGGCCGGATCGCTGGCCGCGATGACGCGCTCGCCGGCGCCCGCGGCAAACAGCAGTTCGGTGGCGCTGGGCGCCAGGCTCACGATGCGCCGCGCCGGCGCGGCGAGCTCGACCGCCGCGCCGGTGCCGTCGCGTACGACGATCGGGGCGGCGCGACTCGCGAGCGGCAGCAGCCACACCGCCGACAGCAGAGCGCAAATGAGCGTTCTACGCACGCCTGGCGCCTAGTATCGCCAGCGCAGCCCGGCGAACACCGTCGCGCCGGCGGTGTTGTAGTCGGCTGCGAGCTCGTAGTGCTTGTCCAGCGCGTTGTCGAGCCGCGCGAACGCGGTCCAGCGCGCGTTAAGCGGCACTTCGGCGGAAACGTTCAGCAGCGCATAGCCGCCCAGGCGGCGCGCGTTGGCCGCATCGTCGAACCGGGCCGACGATGCGACCAGCTCGGCGCTCAATCGAGCCGCCCCAAGCGCCTGCTCGACCGCGAGCGCGGCGTGCCGCCGCGCCCGGCGCGGCAGCAGGTGCCCGCTCGCGTCCTCCGGTCGCTGCAGGTCCGCGCTGGCGCGTACGGTCGTCGTCCCAAGATCGAAACCGAGCTCGATCGTGACACCCTGCAGGGTCGCGTCGGCGACGTTCTGCGGCGCGCAATTGAACGCGGCATCGCACTGGAACACGATCAGATCGCGCACCCGGTTGCGGTAGGCGACGATGCCGGCCGCGAGACCGTCCGAGGCGTAGCGCAGCGCCACCTCCGCGTTGCGCGCTGACTCGGGACGCAAGTCCGGATTGGAAAAGCCCGGAAAGTACAGATCGTTGAACGTCGGCGCCTTGAATGCGGTGCCGTAGCTCGCGCTCGCGCGCCAGCCGGAAGCGAACCCGTAGCCGTAAGCCAACGCGCCGGTCGTGCGCGCGCCGAATTGCGTGCTGTCGTCGCGACGCAGATTGAGCTGCAGCGCCTGCGGCCCGTCGGCGAGGCGGTAGACGCCGGCCACGGCGTTGGTATCGCGCGAGCTGACTGCGAAAGCGGTGTCGCCGCTGACGCGCTCTTCGCGCCGCTCCAATGCCAGGACTAGCGTTCCGCGTGGCAATGCGAAGTCGCTTTGCCACGCGTAGAGGCGCTGGCGGGTGGTGAACCGCGACGCTCCAAAGCCGGTGCGCGTATCGCTGTCGTCGCCGGTTTCGCCGGCTTCGAGCCGGCTGATCCAATACGCGTTCAGCCGGTTGCGGCTGGCGAGCGCGTAGCTCTCGACCGTCGTGATCGTGCGGTCATCGAAGCCCGGGCCGGAGTCGAACTGCGCATTCAGGCGGCTCTTCAGGAATCGCGCCGACAATTCCTGCTCCGGGGCAAAGCGATAGGCGATGCGGCCGCCGGCATCGTCGCGCCGGTAACCGTCGCGGTCGTCGTTGAAGCTGAAATTGGCCGGATTGGCGATGGCATTGAACCCGGCGCTTTGCGTGTGGCCGGCGTCGAAGGCGTAGCGCCAGGCGCCGGCGCCGCCCGAGGCGCCGCCCGAGACGGCGCCGCTACCGTGCGTGCCGTAGCCCGCGCTGGCATGGGCGGCCGGCACGCCGCCGCCGGCGCGGGTGAACACCTGGATCACGCCGCCGATCGCATCGGCGCCGTAGAGGTTGGACGCCGGTCCGCGCAAGATCTCGATATGGTCGATCTGGTCGAGGGGAATCGCCTCGAGCGCAGCGGTGCCGGAAGTCGACGAGCCGACGCGCAGGCCGTCGACCAACACCAGCGTCTGGTTGGTGTTGGCGCCGCGCAGGAACACGCCGCTGGTCGACGCCGGACCGCCGTTCATGACGATCTCGACCCCCGGCACGCTCCGCAGCAGCTCGGCCAGGCTTTGCGCGCCGCCGCGCGCGATATCCTCGGGGCCGATCACGGTCACATCGGCGACCAGCTCGGACCACGGTTGCGGTGCGCGCGCCGCGATGACCACCAGCGGATCGAGCGCGAGCGTACCGGGGGCGGACTGCGCCGGCGCGGGCCCGGCGCGTACGGTCAGGGCGATCACTAGCAGGAAGGATCGGGTCAGCGCCGCCAGTTGGACCATCGCATTCTCCGCAATGCCGTGCGTCCCCGCACGGCGGCAAGTCGTTGCAACGCGGAGAAAACGTTCGGCGCGAGCTGCACGCGAGGGCGGCATCCGGCCGGACATCGCCTCCCGCGATGCGCCTCGGTCCGGAGCTCTGCGTGATCGCGCAGGCGTCCCGGGGCAGGCCGGTCTCCGGGCTCGCCGGTACGCGCCTGGCTCGCGCCAGACGCCGGACGGTCCGCCTTCCCATGCGCGGCGCGCACAGTGGCATCTCGGATCGTCCGCACCGACCTACCGTTGCGGGGGCAGCGCCGGAATGACCGGGGAGCGAACTCCCGCGGCGACACCGGCTTCCCGTTTCACCCGCCGCGAAGGGAATCGCGGCGGACACCTGCTGCGGCGATTATACCGCTCGCCGACGACAAGCGGCGCGTCCGTTGCTTCGCGTGCTGCTATAATCGTCGCCCCTTTTGCCAGCAGCCCAAGACGCCCCGCCGTTTTCCGTGAGCCGAAAGCTGTACATCCGCACGTTTGGCTGCCAGATGAACGAGTACGACTCGGACAAGATGGCCGACGTGCTGCGCGCGGCCGAGGGCCTCGAGCCGACCGCACGGCCGGACGACGCCGACGTCATCCTGTTCAACACCTGTTCGGTCCGCGAGAAGGCGCAGGAGCGCGTCTTTCACGACCTCGGCCGCGTACGCGGGCTGAAGGCCGCCAATCCGGACCTGATCATCGGCGTCGGCGGCTGCGTTGCCAGCCAGGAGGGGGCGGCGATCGTCGCGCGCGCGCCCTACGTCGACGTGGTGTTCGGCCCGCAGACGCTGCACCGGC
>JBOIGD010000230.1:0-22239 GCA_050742615.1 Casimicrobiaceae bacterium | reverse complement strand
CAGGGAGGACTCCCGGCCAACTCGAAGGAGCATGCGAATGGATCGGAAACAGGCGAGCGATTTCCCTCCCGAAGTCCTCAAGCTGTTCGATGGCTACATTCACGGCATGATCGGCCGCCGTGATTTTCTGGATCGTGCCGCCAGGTATGCCGTGGGCGGGTTTACTGCCGCGGCGATGCTGGCAAGCCTCACGCCCAACTATGCGCTGGCGCAGCAGATCGCCAAGGACGACCCGCGGATCCGGACCGAGTACCTGACCTACCCGTCGCCGCACGGTTCGGGCACGATGCGCGGCTATCTTGCGCGGCCGGCGAATCCCGGGGGCAAGCTGCCTGGCGTCGTCGTATATCACGAGAACCGCGGCTTGAATCCGTACATCGAGGACGTAGCCCGGCGCCTGGCGGTGGACAACTTCGTCGCCTTCGCGCCGGATGCGCTGGCGCCCGTCGGCGGCTATCCGGGCGACGAAGAAAAAGCGGCGCGGCTTTTCGGCAAGCTCGACCCGAAGAAACGGACCGAGGACCTGGTCGCCGCCGCCGCGTTTCTGCAGTCACGCCCCGAATGCACGGGCAAGATCGGGGCGGTGGGATTTTGCTTCGGGGGCGGCATCGTCAACACGCTGGCCACGCGGATGCCCGATCTGGCCGCCGCGGTGCCGTTCTACGGTGGCCAACCGAGCGCCGCGGATGCCGCCAGGATTAAGTCGCCGATGCGCATCCACTATGCGGGCCTCGACGAGCGTACCAATGCGGGCTGGCCGGCGTTCGAGGCCGCGCTCAAGGCCAACGGCGTGCGCTATCAGATGTACATGTATCCAGGCGCGAATCACGGCTTCCACAACGATACGACGCCGCGATACGACGAAGCGGCGGCCAAGCTGGCGTGGTCGCGCACCCTCGCCTTCTTGAAGGAAAACCTGAAAGGGTGAGTCGGGACCAGCGGCATGCGAGCGCCGACACCGCCGGTTGGAGGTCAGACGTCGAAGCTCCGCTCCGCGTGCAGCACCTCCCGGCGCAGCGAGACATACAAGGGAAATTTGCCGCTCCGATGCGGCACGAATCCGTCGACCAGCGTGACGTCGAAGTGGACGTCGGCGCCGAGGATGGCGGCGCCGAATGCGCGCACGCGCTCGATGTCTTCGGGCCGCGGCGCCGACTCGGGCTGGATCTTCAGTAGCACGCGCCCCAGGTCGGTCTCCACCAACTGGAGCTGCGAGACCCATCCGGCTTCGCGCTCGGCAACGTAGCCGGTGATGACGAACGGGTGGACGCAACGGCCGCCCGGAAGGCGCAAGTAGTCGGTCGCGCGGCCCTGGATCGCGCGCAACGTGGAAAACGCCCGCCCGCACGGGCATGCGTCCGGGCCGCGAATCGCGAGGTCGCCGGTGCGATAGCGGACGAAGGGCATCGTATAGGAGTGGAGCGCGGTCGCCACGACTTCGCCGGTCTCGCCGATCCCGACCGGGCGCCCGTCTTCGCCGAGCACCTCCAGCAAAACATTGTCGTCGCAGACGTGGTAGCCATCGCTTTCCCGGCATTGCGATGCGAGCAGGTTGAACTCGTGGGAACCGTACAAGTCAACGAGCGGCGCCGAGAACGCCTGCTCGATGCGGCGTCGCGCCGCGGTTCCGAGGACCTCCGCCCCGGTGAAAACCACGCGTGGGTGCAGCGTGCGGTCCAGTCCGCGCTCGCGCAGCCCGGCGGCGACATGCTGCAGCGTCGAGGCGTACCCGGCGACGACATCGGGGCGGCAGCGCAGCAGCTGCTCGATCATCTCATCCACGGGCGCCATCGCGTCCAGCACTTCCTCCCGGTAAATCCCCAGCCCCTGCCGCAGGCGACCCGGCCAGCAGCGCCGGAGCCGATCGAGCGGCATCTGCTGGAAGCGCGCGATCCGGTCGAAGAGCCGCACGCCGACCCGCGCGTATGCCCGCATGCGGAAGAGGTTCAGCAGGTGCTCCTCGCGTTTCGAGCGGTAGATCGTGAACGGCTGCCCGGACGACCCGCTGGTCAGGTGCCGCACCAGCCGGCGCGGGTCGGCACCGTCGACGATCGTCGCGCCCACCGGCCGGCTGCGCAGTTCGTTCTTGCCGATCGTCGGGAGGTGCCGGATGTCCTCCGGCGTGGTGATGTCGGCAGGACTCAAGTCCGCTGCGCGCCAATGTTCGCGGTAGGCGGCGACGTCGCGGCGGCAATGCGCGACGAGCACGCGGAGCTTGCGCACCTGGAACTGCCGCAGCGCCGCGCGACTCGCGTCGCGGTGACGCCAAAGCCGGTGCAGCGTGTGTGCGTGCTCGACGGCCAGCGCGCTCGAGTCGCGGACCCGACGCGTCACCACGTGAATTGCTCGGAGCGAAGGACCAACCGGACGAACGGCGTGCGGACTTGGCCCTCCGGACGGCGCGCGCAGGCAAGGGCCGCGCCTCCTGGCAATCGGCGGTACGGCCCCGCTAACGTCACGGCCGGCGGAATGGCATGCGGATGTCGGGTCACCATGAGGTCAGCTTTCCGTCATGATATCGAAGGTCCGAAATGCTCGCTCGAGCCACCCTTGCTGCGATCGCCCTAGCTGCGCCGGCGGGGGCGGCGCAGATCGCGACTTACGCGGACCTCGGGGCCCAGCATGCCACCAGGACTTGCGGGGACGCCGCGCCTGTGTTCGCCATTCCGGCACCCCCGCCGACGCCCTGCGCCGGCGCGCCTGGCCGTCAGTCGGCCGAATAGGCGTTCTTGATGCAGACCGGGAGGTCGGACCCCGAAGAAACGATGCGGCAGAGCCTGTCCATCTCGGCGTACTTCGCCGCGAGTTGCGCCTGACACGCTTCCTTGCCGGTGCCTTGGCGGCGATCACAGGGAACTGGAAGCCGCTCGTCGCGATATCCATTAACGGTCGTCGGCGGCAACCGCTTGGGCTCTTCAGCGCCCATCGCCGGCAATTCCGTGCCGCTGACCGTCGGTGCGGCGGCGCTGGGGCCTTGCGCTCCCGGGCTCTGTCGCACTGCGACGCCGTTGGCAGCCGGCCCGCCGTCGTCGGCCCCCGCGATCCCGGCGAGCGCGACCGCTGCGGTGAACACCAAGCTCTGCATCAACGCGCGATTCATGTCGTCTCCTTGTTGACGGGCTTATCCCTCTGCATCGATCGTCGCCCGAAGCCTGCTCCAACGCCATCAGCGGCCGTCTCTTTTGCAGCAAGGAGTTTCGGCAGCGGTCCCTCGGCCATGGTCCTACAGCGGCAAGAAGCGCCCGGCTCAGCCGCGTCGGAAGAGCTCGCCTAATTCCATTCCGGCACCGATGGTATGCGCAGATGCTCGACCTCAGGCAGGTCGAAGCCGAAATGCCGGGCGAGGCACGCCCGCAGCTCGGTGCGGTCGGCGAGCTGTGTCGGTTGCGGCGAATTGGCCTGCCAAATGGTCAAGTCGCGGTTCATCACCGTGACCCGTCCATTGGGCGTCAGAGCGCGCAGCATGAGCCGGTTGACGAACGGTGACGCGGGGTGGGTCGCCGTGTAGTGGTTCCCCACTTCGAAATCGACCAGGTTGTCGCGCTCGAGTGTCGTTACCCAGCAGTCGACAGTCTTGTCAGTCGTTCGCGTGCGCATGATCCACAGGCCCTCTTCGCGCGCCATCCAGTGGCTTTCATGATCGGTGCGTGCTTCGACTCCATCCACCAGCGGCACCGGCACGCGCGGCGCGAGCGCGCCGAAGCCCGGATCCACGACAAACCTTCGCTCGGCGAGCGGAACGGTAAGAAACATGTGGGTGCGAGGCGCCGCGCTGCGAGCGGCGACCACGACCACGCGGGCGGTATGGCGGACGGGCTCGAATCCAAGAGCTTCCAGCACCGCGGCAAACAGGGTCGCATGCTCGAAGCAATAGCCTCCGCGACGAGCGCGCACCAGCTTGGCCTGCAGGCCTTCGAGTTGGAGATGTATCGGCCGGCCCAGCAGGACATCGAGATTTTCAAAAGGTATGTGCGCCATATGCGCGCGCAGCAGCCCTGATAGCGTCTCCAGGTCGGGCGACGTCGCGCCGTCCCATTGGATGCGTTGAAGATAGGCGTCGAGATCGAGCGTTGTGCTCATGTTCGGTCTTTCGGAAGTGGATACGTCGATTGTGGTAACGCGCGCACTGTCGGTCGGTGCGTCCCGCCGACCAAGGTATCGGCCGCGTGGCGTGGCGGGCGCGTCGCGCTCCCGGCCGTGCCGCCGGCAGTCCTACGTCCGAATCGGAGCGCGTCCGATACCACTGATGGCGATTTCAGCCGATAGTTTCAAGGTGCGCAACCGGAGGAGCTGCGCCGCATGCGGGACGCCAAACTTCGATGGAGGCACTCTGATGACCAAATACGCTTACCAATTCCTGCTGGGCGCGAGCCTCGCATTGTTCGTCGGCGCGGCAGGCGCCCAGAACACGAGCGACAGCAACTCGCTGATGCGCGCGGACAAGGGCACCACCCATGCGATGCCGGCACAACCGTCGCCGCAACCCAGCGACAAGATGTCGGCCGATCCGAACGCGGCCTCGCAGCCAACCGAGACGCAGCAAAGCACCGCCGAGCCGGCCAAAACCGCGCCGATGCGGCATGCGCACGGGATGGCGATGCACCACCGCGAAGCCGTTTCGCCCGATGAAAGAACCTACCGGCAGGCGCTGCGGCAGTGCGCGAAGGAGCGCGACGAGTCGCAGCGCGACAGCTGCCTCGACAACGCCATCGAGCAGCATCAGCCCAACAGCTGACGGAACGCTCGAAAAAAACCCCGCGCATGCGGGGTTTTTTCAACCGGACGGGCCGCGGGCGTCGCTTCGGCGATGCCGCCGCGCGAGCCCCTCGAATCATGGCGTCAATGCGGCCGCGCCGGCGCGACGCCGCCGGTCAGCGCACCGCTCTGGTAGTCGCGCACCGCCTGGTCGATCTCCTCGCGCGTATTCATGACGAACGGTCCGTATTGGACGACCGGCTCCCGCAGCGGCCGACCGGCGAGCAAGATCACACGGCCGCCTTCCGATCCGCCGGCGAACTCGACCGCATCGCCGTCGGACAGGATGCCCGCGTGGTGCGTAGCGAGCGTGCGGCGCGTCCCCTTCGGGCCGACCTCCACGGTGCCCTCGAACGGATAGATGAAGGCGTGGCGGCCGGCCGGCAGCGCGTGACGGAACGACGCCCCGGGCGGCAGCGCGACGTCGAAGTACAGCGGATCGGTCGCGAGTCCCTGGATCGGGCCCGGCGTCGCCTGTCCATCCACGCTCAGCGTGCCCGCGATGACCTTGACGCGCCCCCCGCCGGGCAGCTCGACCACGGGTATCTCGCTCGCCTGGATATCGCGGTAGCCGGCGGGCTTCATCTTCTCCTTGCCCGGCAGGTTGATCCACAGTTGAAAGCCGCGCATGCGTCCGGACTCCTGCTGCGGCATTTCGGAGTGAATGATGCCGCGCCCGGCGCTCATCCACTGCACCCCGCCGGCCTTCAGGTCGCCGGTGTTGCCGAGGTGGTCCTGGTGCCGCATGTGGCCGTCCAGCATGTAGGTGACCGTCTCGAAGCCGCGATGCGGGTGCGCCGGGAAGCCGGCGATGTAGTCGTCGGCATTGTCGGTCGAAAAATGATCGAGCATCAGGAACGGGTCGAGGCGGGCCTCGTTCGACTGCCCGAGGCTGCGCTGCAGCTTGACGCCGGCGCCGTCCGAGGTGGGAATCGCTTCGATGACGCGCTGCAGCGTGCGAGTGGACATGATCGTGGTCTCCTGAGCAGCGGATATGGGGACGCCAGCGCGGACATCAAGCCGGGCCGGGCGCGCGGGCCGGCCTTCACGGTAACATTGCGCGATGACTCGGTCGACCGCGTGGCGGCTGGTGCCGGCGCTCGGCGTGACGCAGATCGTCTCCTGGGGCACGCTCTACTATTCGATTGCGGTGCTCGGGGCCAGCATGCGCGACGAGCTCGGCGTTTCTGCCGCCTGGCTGTTCGGCGCCTATTCGCTGGCGCTGCTGCTCTCGGCGCTGGCCGCGCCGATCGTGGGTCGCGCGATCGACCGCCACGGCGGCCGCGCCGTGATGAGCGCCGGTTCGATCTGCGCCGCGGCCGCGCTTTGCGCGATCGCCCAGGTGCATTCGACGCTCGCGCTATACCTCGCGTGGGCGGCCGCCGGCATCGCGATGGCGATGACCATGTACGACGCGGCCTTCGCCACGCTTTCGCAGCACGCCGGCACCGCCTATCGCAAGGCGCTGACGGCGCTCACCCTGCTGGGCGGGCTCGCCAGCACCGCGTTCTGGCCCGCGTCGCTCAAGGGCCTCGAGTGGTTCGGCTGGCGCGACACCCTGCTGATTTTCGCGGCGCTCGAGCTCGCCGTCTGCCTGCCGCTGCATCTGCTATTCATCCCGCGCGGCATGGCCGCCGAGCCCGCGAAGGCGGGTGGCGTGCTGGACGGCGCCGGCTTGCCCGCCGGCAAGCGGCGGGCCGCGTTCGTCTGGCTGGCGATGGCGTTTGCGCTGAACGGCTTTATCGTTTCCGTGCTGACCGTTCATCTGATCAGCGTCCTGCAGGGCGACGGCTTGGCTATGAACACCGCCGTATGGGTCGCCTCGTTTTTCGGGCCGATGCAGGTGACCGGACGAATCCTCGAATTCGCGATCGGCCGCCGCTTCGCCTCGCGGTCGATCGGCCTGGCGGCGCTCGGCTTGCTGGTCGTGGCTGTCGCGGTGCTGCTCGCCCTGCGCGGTCAGGTAGCGCTCGCGCTGCTGTTCGCCATCCTCTTCGGCGGCGGCAACGGTGTCGTCACTATCGTGCGCGGCACGGTGCCGGCCGAATTGTTCGGGCGCGCAGGCTACGGCGGCACTCTGGGGAAGCTGGCCGCGCCCGCGCTGTTCGCGCGCGCGGTCGCGCCGTTCGCATTCGCCCCGCTCGTGGCGACTTCCTCCGCGACACGTGCGGGACTGCTGCTGCTACTGGCGATGGCGGTGCTGTCGGTCGTATGCTTCGGTATCGCCGTGAAGCGGCGGTGAGGACGTGCCAGCTCGTCCGCGATCCAACCCGCGCAGCCGCCGGCCATGACAACCATGACGAACGCAGCCAAAAGAAAGGCCACCCGCGCGATGACCGCCACCGACCTTCCCTACCTTCCGCTGACTGAGCTCTCGCGGCGGCTCGGCGGCGGGGAAATTTCGTCGCGCGACATCGTCGCCGCGTGCCTCGATCGCATCGCGGCGCTCGATGCGCGCCTGCACGCCTTCGTCGAGGTTTACCGCGACGGCGCGCTCGACTGCGCGCAGGCCGCCGACCTCGAACGCAAGTCCGGGATGGCGCGCGGCGCGCTGCATGGCCTGCCGATCGCGTTGAAGGATCTGCTGCATATCGAAGGTCGCGTCACGACCGCCGGCTCGAAGACCTGGCGGGGCCGCGCGGCGACCGAAACCGCGACCGCCGTCCAGCGCCTGGTCGGCGCCGGCATGATCCCGCTGGGCAAGACGCACATGGTCGAGTTCGCGTTCGGCGGCTGGGGCCGCAACGAGCCGATGGGGGCGCCGTGGAATCCCTGGGACACGCGCACGCATCGCGTCGCCGGCGGCTCGAGCAGCGGCTCGGCGGTCGCGGTGGCCGCGGGCCTCGCGCCGGCGGCGATCGGCTCGGATACCGGCGGGTCGATACGCATACCGTCGGCGCTCTGCGGCCTGACGGGATTGAAGCCGACGTACGGGACGATCAGTCTCGCCGGCGCCGTGCCGCTGGCGACGACGCTCGATTCGCTCGGACCGCTGGCTCGGACGGTCGAGGACGCCGCGCTGCTGACCGCGGTCATGGCGGGTCCGGACCCTCGCGATGCCGCCACGCTGGCGGCGCCGCCGCTCGATTTCACCGCGGTGCTCGCCGGTGCGCCGGACGCCCGCGGCATGCGCATCACCGCGCTCGCCCCCGACCAATTGCCGCCGGATACCATGCCCGACGTGGCGCACGCGCAGCGGCAGGCGATCGCCGTGCTGCGCGATCTGGGGGCGCTGGTCGAGGAAGCGCGCGTCCCGGTCGACTTCGAGGATCTGATGGTACGCAACGGCCGCATCATCGCCGCCGAGGCGTGGGCGCTGCACCGCGCGTACATCGAGGATCCCAATCTGCACATCGACCCCTGGGTGCGCAAGCGCACGGTCGGCGGCAAGGCGATCAGCGCCGCCGACTACATCGACGAGCTCGCCCAGCGCAAGCGCGCCGCCGCCGCATTCGCCGAATGGATGCGCGGGCGCGACGCGTTGCTGACGCCGACCTTGCCGATCACCGCGACCCCAGTCGCCGAAGTCGACGAGGTCGCGACACCGCTGGCGACGTTCACGCGCGTCGCCAATTATCTCGGCATCTGCGGGCTGTCGCTGCCGGCCGGGCTGTCCGCCGAAGGGCTGCCGGTGGCCGTGCAGCTGCTGGGCGCGCCGTTCGACGAGCCGGCGCTGGTCCGCGCCGGGCGCGCGTTCCAGCAGGCCACCGGCTGGCATCTGCGGCGCCCCGACCTTTCGTCGTGGGGCGACGCGGCGCACGGTCCGCCGCGGTGAAAGGCGATCGCGCCGCGCGCGCGAGCGACCCGGCAGGACTGCTGCTCAAGGCCGTCGCGTTCGCCGCCGAAAAGCATCGCGACCAGCGGCGCAAGGATGCCGACGCATCGCCGTACATCAATCACCCGATCGAGCTCGCGAGCCTGCTCAGCGCGCAGGGCATCGGCGACCTCACCGTGCTGTGCGCGGCGCTCCTCCATGACACGATCGAGGACACCAACACGACCGGCGAGGAGTTGCGCCGCGAGTTCGGCGATGCGATCGCCGACGTGGTGCTCGAAGTGACCGACGACACGGCGCTGGACAAGGCCGAACGCAAGCGCCTGCAGATCGAGCACGCCCGGTCGCTGTCGCATCGCGCGCGGCTGGTGAAGCTGGCCGACAAGATCTGCAACTTGCGCGACCTCGTCGCCTCGCCGCCGGCGAACTGGCCGCGCCGGCGCAAGGAAGAATATTTCGTCTGGGCGAAGAACGTGATCGACGGTCTGCGCGGGGCGCACCGGGGGCTGGAAACCTTGTTCGACGCGGTCTATGCGGAAGGTCTGGTGGCCGTGCAAAAGCTGCCGGCGGCCTAGCCGAGCGCCTCTCGTCATCCCGGCGGAGGGCGGGTTCCAAGTGTCATCCCGGCGGAGGCCGGGATCCAAGTTGCGGCAGCTCGCCCTCGGACATCGCTGCTTGGGCCCCGGCCTGCGCCGGGGCGACGCCTGCGCCGCGGCGACGCATGGGCCGGGGGCGACGCATGTTCAGAGCGTCAGCGCCACCCGCGTGCCCTGGTCGATCGCACGCTTCGCATCGAGCTCCCGCGCAACGTCGGCACCGCCGATCAGCCGGTGACGAATGCCCGCCGCCTCGAGGCCGGCGACCAGCTCGCGGCGCGACTCCTGCCCGGCGCAGATGGCGATCGTGTCGACGTCGAGGGTCCGCGGCTCGCCTTCGACGCGGATGTGCAGCCCGGCATCGTCGATCCGGTCGTACTCGACGCCGGCGAGCATCACCACCCCGCGCCGCTTGAGCAGCGTGCGGCGGATCCAGCCGGTGGTCTTGGCCAAGCCCGCGCCGACCTTGGACTCCTTGCGCTGCAGTAGCCACACCTGCCGCGGCGGCGGCGGTTCGTGCGCGGCCTTCAGGCCCCCTCGCGTGGCGAAGCCCACGTCGATTCCCCATTCATCGCGAAAAGCCGCGATCGCCGGATCGTTGGCGCGGCCATCGCTCACGTGTCCGTCGGGCGGAGCGCCTGCGGTGAGGAACTCGGCGACGTCGAAGCCGATGCCTCCGGCGCCGACGATCGCTACGCGCCGGCCGGCGCGCTTGCGGCCTTCGACGATGTCGACGTAGCTCGCGACCTTGGCGTGCGCGATGCCCGGGATCGCCGGCGCGCGCGGCACGATGCCGGTCGCCAGGATCACCTCGTCGTACCCGCGCAGGTCCTCGACGCCGGCATGGCGGCCGAGCCGCAGGTCGACTCCGAGCATGGTGAGCCGCACGCGAAAATAGCGCAGCGTCTCGGCGAACTCCTCCTTGCCCGGAATGCGGCGCGCCAGATTGAACTGGCCGCCGATCTCGGCCGCGGCATCGAACAGGCTGACCGCATGCCCGCGCTCGGCGGACGTCAGTGCGCACGCCATGCCCGCGGGACCGGCGCCGACCACCGCCACTTTTTTCTTCATCGCGGTGCGGGTGAACACGAGCTCGGTCTCGCGGCAGGCATACGGGTTGACCAGGCAGGTCGCCGTCTTTCGCTCGAAGATCTGGTCGAGGCAGGCCTGGTTGCAGGCGATGCAGGTATTGATCTCCTCGGCGCGGTGCTGCGCGGCCTTGACGACGAAATCGGCGTCGGCCAGGAACGGCCGAGCCATCGACACCATGTCCGCATCGCCGCGCGCGAGCACCGCCTCGGCCGTCGCCGGATCGTTCAGGCGGTTGGTCGCGATCAGGGGAATCCCTACCTCGCCCTTCAGCCGCCGCGTGACCCAAGTGAACGCCGCGCGCGGAACCATCGTCGCGATCGTCGGGATGCGCGCCTCGTGCCAGCCGATGCCGGTGTTGATGATCGTCGCGCCGGCGGCCTCGACCGCCTGCGCCAGCGCGACGACCTCGTCCCACGAGCTGCCGCCCTCGACCAGGTCCAGCATCGACAGGCGGTAGATGATGATGAAGTCCGCGCCGACGGCGCCGCGGGTCTCGCGCACGATCGACACCGGGAAGCGGATGCGGTGCAGGAACGAGCCGCCCCAGTCGTCGTCGCGCAGGTTCGTTTGCGGCGCGACGAACTGGTTGATCAGGTATCCCTCGGAGCCCATGATCTCGACGCCGTCGTATCCGGCGCGGCGAGCCAGCACCGCGCATCGCGCGTATGCGGCGATCGTCCGGCGCACGCCCCAGGACGTGAGCGCCCGCGGCCGGAACGGCGTGATCGGCGACTTCAGCGCCGATGGCGCGACCGCCAGCGGGTGATGGGCATAGCGCCCGCCGTGCAGGATCTGCATGGCGATCTTGCCGCCGGCGGCGTGCACCGCGTCGGTCACCGCGCGGTGTTTCGCGACCTGCCATCCAAACGAGAGCTGCGTAGCCCGCGGATCGATCCGTCCGCTGAAATTCGGTGCGATGCCGCCCGTGACGATCAGTCCGACGCCGCCCCTGGCGCGCGCCGCGTAAAAGGCCGCCAGCTTGACGAACCCGTTCGGCGCCTCTTCGAGCCCGGTGTGCATCGACCCCATCAGCACGCGGTTCTTCAGGGTCGTGAAGCCGAGCGGAAGCGGGGCGAGCAGATGCGGGTAGGGGGCCATCGATCCTCGTCTCGCGGCGACAGGCGCGCCGTCGAGGCCGACAGGGTAATCCATTTGCGCATCGGCGTGCCGCATGGCGCACCGGGTCGACGTCAGATTTGTCATCCCGGCGAAGGCCGGGATCCATGTCGCGGCGTCTCGCGCGTCGATGCCGCTCCTTGGGCCCCGGCTAGCGTCCGGGCTGATGCTTATACGACGCGGCGCAGCAGCCCCGGGTCGCGCGCGGCGCGCGTCCAGACCGAGCCGCGCATCCAGGCGACCATGTCCTCGGCGGCGACCGGCCGGCTCAGCAGATAGCCCTGAACCATGTCGCAGCTCAAGCCCCGCAGGCGCTCGACCGTCGCCTCGTCCTCGACCCCTTCGGCGACGACCAGCAGGCCCATGTGGTGCGCCAAGTCGATGGTCGAACGGACGATCACCGCGTCGCTCGAGTCGCGCGCCATGCCCAGGATGAAGGTCTTGTCGATCTTGAGCTCATGGACCGGCAGGCGCCGCAGGTACGCGAGCGACGAATAGCCGGTGCCGTAGTCATCGATCGCCAGACGGCAGCCCAGCGCATGCAGCCGCCGCAGGTTGTCGATCGCGTGATCGGGGTCGTCGAGAATCGCGCTTTCGGTGATTTCCAGCGTGATCCATTGCGCCGCGCAGCCATGTTGCTGCAGCAGCGCCTCGACCCGTTCCGGCAGCTCGAGGTCGACCAGGTCCCGCGCCGAGATGTTGATCGACACGTTCATCGCCAGGTCGTCGGCGCGCCACGCGGCGCATTGCGCGATCGCGTGCGCCATCACCCACTGCGTGATCGCGCGGATGTATCCGGTCTGCTCGGCGAAGGCGATGAACTCGACCGGCGCGACCAACCCGCGCGTCGGATGCCGCCAGCGGACCAACGCCTCGGCGTGCAGCTCGCTGCCGCCGCGCAGCGCCACCTTGGGCTGATAGAAGAGCACGAGCTCGTCCTCGTCGACCGCCTTGCGCAAGCCGCTCATCAGCGACAGGCGCTCCTTGCTGTGCTCGTCGTAGCGTTCGTCCCACAGCGCGATGCCGAGGTTCTTGCGCTTGGCGGCGTACATCGCGGCATCGGCGTGCCGGAGGAGCGTCGAGCGCTCGCTGCCGTGCTCTGGATAGACGGCGATGCCGATGCTGGCGCGCACGTCGACGACGTGGCCTTCGGGCGTCATCGGCATTTCCAGCGCGTGCAGGATGCTCTTGGCCAGACGCTCGGCCTTGACCGCGTCGTCGCCCGGCAGAAGGATCGCGAATTCGTCGCCGCCGAGCCGGGCGACGGTGTCGGTCGGTCGCTTGAGCAGCAGCTCGAGCCGCGACGAGACGGCGCGCAGGATCAGGTCGCCGATCGGATGGCCCAGCGTGTCGTTGACGTCCTTGAAGTGATCGAGATCCATCAGCAGCACGGCGAGCGGCATCGCCCTGCCCGCCGCGACGGACAGCGCGGCGTCGAGGCGGTCGTTGTAAAGCGCCCGGTTCGGCAGTTGCGTCAGGCCGTCGCGGTAGGCGAGATCCATGATCCGCGATTCGCGGCTGGCGATGTCCTGCTGCATGTCGCGGAAAGCGTTGGCAAGATCGCCGATTTCGTCGGTGCGAGTCGCCGGCGGTGCGGTCGAATAGTCGCCGGCCGCTATGCGCAGCGCGATATCGGCGAGATCATGCACCGGCCGCGCGATGCCACGGGCGATGAAGATGCTGGCGAACACCGAGATGATCACGCCCAGCAGCGAGATGAACGCCATCTGCCGCTGCAGGCGCCGGAACGGCTCGAGCGCCGAGTACACCGGCTCCTGCAGCACGGCGACCACGCTCGAGTCGGCCTGCGTCGGCAGTTCGATGATGCGCGTGATCGCCCCGTCGCTGTAGACGGCGTTGCCATCGGCATCGCTGTCGGCAAACCGCTCGGAGGCCATGTCGGCGAGGAGCGTCTCGCGATCGCCCGCGGGCAGCGTGCTCGCCTGCAGCTTCCAGCCATCGTTCGTCCGCCGGCTGAAGAAGGTCACGTCGAGCCGCGTCAGGCGCAGCAGGTCCTGGGTCAGCGCGTCATTGACCCGCTGCCCGACCACCGCCCAGGCGATCGGCACCGGCGCCAGCACCGGCACGAGGACGAGTTGATAGAGTTGACCGCGCAGCACGACCATCGCCGAGGCCTCTCCCGAGCCTTCCGCATGCTCGAGGAGCCTCGGCAGCGCAAACGGCTTGCCGGCGCCGCTGTCCAGCGTGTCGCCGAGGACCGTCTGATCGAGGCCGACGATCATTACCAGCGGCGCCTCGATGCGCTTGCCGTAGTTCATCAGCACCGATTCGATGGTGTCGTGATCGCCGGTCGCGATCACTTCGCGGAACGCGTAGTCGGCGGCCATCAAGCGCGCGCCCTGCACCAGGCGCTGGGCGTCCTGTTCGAGCAGGCGGTCGAACACGCGGGCGCCGGCGGCGACCTCTCCGCCGACAGTGCTGCGCGCGGCCTTGCCGCCGACGGTGTTGATCAGCAGAAAGCCGCCGACCTGGACGAAAAAGATCAGCAGCAGGAACAGCGCGAGGATGCGCGTCTGCAGGCTGCGCATCGGCAGGGCGCGAAGCTTGTTGAGCGTCACGGTCATGGCGCGGCGACGGCCCTTCCGCCGATCCGGATCGATCCGGAAACCGCGGCTGCCGGCGATGTCCGGCCGTCTCTTGCCGGCCTGTCGACCCACCGATGTCCGGCTGCGCGCCGGCATGTCCGCCAGTCACCCCTCCGCCGCGATGGCGCGGACGGCTGACTGCCGTTCGCCGGCACATCGGCAACCAACCCCGCCGCAGCGGCTCTGCGGAAACGGCATGCCATCCGTTCTTTGCCTTCGATCGATCCGGCCGCTGTTCTAATTAATTTCATACTATTCAATAAGTTAACGACATGGATCCAAACCGTTCAGCCCTCGGGCATTCCGCTCGCATCAAAAATGCTTGTGCACCACGCGTTGCGAACCTCCGACCAAGCAAGTTCCCTGCCGCCACGTCCATGAAAGTGATGCCCGAGTCCGATCCGGTTTGCCGCCGCCCAGGCCTCACGCGGCGGCGGCGCGCCTGGGCTGCGAGCCTCTGGCTGTCGGCGGGGCTCCTCGCGGCTGCGGGGCCCTGCCGCGCCGAGTGGTTCTTCGATGTTCGCCCAGGCGTCTTTTACGACGACAACCTGACCCGCGCCCAGCAGCCGGCCGATGTGCGGGGGGATGGCGCCGCAAGCGTCGCGGCGGCGGCCGGATGGTTCTGCGCGGCATCGGGCGCCGACGGCATCACGCTCACGCTCGAAGCCAACAGCGAGGCGTATGCGCGCTTTAACGGCTTGAACCTGCTCTCGGTCGGCGGCGGCGCCGCGTATCGCCACAAGTTCGGCCTGGGTCGCGAGGCGCCCTGGGTGTCGCTTGCGCTCGATGTGGCGCGCGATGATTACCGCGGCGACATCCGCGACGGCGACCGGCTGGATGCGCGCCTGGAATTCGGCCGGCGCTTCACCGACCGCTTCGACGCGTCGCTCGGAATCACCTTCGATCGCCGCTTCGCGAAGAACGACCGGCCGGTGGTGCCCGGCATCTCCGGCAAGGTGTTCGATCTGCGCGGCCAGGGTGTCTTCGCCCGCGCGGCCTTCGATATCACCGAGCGCCTGCAACTCGGCGGGCGGATCGCGGTGCGCCGCGGCGACGTCGAATCGACGACGCGGCCGAATCTCGATATTTTCCTGGCGTCCGACGCCATCGCCGCCGACCCGACGTTCGGCGGCGACTTCTTTGCCTACCGGCTGCGCGGGACGACGACCAGCGCCAGCGCGAGCCTGAGTTGGGCGCTGTCGGACCGCTCTTCGCTCAATTTCAGCTATGCCGCGGCGCGCACCAGCGCCTACGATGGCCTGGACTACCGGAACCGCGTCGGCACGCTAATGCTGGCTTTCCGCTACTGAAATGCCTGCGCATCCACGACGGAGAACCCACATGCGAATTTTCCCCTGCCTGGCGGTGCTCGCGCTCGCCGCGAACGCCGCGCTGGCGCAGAACGAGATCGTCGCAACCGTGATCGACGACAGGGGCAAGCCGGTCGTCGACGCCGTCGTCGTCGCGGTGCCGGCCGACGGCGCGATGCGCCTGCCGGTGCGGCGCGACGCCGTCATCGACCAGGTCGACAAGGAATTCACGCCGAGGGTCAACGCCATCCTGGTCGGCACGCCGGTGGTCTTCCCCAATCACGACAACGTGCGCCACCAGGTCTATTCGTTCTCGCCCGCCAAGCGCTTCGAGCTGCCGCTCTACGCCGGCGTGCCGGCGCAGCCGGTCGTATTCGACACCCCGGGCGTCGTCGTCCTCGGCTGCAATATCCACGACTGGATGGTCGGCTACATCTACGTGTCCGAATCGCCCTACTTCGCCAAGACGCGGTCGGACGGCAAGGCGGTGCTCGCCGATCTGCCCGGGCATGCCTACGTCGTGCGGGTCTGGCACCCGCAGCTCGATGGCCCCGAGTCGGCCACGCGCAAGAGCGTCGACGCCACGCATGCGCGGCGCGTCGCCGTCGAATGGACGCTCAAGCTCAAGCCGGAAGTGCACGTGCGCCGCTCGCCGGTCGGCGAGCACGCCGGCCACTATTGACATCGAAGCGCGCAGACACCAAACTCGCGCCCCCGACGAATTGCAGGAAGACCGAAGGCTGACGATGGACCGCAGGTTCGACTGGATCGCCTCGAACGGCATGCTCGCCGCCGCGCTGTATTTCGCCATCGTCGCGCAGGTGGGGTGGGTTCATTACGCGATCGCGGCGTTCACCTGGTGGACGCTGGCGAATTGCGTCAGCGTGCTGCTCGGCGGCCCGGCGCGGCCGGCCGGCCTGCCGACGGCGCCGCACGCGCCGGCGATGATCTTCGACCTCGCGGTCCTCGCCGTGATGTTCGCCGCGCATTGGTACTGGACCGCCTGCGCCTACGCGGCGATGTCGGGATGCGCGGTGCTGGTCCGGGAGCGCGCAACCGGCAAGCGATAGCCGGCGGCGCGCCGCGGCGTTTTGCGCCGCACCCCGATCGCCCGTTGTTGACGCGGCAGCCGGCTCGGGAAACAATCACGGTTCCGGCAAGTCGCTGCCGGCTCTTTTCCCGAGGGATCCCCGATGTCGTTGACCACCCCGGCCGCCCGCCGCGACCAGTCATTTCACCTGCATCCTTCGACCAACCTGCGCGCGGTCCTGAACGAAGGACCGCTGGTGATCACGCGCGGCGAGGGCGTCTACGTGTACGACGACGAAGGGCGTCGCTATCTCGAGGGCATGGCCGGCCTGTGGTGCGCCTCGCTCGGGTTTTCCGAGCGACGGCTTGCCGATGCGGCGTACCGGCAGATGTGCGAGCTGCCGTTCTACCACAGCTTCGGCGGCAAGGTTCCGGCGATCAGCACCGAGCTCGCCGAGCGCCTGATCGGCATCGCTCCGGCGGGGATGGGCAAGGTGCTGTTCGCAAATTCGGGTTCCGAGGCGAACGACACGGCAATCAAGCTCGCCTGGTATGTCAACAACGCGCTCGGCCGGCCGCGCAAGAAGAAGATCATTTCGCGCCGGCGCGCCTACCACGGCGTGACGGTGGCCACCGGAAGCCTGACCGGACTCGCGTTCGCGCACGACGACTTCGACCTGCCGATCGCCGGCTTCCTGCACACCGACGATCCGCACTACTACCGCGGCGCCCAGCCGGGCGAGACCGAGGACGCGTTTTCCGCGCGCCTCGCGAAGAGCCTGGAAGATCTCATCCTGCGCGAGGATCCCGGCACTGTGGCCGCATTCTTCGCCGAGCCGGTGATGGGCGCGGGCGGAGTCATCGTGCCGCCCGCGGGCTACTTCGACCGTATCCAGCCGATCCTGAAAAAGCACGACATCCTGTTCATCGCGGACGAGGTCATCTGCGGGTTCGGGCGCACCGGCAACATGTTCGGCTCGCAGACGTTCGGTCTGCAGCCCGACATGATCACCGTCGCCAAGGCCCTGTCGGCGGGCTACCTGCCGATCTCGGGCACGCTGTTGTCGAACCGACTCTACGACATCCTGCTGGCGCAAAGCGACAAGCTCGGCATTTTCGGCCACGGCTACACCTACTCGTCGCACCCGGTTCCGGCCGCGGTCGCGCTCGAAACCCTGAAGATCTACGAGGAGCGCGACATCGTCGGTGCGGTCCGGCGCGTCGGTCCCCGCCTTCAGGCAGCGCTGCGGAAGCACCGCGAGCATCCGCTGGTCGGTGACGCGCGCGGCATCGGGTTGATCGGCGCGGTCGAGTTGGTCCGCGACAAGGCAACCCGACAGAGCTTCGCCCCCAAGGCCGGCGTGGCAGCGTATCTGGTGCGGCGGGCGCAGCAGCACGGCGCGATCCTGCGCAACATGCCCGGGGACATCGTCGCGTTCAGCCCGCCGCTCGTCATCAGCGAAGCGGAAATCGACGAAATGATGGCGTGCTTCGGCAAGGCGCTGGACGACACCTGGGCAATGGTCAAGGAAAAGGGCCTCGTCTAGGCATCGCCCCGGGAAGCGCTGCGGCAGGGCGGGCGTTGACCGGCGGCGCGGCAACGGACGATGATGCTCGGTCCACGGGGTCAGCAGCAGGCATGAGACAGTCCGAACCCATCGTCCGTTTCGTCGGCATCGAGAAGAGCTACGACGGCGTCACCCGCGTCGTCGACGACCTCGACCTGGACATTGAACGCGGCGAGTTCCTGACCTTGCTCGGGCCGTCGGGCTCGGGCAAGACGACGACCTTGATGCTGCTCGCCGGCTTCGAAACGCCGACCGGCGGCGAAATCCTGCTCGAGGGCAAGTCGCTGTCGCGCGTGCCGCCGCACCAACGCAACATCGGCATGGTCTTCCAGAACTACGCGCTGTTCCCGCACATGAGCGTCGCCGACAACATCGGCTTTCCGCTGTCGGTGCGCGGCGTGCCGGCGGCGGAGCTCGGCCGGCGCGTCGAACGCGCGCTGGACATGGTGCAGCTCGGCGGCTTCGGCCAGCGGCGGCCGGCGCAGCTCTCGGGCGGCCAGCAGCAGCGCGTCGCGGTCGCGCGCGCGCTGGTGTTCGAGCCCAAGCTGATCCTGATGGACGAGCCGTTGGGAGCGCTGGACAAGCAGCTGCGCGAGCAGATGCAACTCGAAATCCGGCGACTGCACCAGCGGCTCGGCGTCACGATGATCTATGTCACCCACGACCAGGCCGAGGCGCTGACGATGTCGGATCGGATCGCGGTGTTTCACCGCGGCCGCATCCAGCAGCTCGATACGCCGAAACAGATGTACGAATACCCGAAAAGCGCTTTTGTCGCCCGTTTCATCGGCGAAAACAATCGTCTCGAAGGCAGCACCGAGACGATGGCTGACGGGCATTGCACGATCCGGATCAAGGACAGCGATGCGAGGATCGAGGGCACGCTGGTCGAGCCGGTGCAAGTCGGCGGCCCGGTCACCGTCTCGCTGCGGCCGGAACGGGTGCAAATACGCGCGGCCGGGCATACAATCGAAGGGCGCCGCGGCTGCTGCCTGGCCGGCACGCTGCGCGAGATCATCTATCTCGGCGACCACGTCCGTGCCCGCGTGATGCTGAACGGCAGCGAGGAATTCATGGTCAAGCGCCCGATCGGCGAGGCGCACGTCATACCGAACGTGGGCGAGGCGGTGGAAGTGCTGTGGGAGCCCGAACATTGCCGCGTCTTTGCGCAGGAAAACTAGTCCCCCGGAGGTCTCATGATCAGCAACAAACTCTGCTCCGCTGCGTTCGCCGCCGCGGCATTGGTGTTGTCGGCAACCGCAACGGCGCGCGACCTGGCGGTCGTGTCGTGGGGCGGCGCGTACCAGGATGCGCAACGCGAGGTCTACTTCAAGCCGTTCATGGCCAAGACCAAGATTGCGATGACCGAGGAAAGCTGGGACGGCGGCGTCGGCACGCTGCGCGCCAAGGTGCAGGGCGGCAACAACAACTGGGACGTGGTCCAGGTCGAGTCCGAAGAGCTGCTGCTCGGCTGCGAGGAAGGGCTGTACGAGAAGATCGACTGGACCAAGCTCGGCGGCAAGGACAGGTTCATGCCGGACGCGGTCAATGAATGCGGCGTCGGCGCCATCGTGTACAGCTTCATCTTTGCCTACGATGGCGACAAGATCAAGGGCGACGCGCCGAAGTCCTGGGCCGATTTCTGGAACGTGAAAAAGTGGCCGGGCAAGCGAGCGCTGCGCAAGGGTGCGAAGACGACGCTGGAGATCGCTCTGATGGCCGACGGCGTGGCCCCGAAGGACGTCTACAAGCTTCTCGGCACCAGCGCCGGCGTCGACCGCGCGTTCAAGAAGCTCGACCAGTTAAAGCCCGACCTCGTCTGGTGGGAAAAGGGCTCGCAGCCGCCGCAATTGCTGGCTTCCGGCGAAGTGGCGATGACCGACGCGTACAACGGCCGGATCGCGGCGGCGAACGACAAGGACAAGAAGAACTTCAAGATCGTGTGGCACAACAACCTCTACACGATCGACTCCTGGGTGATCATGAAGGGCTCGCCGAACAAGGCGCAGGCCGAGACCTTCCTGCAGTTCGTCAGCGATCCGCAGTACCAGAAGAACCTGCCGGAGAAGATCACCTACGGCCCGACGACCAAGGCCTCCACCGCGATGATCGACAAGAAGGTGCTTCCGGAGCTGGCTACCGCACCGCAGAACATGGCGTCGGCGCTGCCGATCAACGACAAGTTCTGGCTCGAGAACCTGGACAAGCTCTCACAGCGCTTCAACGCCTGGGTCGCCAAGTAAGCCACTGAAGGCGACGCGAGAGGGCGATGCTGCGCGGCGCCGCGGCGGCAGTCCACGCTGCGTTCGCGAGCGTCGACCCTGACGCGGCGAGCCTGCGGCGCGCGCTGCGAAAGAGCCGACGCCGCGAGCAGATGCGGGCGGCGGCGTTGGTGCTGCCGCTTTTTCTGTTTCTCGCGGCGTGCTTCGTCGCGCCGATCGGCGCGATGCTGATGCATGGCGTCATCGACACCGACATCGGGCGCATCCTGCCCCTGGTCACGGCGGCGCTCAAGCGCTGGGACGGAAACGGCCTGCCGCCGGAGTCCGCCTACGCGGCGCTGATCGGCGACATCCGCGCGGCGCGCGCCGCCGGGACGCTGGCCAGCGCCGCCACGCGCCTCAATTACGACGAGCCCGGATTCCGCACGCTGCTGTTCGGCACCGGCAGGCGCCTGCCGGACGAATTGTCGGAACCGGCGCGCGACACGCTGGTCGGCATCGACCCGATGTGGGGTGAGCGCGACACCTGGGCCGCGATCCGCCGCGCCGGGGGTCCGGTCACCGACTTCTACCTGCTGGCCGCGCTCGACTTGCAGCGCGACGCCGACCATTCGATCGTCGGTGCGCCGCCCGAACAGCGGATATTTCGCGACGTGCTGGGGCGCACCTTGTGGATATCGGCGATGGTGACGCTGATCTGCCTGTTGCTCGGCTATCCGGTCGCGTACATGATCGCCGCGCAGCCGCCGGGCCGCGCGGGCGTGCTGCTGTTCCTGGTGCTGCTCCCGTTCTGGACGTCGCTGCTGGTGCGCACCGTAGCCTGGGTCGTCCTGCTGCAGAAGGAAGGCGTGCTGAACAGCCTGTTCCTGTCGCTCGGGATCGTGCACGCGCCGCTGAAGATGATCTACAACCGCTTCGCCGTCTACGTGGCGATGGTGCACGTGCTGCTGCCGTTCATGGTGCTGCCGCTGTACAGCGTGATGCGCGGCATCCCGCCTTCGTACGTGCGCGCCGCCTCGTCGCTGGGCGCCAAGCCGTTCACCGCGTTCCGGCGCGTGTTCGTGCCGCTAACCCTGGCGGGCATCGGCGCCGGCTGCCTGATGGTGTTCATCCAGGCGCTGGGGTACTACATCACGCCGGCGCTGGTCGGCGGCGCCGAAGACCAGATGATCAGCTACTTCATCGCCTTCTACGCCAGCAAGACGGTCAACTGGGGCATGGCCGCCGCGCTGTCGATCATGCTGCTGACGGCCACGCTGCTGCTCTATGCGGTGTACAACCGCATGGTGGGCGTCGAGCGGATGCGGCTGGGCTGATCGATGCGCAACGCCACGGCGACATGGGGCGAGCGGCTGACCGGCATCGGTCTGACCGTGCTGACCGGCGCGGTGCTGGTGTTCCTGGTCGCGCCGATCCTGACCATCGTGCCGCTGTCGTTCTCGTCGGGGTCGTTCTTCTATTACCCGCTGCCCGGCTTCAGCCTGCGCTGGTACCACGACTTCTTCACCTCGCCCTTCTGGCTGCTGTCGCTGAAGAACAGCCTGATCATCGGCGTCTCGGCGACGGCGCTCGCCACCGCGCTGGGAACGATGGCGGCGCTCGGCATCTGGCGCGCGCGGTTTCCGGCGCAGGCGCTGGTGCTGGCGCTTCTGATCTCGCCGATGGTCGTTCCGGTGATCATCGTCGCGGTCGGCGTCTATTTCGCCTTTGCGCCGCTGGGCCTCACCGACGGCTACCTGGGGCTCATCCTGGCGCACACGACACTGGGCGTGCCGTTCGTCGTCATCACCGTCCTGGCCACGCTCTCCGGCTTCGACCGGACGCTGCTCCGCGCCGCGGAAAGCCTGGGCGCCTCGCAGCTCGCGACGTTTCGTCGCGTCATGCTGCCGCTGATCCTGCCGGGCGTCGCATCGGGCGCCGTGTTCGCGTTCGCGGCGTCGTTCGACGAAGTCGTCGTCGTCCTGCTGATGGCCGGGCCCGCTCAGCGCACGCTGCCGCGGCAGATGTTCGCCGGCATCAACGACAACATCAGCCTGACGATCGCGGCAGCGGCGACGATGCTGATCGCCATCTCGCTCACGCTGATGATCGCCGTCGGCCTGCTGCAACGACGCAGCGCGCGCCTGCGGCAGCCGGGCCGGTGAGATGAGAGCGTGCTTCGCGCGTGCGC
>JBOIGD010000229.1:0-4351 GCA_050742615.1 Casimicrobiaceae bacterium | reverse complement strand
CGGCGACGCCGTCGCCGCGCTGCTGGCGACGGTGGGCCGGAGCGACGGCGCAGGCGGCTACCGCATTCAGTGGCCGTGGCTCGGACGATGAGCGCGCGGCAGGCCCGGCGGTCGCGGCGCGCGACGGCGCGACCGCGGACGAAAAGCGCCGCAACGGCGGCAACTGCGCCGTCGGCGCGGCGTATCCCCGCGATCGACGGCCTGCGCGGCGTCGCGATCGGCCTGATGATCGTCTATCACTTTGCCTTCGACCTGAACTCGTTCGCCTTCATCCGCGCGGATTTCGACCACGATCCGTTCTGGCTGGGCTTTCGCGGCGTCATTGTCACGTCGTTCCTGTTGCTGGTGGGCTTGAGCCTGCAGCTCGCGCGCCGCGCCGGCATTACGCGCCGGCATTTCTGGCGGCGCATCGCGTTAATCGCCTTCTGCGCGATCCTGGTCAGCACCGCGAGCTATGTCACCTTTCCGCAGACCTTCATCACCTTCGGCATTCTGCATTGCATCGCGCTCGCTTCGGTGCTCGCGTGGCCGGCCACGCGCTTTCCGCGCGCGGCGCTCGCTGCGGGCGCGGTCGTCGTCGCCGCCGGCAACACCGTCACGCTGGCGCTGTTCGACAGGCCGTGGCTCAACTGGGTGGGCCTGATGACCCACAAGCCGGCGACCGAGGACTACGTGCCGCTGCTGCCCTGGCTCGGGGTCGTGCTGATCGGCATCGCGTCGGGTGCGTGGCTCGCGGACCGCCAGTACCGTCCTCTGCGGCGGCTGTCGCGGGTCGCGCCGCGCTGGCTCACCTGGCTGGGACGCCACAGCTTGCTGGTCTACATGGTGCACCAGCCGGTGCTGTACGGCCTGCTTTTCGTGCTGCGCGACTGAACGGTGCCGCGCGAGCGGCGCGCTTGGCGCCGGCAAGGCCGCTCGGCTATACTTCCCTTCTTTGCAGCCAGGCGCGTAGCTCAGCTGGTTAGAGCACCACCTTGACATGGTGGGGGTCGTTGGTTCGAGTCCAATCGCGCCTACCAGTCACTGTATCGTGTGCCCGAGGTCGAACGAAGAAAGGCATGGTTATGACACCGCGAACGCGCACCGGGACCGGCCGATCGTCTAGGTGAGTTCGCACGCGTGTCTGTCAAAAAGTGCGGCTCGTCCGCACTTTTTTTTCGTACCGGAGAATGTCATGCCCACTATTCGTCTGCCCTACGGCGCGACCAAGCATTTCGACGCACCGGTGACCGTCGCCGAAGTGGCCGCGTCGATCGGCCCGGGGCTTGCCATGGCCGCGTTGGCGGCCCGCGTCGACGGCAAGCTGGTCGACACCTCGTACCGGATCGAGAGCGATGCCTCTCTCGCGATCGTCACCGGCAAGGATCCCGACGGCCTGGCAATCCTGCGCCATTCGACCGCGCATTTGCTCGCGTATGCCGTCAAGGAGTTGTTTCCCGACGCGCAGGTGACGATCGGACCGGTGATCGAGGACGGGTTCTACTACGATTTCTCGTACAAGCGGCCGTTCACGCCGGAGGATCTGGCCGCGATCGAGCAGAAGATGGCCGAGCTCGCGAAAAAAGACGAACCGGTCGCGCGCAAGCTGATGCCGCGTGACGATGCCGTGCGCTATTTCGAATCGCTAGGCGAGCACTACAAGGCCGAGATCATCGCGTCGATTCCCGCCAACGAGGACATCTCGCTCTACAGCGAAGGACGGTTCACCGACCTCTGCCGAGGCCCGCACGTTCCCTCGACCGGGAAGCTCAAGGTCTTCAAGCTCACCAAGCTCGCCGGCGCGTACTGGCGCGGCGATTCGAGAAACGAAATGCTGCAGCGGATCTACGGCACGGCGTGGGCCCGTCAGGAGGACCTGGACGCTTACCTGCATCGCATCGAGGAGGCCGAGAAGCGCGATCACCGCAAACTCGGGCGCGCGCTCGACCTGTTTCATCTGCGGGACGAGGCGCCGGGGATGGTCTTCTGGCATCCGAAGGGTTGGACGGTCTGGCAGCAGGTCGAGCAGTACATGCGGCGCGCCTATCAGGACCACGGCTACCAGGAGGTCAAATGCCCGATGATCCTCGACCGCTCGCTTTGGGAGAAATCCGGCCACTGGCAGAACTACAAGGAGAACATGTTCACCACGGAGTCGGAGAAGCGCGACTTCGCGATCAAGCCGATGAACTGCCCCGGCCATATCCTGGTGTTCAATTCGAACATGCGCAGCTACCGGGACCTGCCGTTGCGCTACGGTGAGTTCGGCTCCTGCCATCGCAACGAGCCGTCCGGCGCGCTGCACGGGTTGCTCCGCGTGCGGGCGTTCACGCAGGATGACGGCCACATCTTCTGCAGCGAGGACCAGATCCAGCCCGAAGTGACCGCCTTCAACCGGCAGGCGCTGGGCGTGTACCGGGATTTCGGCTTCGACGAGGTCACGATCAAGCTCGCGCTGCGTCCGGAGCAGCGCATGGGCACCGACGAGACCTGGGGGCGCGCCGAGAGCGCGCTCTCCCGCGCGCTCTCCGCCTGCGGGGTGGAGTGGACCGAGTTGCCGGGCGAAGGCGCCTTTTACGGGCCCAAGATCGAATACCACCTGAAGGACTCGCTCGGGCGATCCTGGCAATGCGGGACGATGCAGGTCGATTTCTCGATGCCGGCGCGGCTCGACGCGGAATACGTGGCCGAGGACAACACGCGCAAGGTGCCGGTGATGCTGCACCGGGCGATCGTCGGATCGCTGGAGCGTTTCATCGGGATGCTGGTCGAACATTACGCCGGCGCGCTGCCGCTGTGGCTCGCACCGGTCCAGGTGGCCGTTCTGACCATCACCGACCGCCAGGCTGCGTACGCCCCGGGAGTCGTCGCCGGATTGAAGCAGGCCGGCTTCCGGGCGCTGGCCGATTTGCGTAATGAGAAAATAACCTATAAAATTCGCGAACATAGCCTGCAAAAGTTGCCGTACCAGTTGATATTGGGCGACAAGGAAATGCAGGCTCAACTGGTGGCCGTGCGAACCCGTGCCGGCGAGGATCTCGGGGCGATGCCTCTGGAATCCTTCGTGCGACGCCTCGAAGCCGAGGCTCAATCCCGTCGCTGATGCGCCGGGATCAGGCGATGCGGGCGGCGCGGCCGATTTTTTATTTACCAAGGAGCAACACATAGCCCAAGACAAAGCACAGCGGGTCAACGGGGAAATCAATTGCCCGGAGGTCCGTCTGGTCGGTGCAGAAGGTGAACAACTCGGTATCGTGCCGACCGCTGACGCGATCGCGCGGGCGGAAGCGGCGGAACTCGATCTGGTCGAGATCGCACCGCTGGCCGAACCGCCGGTCGCCCGCATCATGGACTTCGGCAAGTTCAAGTACCGAGAGGCGAAACGCCAGCACGAAGCGAAGCTGAAGCTGAAGCAGATCCAGGTCAAGGAAGTCAAGTTCCGGCCCGGTACCGACGAAGGCGACTACAAGATAAAGCTCAGGAACCTCGTTCGTTTTCTGGGCGAGGGCGACAAGGCCAAGGTGACGCTGCGTTTCCGCGGCCGCGAAATGGCACACCAGGAATTCGGCATCCGTTTGCTGGAACGCATACGCGGCGATCTGGAGCCGCACAGCGTGGTCGAGCAATTTCCCAGACTCGAGGGCAGGCAAATGGTGATGCTGCTGGCCCCGAAGAAAGTTGCGGTAACCAAGCATCATCCGAACAAGCCCGAAGCCGGTGGCCGCGCAGGCCAGAAAGCCTCCCCCCCGGAGAGCACCGCCATGGGCAGCAAATAGGAATTGCCATGCCGAAGATGAAGACCAAGAGCGGCGCGAAAAAGCGCTTCCGCGTGCGCGGAAGCGGCAGCATCAAGCGCTCGCAGGCGTTCAAGCGCCACATCCTCACCAAGAAATCGACCAAGAACAAGCGACAGCTGCGCGGTTCGACCTCGGTCCACGGCACCAACGCGGACTCGGTGCGCGCCATGCTGCCGTACGCGTAGCCGGAGCCCGCCATGCCTAGAGTCAAGCGTGGGGTGACCGCGAAGGCGCGGCACAAGAAGATACTGACGCTTTCCAAGGGATACCGGGGCCGCCGCAGCAACGTCTATCGCATCGCCAAGGAAGCGGTGATGAAGGCGGGGCAGTACCAGTATCGCGACCGCCGCCAGAAAAAGCGTGAATTCCGTGCGCTGTGGATCGCCCGCATCAACGCCGCCGTGCGCGAACTGGGCATGAGCTACAGCGTCTTCATGAGCGGCCTCAAGAAGGCATCGATCGATATCGACCGCAAGGTGCTGGCGGATCTCGCCGTGCGCGAGATGGCGGCGTTCGGCAAGATCGCTGAGCAGGCCAAAGCCTCCCTGGCCTGTGGATGGGAAGTTCACGAGGGA
>JBOIGD010000228.1:0-5638 GCA_050742615.1 Casimicrobiaceae bacterium | reverse complement strand
CTCAATTGCGGCGCCAACGTGTTCATGGCCGACTTCGAGGACGCCAACACGCCGACGTGGGACAACAACGTGCAGGGGCAGATCAACCTGCGCGACGCGATCCGGCGCCGGATCGAGTACGCGAGCCCCGAAGGCAAAGCGTACCGGCTCGACGAGAAGACGGCCACGCTGTTCGTGCGGCCGCGCGGCTGGCACCTGCCCGAGAAGCACGTCGCGATCGACGGTGTGCCGATGTCCGGCGGCATTTTCGACTTCGCGCTGTACTTCTTCCACAACGCCAAAGAGCTGATCCGGCGCGGCAGCGGGCCGTATTTCTACCTGCCGAAGCTCGAAGGCCACCTCGAGGCGCGGCTATGGAACGACATCTTCGTGATGTCCCAGCACGAGCTTCAGCTGCCGCACGGAACGATCAAGGCAACGGCGCTCATCGAGACCATCCTCGCCGCGTTCGAGATGGACGAGATCCTGTACGAGCTGCGCGAGCATTCGGCCGGCCTCAACTGCGGGCGCTGGGACTACATCTTTTCGTGCATCAAGAAATTCCGCAACAATCACGACTTCTGCCTGGCCGACCGCGCGCTGGTGACGATGACCACGCATTTCATGCGCTCGTACGCCGAGCTTTGCATCAAGACCTGCCACCGTCGCGCCATCCATGCGATCGGCGGAATGGCGGCGCAGATCCCGGTGAAGAACGACGAAAAAGCCAACGCCGAGGCGTTCGCGCGGGTCAAGGCCGACAAGGAGCGCGAGGCGGCCTACGGCCACGACGGGACCTGGGTCGCGCATCCGGGCATGGTGCAGCTCGCCAAGGAAGCGTTCGACAGGCTGATGCCGACGCCGAACCAGATCGCGCTGAAAAAGCGCGACGATGTCAAGGTGAACGCCGCCGACCTGCTGCGCTTCGAGCCCGAGGCGCCGATCACCGAGGCGGGCCTGCGCCTCAACATTAACGTCGCGATCCAGTACATCGGCGCCTGGCTCGCCGGCCAGGGCGCCGTGCCGATCTACAATCTGATGGAGGACGCCGCGACCGCCGAAATTTCGCGCTCGCAGGTCTGGCAATGGATACGCTCGTCGAAGGGCAAGCTCGACGACGGCCGCACGATCACCATGGCGATGGTCGCGGCGATGCTGCCCGAGGAGACGGCCAGGATCCGGCAACTGCTCGGGGACGCTGTCGGACAAGGGCGCTACGACGACGCCGCTGCGATCTTCGCCGAACTGGTCCGAGACGACGCCTTCGTCGAGTTCCTGACGCTGCCCGCGTACGAGCGCATCGACTAGCATGGCGTCCCGGCATGGGACGACGTCCCGGCATGGCCGAGCCGCGCCTACTCGATCCGGCAGGCCGCGTCGAATGCGAGCCGTGCCGCGCGTGCGCGCAGCACCGACGGGTCGCCGTATCCGAGGTTGCACAGGAAATTCGACCTGATCGTGCCATCGGGAAAGAATTCGGCGTCGAGCCGGGCATTGTCGAATCCCGACATCGGCCCGCAATCGAGACCCAGCGCGCGGGCCGCCACGATCAGGTAGGCGCCCTGCAGCGAGCCGTTGCGAAACGCGGTCGTGCGGATGAGGTCGAGCTTGCCGGCGAACGTGCTTCGCCCGTCGACGTGCGGCGCCAGCAGCGGCAACTTTTCGTAGAATTCCAGATCGTACCCGATGATGGCGGTGGCCGGCGCGGCCATCGTCTGGCGGACGTTGCCGGCATCGAGCGCCGGGCTGAGGCGGGCCTTGGCCTCGGCGCTCCTGACGAAGACGATGCGCGCCGGGCAGCAATTGGACGAGGTCGGCCCCCATTTCATCAATTCATAGAGCGCATGCAGCGTCTCGTCGCTGACTTCCTGGTCGCGCCACGCCCGGTACGTCCTGGCGGTGCGGAACAACTGGTCGAGCGCAGCATCGGCTAGCGTCATCCGGCATCTCCCGAGGTTGACGGCGCGCAGAGGGATTTCGCCGTCGATGCTCGCCGCGGGTCCAGTGTCGCCGAATGCGGCTGCCCGGCCAAACGATTGACGCGAACTATCAAAAGCATTGATTCAATCAATTGGACGAATGACGGTAACCCGGGTAAGTTCAAGTCGTCGCCGTTCGACGCGGCGGCGGCGTTTTGACCGTTGCAGGAACTCCAGATCTCGAGAGGACTACGCGATGAAACTCAAAGGCACCAAGACTCATGACAACCTGAAAGCCGCGTTCGCGGGCGAATCGCAGGCGAACCGGCGCTATCTTTACTTCGCCAGCAAGGCCGACGTCGAGGGCCAGAACGACATCGCCGCGGTCTTTCGTTCGACCGCCGAGGGCGAGACCGGCCATGCGCACGGCCACCTCGACTACCTGGCCGACGTCGGCGACCCGGCCACCGATCTGCCGATCGGCTCGAGCCGCCTGAACCTGAAGGCCGCGATCGCCGGCGAAACGCACGAATACACCGACATGTATCCGGGCATGGCGAAGTCCGCACGCGGCGAAGGCTTCGAGGAGATCGCCGACTGGTTCGAGACGCTGGCCAAGGCGGAGCGCTCGCACGCGAATCGCTTTCAAAAGGCGCTGGACGCGCTGGCCGACTAGCCTTTGTCTCACGTTCGAGCGGCGCGGGTGCGCCGCTCAACGTTCGGTTATTGCATCACGGCGATCCGTGCTCGCGATTTGATCGGCTCCGGCGCGCCGTGACGCAATAACTTTGGAGTTGCCGGCGTGACTCCCGGCACCGGCATAACGCCTGCGCATCAACAGTCCGGAGCCACGATGACCGCACGCGAAGGCAGCCTCGAAGCACCGACCCGGCACGCGATCGGCTGGAAGAACCCCGAATACTTTGACCGGGACTCGGTCGACCAGGAGCTCGAGCGGATCTTCGGGATCTGCCACGGCTGCCGCCGCTGCGTGAGCCTCTGCAATGCGTTCCCGACGCTTTTCGACCTGATCGACCGGACCAAGTCCGGAGAGATCGACGAGGTCGCCAAGGCGGATTTCGGCAAGGTCGTCGACCAGTGCTACCTGTGCGACGTCTGCTACATGACCAAGTGCCCGTACGTGCCGCCGCACCCGTGGAACGTCGATTTCCCGCACCTGATGCTGCGCGCCAAGGCGCAGAAGTTCAAGCGCGGCGAGACGAGCTTTCGCGATCGGCTGCTGACGGGCACCGATCGCCTGGGCAAGCTAGCGACCATCCCGGTGGTCGTGCAGGTGGTGAACAAGGCGAACCGCACGCCGCTCGCGCGCAAGGCGATGGAGCGGATGCTGGGCGTGCATCGGGACCGGCGCTTGCCGCCGTACGCGGCGCGCCGCTTCGCGCGCCTGGCACCCGCCTCGACGGGCTGGCCGGTCAGGGACGGCGAGCGCACGCCGGGGAAGGTGGCGATCTTCTCGACCTGCTACGTCAATTACAACGAGCCCGGCATCGGCCTCGATCTGATCGCGATACTCGAGCACAACGAGGTTCCCTACACGATCGTCGAGCGCGAAGTTTGCTGCGGGATGCCCAAGCTCGAGCTGGGCGATCTCGACTCGGTCGAGAAGATGAAGACGGTCAACGTGCCGCGCCTGGCCGCCTACGCGCGCGACGGTTATGCGATTCTAACCGCCGTGCCTTCGTGCACCCTGATGTTCAAGAGCGAGCTGCCGTTGCTGTTCGCCGGGGACGCCGACGCCAGGGCGGTTTCGGACGCGATGTTCGATCCGTTCGAATACCTGGTGCTCCGCGACCGGGACGGACTGCTGAAAAGGGATTTCAAGTCTAGCCTGGGCAGGGTCAGCTATCACATCCCCTGCCATTCGCGCGTGCAGAACGTCGGCCAGAAGACGCGCGAGGTGCTGGAGTGGGTGCCGGACACGACGGTGAGGACGGTGGAGCGCTGTGCCGGCCACGACGGCACCTGGGGCGTCAAGCGCGAATTCTTCGACGCCTCGATGAAGATCGGCCGGCCGGTGTTTCGCCAGATGGGTGAAGGCGATCCCGACTACCTGAGCTCCGACTGCCCGATCGCCGGCAGGGCGATACTGCAGGGCATCGAGCAGGCACAGGAAGCGCCTCGCGCGCGCAAGGCGCATCCGCTGACGCTGATCCGCATCGCCTACGGACTGCCGGGCGCGATCGAGGATGCGAGATGAAACCCGCCCGGACGGCGCCCGCGCCGCGCATCACCCGCGAGAGCCTCTTGACGCTCGAGGCGTACGCCAAAGCTCGCGGCGAGTTCCGGGCCAGGGTCATCGCGCACAAGAAGGATCGTACCGTGCACCTCGGAGATCACCTGACGCTGTTGTTCGAGGACGAGCTGACGATCCGCTACCAGATCCAGGAAATGCTGCGCATCGAGAAGACGTTCGAGGAAAGCGGCATCCGGGACGAGCTCGACGCCTACGCACCGCTGGTGCCGGACGGCGACAACTGGAAGGCGACCATGCTGGTCGAATACGAGGACGTCGACGAGCGCAAGACGGCGCTGGCGAAGCTCAAGGGCATCGAGGACCGCGTGTGGGTGCAGGTGGAAGGCGCGACGCGGGTCTACGCGATCGCCGACGAGGACCTCGAGCGCGAAAACGAGAGCAAGACCTCGTCGGTGCATTTCGTGCGCTTCGACCTCGATCCGGATATGATCGCGGCGCTCAAGCACGGCGCCGGGCTGGCGATGGGCGTCGATCACGCCGCGTACACGGCGCTGCTGCCCGCGGTGCCCGAAGCGACGCGGCGAGCGCTGCTGACCGACCTCGCCTAGGATCTTTCCTCGGCCGGCATGCCGGCGCCGGCCGGACCGCCGATCCGCATCTCCCACGCGTCGCGCGTGATGCCGCGTACGCAGAAGGTCTCGGCCCGTCCTCGATGCTGGCGCGTGAACGTGCGCAGCGGCACGAAGCCGCATTTCTCCAGCACGCGCGCCGACGCGCCGTTGCGTTCCAGGTGCGAAGCGGTCAGCTTGTCGCAGTCGAGGTAGCCGAAGGACAGCGCGGCGACCGCCAGCGTCGCCGCCGTGGCGTAGCCGCGTCCCCAGTACTCCCGGCCGATCCAGTAGCCGAGGTTGTCGTGCTCGCCCGCGATCGGCCGCAGCGCGATGGCGCCCGCCAGCGTGCCTTCGGCAGCCGTGGCGATCGCGTAGACGAATTCCATCCCGCGATCGCGGCCGGAGGCATGGGTGGAGATCCAGGCCGCGGCCGCCCCGTCCGGATACGGGTGCGGAATCGATGCGGTCGTGGCCGCAACCCTGTCGTCTCCGGCGAGGGTCTGCACGCGCGGCGCGTCCGCGGGCGCGAAAAAGCGCAGCAGGACCGGATGCGAGCTGATGCGTTCCGGCAGCAACGCGATCAGGCCCTAGTCGCGGAAGTTGCCGAACTGCAGCGGGAAGTCGGTAATCGCCTTCTTGACCGCGGCGATGGCGCTCTGCAATTCGTCGCGCTTGGCACCGGACACGCGCACGGCATCGCCCTGGATGCTGGCCTGGACCTTGAGCTTGCTGTCCTTGAGCATCCGGACGATCTTTTTCGACAGCTCCTGCTCGACGCCGACGCGGATGGTCACCACCTGCTTGACCTTGTCGCCGCTCATCTTCTCGATGTTGCCGAACTTGAGCGACCTGACATCGACGCCGCGCCTGGTGAGCTTGCCGAGCAGCACGTCGGTCACCTGCTTGAGCTTGAA
>JBOIGD010000227.1:0-10579 GCA_050742615.1 Casimicrobiaceae bacterium | reverse complement strand
CCCCGGCGTCGCGCACTGCGCGGCGGCGGGCGCCGCGCTGGCGCAGATGCACGTCGCCGCGGGCAGCTACCGCAGCCGATTGTCGAACCGCCGCGGACCCGGCTGGTGGCGCCAGGCCGCGCGTGCGGTGCGGCCGTTCCTGTCGGCTGAACAGAACGCCCTGATCGCGGCCGAGCTCAAGTTCCAGGCGGGACTCGCCAAGGTCCGGCTGCCGCGAGGAGCGATCCACGGCGACCTTTTCTGCGACAACGTGCTGTTCGAGGGCACCCGCGTATCGGGCGTCATCGACTTCGGTTTCGCCGCCACCGACGCCTTCGTCTACGACCTGGCGATCGCCGTCAACGACTGGTGCGTCTCCACCGATCCCGGACGGGATGGCGCGCTGCACACCGAGCGCATCGAGGCGATGGTCGGCGCGTACAGCGCGGTGCGTCCGTCAAACGCCGACGAGCGCGCGATGTGGGCACCGCTGCTGCGCGCGGGCGCGCTTCGCTTCTGGTTGTCGCGGCTCTATGACCTGCACCGGCCGCGATCCGGGGAGATCACGTCGGCGCACGACCCGGCGGTCTTCGAGCGCATCCTCCGCGAGCGGATTGCCTCGTCGCCGCGCTTTCCCGACTGATGAGCGACGCGCCGATCGCATTCGCATTGCGCGAGGCCCGGCATGGCCTGGCGTGGCTGTCGCGCGCCGCAGCGATGTTCCGCGCCGCGCCGCTGCCGTGGCTGCTGCTGCTGTTTGTCTACTACCTGCTGGTCGCGCTGACCGAGTTCGGCCCGTGGGCATCCGTCGGCCAGTTCATCGCGCCGGTCCTGCGCCCGGTCTTCGCCGTCGGCTTCCTCGCCGCGGCCTGGACCCAGGAACGGGGCGGCGTCCCGAAATTCGAGCACCTCTTTCGCGGTTTCCGCAGTAACCTTCGCGCGCTGCTGCCGTTGGGCGTGGTCTTCCTCGGCGGCGTCCTGGTCGCCCTGCGGGCAACGGCGCTGGTCGACGGCGGCCAGCTGATCGCGCTGTTGTCCGGGGTGGAGCGTCCGACCGAGGCGGTGCTCTCGAGCGGACGGGTGCAGGCCGCGATGCTGTTCGGCGCGGCATGCGCGCTGCCAACCCTGCTCGCGACCTGGTTCGCGCCGGCCCTGGTCGTGTTCCACGACGCGGGAGCGCGCACGGCACTGACGACGAGCTTGCGCGCCGCGCTGGCCAACTGGCGGGCGATCGCCGTCTACGCGCTCGCCGTCTTCGCCTTCGGCGGCGTGCTGCCGGTCATCGCGCTCGGCGTCGCGCAGCTGCTGGGCGAATCCGCGGCGGGATTGCTCGCCCTGTTTGTCGTCATGCCGTATCTGTTCGTGTTCGTCGCCACGCTGCACATCTCCGATTACGTCAGCTACCGCGACGTCTTTCCGGCGGAGGCGGCCCCCCCAACCGCAACCTAGTCCGGCATCGGCGGGCGCGTCACCCGGGCTGCAGCTTCGCGTACTCCAGCGCGAGCCATTTGACGCCGGCTTCGCGGAAGTTGACCTGAACGCGGGCGTCGCTGCCGCGCCCTTCGGCGTCGATGATGATGCCCAGTCCGAACCTGGCGTGTTTGACACTCTGTCCGATGCGCCAGCCGGGACCTTCGCGCAGGACCGTGCGCGCCGCCGCCGGCGCGTCGGGCCTCGCCGCGAATTCGCGCCGTTGCGGCGACAGCCACTGCACCAGCCCTCCGGGAAATTCGTCGAGAAAGCGCGAGGCGACGTTGTAGCGGAGCTGCCCGTGCAGCATCCGGCTTTGCGCGTGCGTCAGATAGAGGCGCCGGCGCGCGCGGGTGATGGCGACGTAGGCGAGCCGCCGCTCCTCTTCCACGCCATCGTATTCCGACAGGCTGTTTTCGTGCGGGAACAGACCCTCCTCCATGCCGGTCACGAACACCGTGTGAAACTCGAGGCCCTTGGCCGAATGCACGGTCATCAACTGCAGCGCGGGGCGGCCCTCGGCGGCCTGCGTTTCGCCGGCCTCGAGCGCAGCGTGGGCGAGAAAGCTGGTCAGAGGGTCGTCGCCTTCGCCGATCCCGCGCTCGGCCTCGCGGACGAAGCCATCCGCGGCATTGATCAGCTCCTGCAGATTGTCGACGCGCTCCTGGCCGTCCTTTTCGGCCGCGTAGTGCGCAAGCAAGCCGCTGGCGTGCACCACATGGTCGACGGTTTCGGGCAGCGGCAGATCGTGCGTCGCGGCGCGCAGCGCTTCGACCAGCGCGACGAACGCCGCGACGCTCGTTCCCGCCTTGCCCGAGACCGGCTGACTGCAGGCGGCCTGCCACAGGCTGGTGCCCGCCGCCTGTGCGCGCTCCTGCAGCGTCTCGATCGAGCGCGCTCCGATCCCACGCAGCGGAAAGTTGAGCACGCGCAGGAACGCAGCGTCGTCGCCGGGCGCTGCCATCAGGCGCAGATAGGCGAGCGCATGCTTGACTTCGGCCCGCTCGAAAAAGCGCATGCCGCCGTAGACGCGATACGGCATTCCCGCGTTGAAGAGCGCGTGCTCGATGACGCGCGACTGCGCGTTCGACCGGTAGAGGACGGCCACCTCCGCCGGCGATACCCCGTCGGCGACCAGACCGTTGACCACGTCGACGATGAATGCGGCTTCGTCGAGGTCGGACGGGGCGGCAAAGGCCCGGACCGGCTCGCCTTCCGCGTCGGCGGTCCAGAGGTTCTTGCCCAGCCGGCCCTGGTTGTGCTTGATCAGAGCATTGGCGGCGTCGAGAATGCGGCCGTGCGAGCGGTAGTTCTGCTCGAGCTTGATCAGCTTTACCGGCGCGCCGTCGACGCCGAAATCGCGCTCGAAGTGCTGCATGTTGGCGACGTTCGCGCCGCGAAAGGCGTAGATCGACTGGTCGTCGTCCCCGACGGCGAAAACCGAGGTCTGCGGCGACGTGAGCAGCTTCAGCCACTTGTATTGCAGCGCGTTGGTGTCCTGGAACTCGTCGACCAGGATGTGCGAAAAACGGCGCCGGTAGTGCTCGCGCAAGCCGTCGTTGCGCGACAGAAGCTCGTAGGTGCGCAACAGGAGCTCGGGAAAGTCGACCGCGCCGTCGCGCTGGCATGCCTGCTCGTAGAGCGCGAAATGCTCGACCTGGCGCCGCGTGAATTCGTCGTGCGCCTCGACCTGGTTGGGACGCAGGCCTTCTTCCTTCGAGGCATTGATCAGCGACTGGAGCTGGCGTGCCGGAAAGCGCTCGTCGTCGATATGATGCGCCTTGTACAAGCGCTTGATCAGCGCGAGCTGATCCTGCATGTCCATGATCTGGAACAGCTGCGGCAGCTGCGCGTCCCGGAAATGCGCCCTCAGCATGCGATTGCACAACCCGTGGAACGTGCCGACCCACATGCCGCGCGTGTTCACCGGCGTCAGCGCGGACAGCCGCGTGAGCATTTCCTTGGCTGCCTTGTTGGTGAACGTGACGGCGAGAATCGACAGCGGGCTCGCGTGGCCGGTAGCGAGCAGCCAGGCGATGCGGGTCGTCAGCACGCGCGTCTTGCCGCTGCCCGCGCCGGCCAGGATCAGCGCCGACGCATGCGGCAGCGTCACCGCGGCAAGCTGTTCGGGATTGAGATTCTCGAGTAAGGGCGAAGCCATCGGAAGGGACGGCGCCTGATGCCGAGCTCCGAATGGAGGGCCGCGTACGACGGGCCAGCGCTGGTCTGCCGTGCAAAGCGCAATTATAAGCGATACGGCCGCGCCGCTGCAGGGTTGCCGCTGCCGGGCGCTATAATCGGCCGCGCCCGCCATCCCGTCCTTCACGCCGCTACCCGATGCCCCGCACCCCGCGAGCCAATCCCGCCGCGCACTCGGCCACGACGCGCGCATTCGTGCAATGGATCCGCTCGGCGGCGCCGTACATCCACGCCTTTCGCGGCAAGACCTTCGTCATCGCCTTCGGCGGCGAGGTCGTCGCCGACGACACCTTTCTCGGCATCGTCCACGACCTCAATCTGCTGCAGAGCCTCGGCGTCCGGCTCGTCGTCGTGCACGGGTCGCGGCCGCAGATCGAAGCCATCCTCAAGCAGCAGAACATACCGAGCACGTACAACCGCGGGCTTCGCGTCACCGACGGCGAGACCCTCGACTGCGTGCTCGAGGGTACCGGTCACGCGCGCAGCCGCATCGAGGCGCTGCTGTCGCTGGGCGTCGCGAATTCGCCGATGGCCGGGGCGCGCATTCGCGTCGTCGGCGGTAACTTCCTGACCGCGAAGCCGATCGGCGTGCTCGACGGCGTCGACATGCAATGGACGGGCGAAGTCCGCCGCGTCGATCTCGCGGCGATCCGGCAGCGGCTGGACGACGGCGACATCGTGCTGGTGTCCCCGCTCGGATACTCGCCGACAGGGGAGATCTTCAACCTCGCGCTGGAAGAGGTCGCGACGCAGGTCGCGGTCCACCTGTCGGCGCACAAGCTGATTTTCCTGATGGAAACCGCCGGGGTGCGCAACGGGCGCCGCCAATTGCTGAGCGAGCTGTCGACGCGCGACGCAGAGAGCCTGCTCGCGAGCAAGCGCAAGCTGCCCGCCGACGTGCTGCACTATCTGCCGGGCGCGATCCGCGCCTGCGAGAACGGCGTCAAGCGCGCGCATCTGATCTCCCGCCACCACGACGGTGCCCTGCTGCTGGAGCTCTTCACGCGCGACGGCGTGGGCACGATGCTCGCGGCCGCGCCGCTCGCGCACCTGCGCAATGCCACGATCGACGATGTAGGAGGGATCCTCGCGATCATCGAGCCGCTCGAGGACCAGGGGGTGCTGGTGCGCCGGTCGCGCGAACGGCTGGAGATGGAGATCGAGCGCTTCGTCGTCGCCGAGCACGACGACATGATCGTCGGCTGCGCCGCGTTGTACGCGTTTTCCGACGACAAGGCCGGCGAGCTGGCCGCTCTGGCGGTGCATCCCGACTTCCGGCGCGAGGGCTACGGCGAAGCCTTGCTGCATGAGATCGAGCAACGCGCGCGCAAGCTGCGCCTGTCGCGCCTGTTCGTCCTAACGACGCGCACGTCCGGCTGGTTCATCGAGCGTGGCTTCGTCGAAAGCGATCCCTCGCGGCTGCCGCAGCAGAAGCGCGATCTCTACAATTGGCAGCGGCGCTCGCTGGTCTACGAGAAGAGCCCCGTGTAGCCTCTGAGTTGTCATCCCGGCGAAGGCCTCTTGATGTCATCCCGGCGTAGGCTCGCTTAGTGTCATCCCGGCGAAGGCCGGGATCCGAGTGGCGTGGCCCGCGCGTTGGACATCGCTGCTTGGGCCCCGGGCTGCGCCGGGGCGACATCTGCGGTTCGGCACCGTACCGGGTGACGCGCCGCGTGCGATAATTCGTTGTCGACAAGCATTGTTGCGAGGACGTTGCAATGGCACGCATGATCCAATGTATCAAGCTCGGCCGCGAGGCCGAAGGGCTCGACTTTCCGCCTTACCCGGGTGAACTGGGAAAGCGAATCTACGAAAGCGTCTCGAAGGAAGCCTGGGCGCAGTGGCTGAAACACCAGACGATGCTGGTCAACGAGAACCGCCTGAGCCTCGCCGATCCGCGAGCGCGCAAATATCTCGCCGAGCAGATGGAGCGCCATTTCTTCGGGGGCGGCGCCGACGTCGCTTCCGGCTACGTCCCGCCGAAGCAATGACGACGGCGACCGAGCGGCCCGCGATCAGCCGCTACCCGGTCCCAAAGCTCGACGACCTGCCCGCGGACATCCGGGCGAGAATGCTCGAGGTCAACGACAAGGCCGGCTTCATACCCAATGTTTTCCTGACGCTGGCCCATCGCCCGGACGAGTTCAGGGCTTTCTTCGCGTATCACGACGCGCTGATGCTGCGCGACTCCGGCCTGTCCAAGGCGGAACGGGAGATGATCGTCGTCGCCACGTCCGGCGCCAACGACTGCCTGTACTGCATCGTCGCGCACGGCGCGATCCTTCGCGTCTACGCGAAGGATCCGCTGCTTGCCGACCAGATCGCGGTCAACTACCGCAAGGCGGACATCAGCGACCGGCAGAAGGTGATGCTGGCGTTCGCGATCAAGGTCGCGCTGCGCTCGGTCGAGCTGGTCGACGCCGATTACGAGACGCTGCGGGAGCACGGCTTCAGCGACGAGGATATCTGGGACATCGGCGCGATCGTCGCGTTCTTCGCCCTGTCGAACCGGATGGCCAACCTGATCGCCATGCGGCCGAACGACGAGTTCCATCTGCTCGGACGTCTGCCGAGGACCGCGGCGCCGGCTCCGAAATAGCCGTCAGGCGCGACAGCGCGCGATGACGAAGGTCAGCAGCTCGTCGACACAGGTCGTGATATCGCCGTGCGTCGTGTCGATCACGATCTCGGGCGCCTCGGGTTTTTCGTACGGGCTGTCGATGCCGGTGAAATCCTTGAGCTCGCCCTCGCGCGCCCGACGGTAGAGCCCCTTGGGATCGCGTGCCTCGCAGGCGGCCAGGTCGGCGTCGATGAACACTTCGAAGAAGCGCCCGTTGCGCGCTGCCGCACGCGCGCGCCGCCGGTCATCGCGATACGGTGAAATGAATGCCGTGATACAGATGAATCCGGCTTCGGCAAAAAGCGCCGCCGCTTCGCCGACGCGGCGGATGTTCTCCTGCCGATCCTCGGGCGAGAAACCCAGGTTGGCGTTCAACCCGCGTCGCACGTTGTCGCCGTCGAGAACATACGCGGCATAGCCGGCGTCGAACAGACGCCGCTCCAGCGCCATCGCCAGCGTCGATTTCCCCGCCGCGGAAAGGCCCGTCAGCCAGACCACCGCGCCCGCGTGACCGAGGCGTGCCGCGCGCTCGGTCTCGGTCACCTGGTGGTGCATCGGCGTCAGGTTGCGTGACCCCTCCGGCATCGCGCGATGGTCGGGGTAACCGCTGGCGTCGGCGATGCCGCCGCCGACGGTCACATAGCCGTCGCGCAGCACAAAGCGTCCGCTCGCGGGCATTGCCGCAAAATCATCGATGGCGATCAGCTCGTGCGCACGCAGGGTCACGTTGGCGATCTCGCCGGCGGCGATCGCGGTCGCGAGCTCCGCCGCCAGCGTCGCGACGTCGATGCGGTGGCGGATCGCCTGCACACGCACCGCGGCGCTGCGAGGACCGAGCTGCATCGTGAGCTCGCGGCCCGGCACCAGCGGTGTGGCCGCCAGCCAGAATATCTCGGCGTCGAACACCGCGGTCAGCTTCGGTGCATGCTCGCGATGGCTCGCGGTATCGCCGCGCTCGAGCACCAGCGGCCGATCGAGCACGACCGCCGCGTTGTCGCCGGCGTCGAATGCTTCCGGCGCTGCCCCCGGCCATGCCAGCAGCCGGGCAACGCGGGCCGTCCGCCCCGACGGCGAGAACACGAGCTCATCGCCCGGGGCCAAGCGACCCGACGCGACGCGGCCGGCGAGCACCCGCTGCTCGCCGTGGCGATAGACGTCCTGGACCGCCATGCGCAGCGGCAAAGCGTGTCCGGGTGTCGGCGCCGGCAGCGCCTCGAGCGCGGCCAGCAGCGACGGGCCACGGTACCAGCCCGGCATGGCGCCGCGTTCGCGCAGGTTCGCTCCGTCGCGCGCCGACACCGGCACGATCGCCTGCGGCTCGATGCCGATTCGCGCCAGCGCCGCCGCGACTTCGCGCGCACGGCCGGCAAACGCCGCCTCGGCGTAACCGACCAGATCCATCTTGTTGATCGCCACGACCAGCGTGCGAACCCCCAGCAGCTTCAGCAGATAGGCATGGCGCAGCGTCTGCTCCTCGCTGCCCGCCTGCACGTCGAGCACCAGCAGCGCGGCCGACGCCGCCGATGCGCCGCCGATCATGTTCTTCAGAAGCTCCTTGTGGCCGGGCGCGTCGATGACAATGAATTCACGGCGCGGAGTCCGCAGCCGAACGCGCGTCGTGTCCAGCGTGATCGCCTGATCGCGCTCGGCCTGGAAGCCGTCGAGGGCAAACGACCACTCGAGCGGAACGCCGCGCTTCGCCGACATCGCGGCCAGCTCCTCGGCTTTCCCGGCGGGCAGCAGGTCCAGCTCGTGCAGCAGCCGGCCCAGCAGCGATGACTTGCCGTGATCGACGTGGCCGGCGAGGACCAGCGACAGCGGCGTCCCGTGCGCCATCACATGTAGCCGGCGGCGCGCAGCCGTTCGAACGTATCTTCGCGCTCGTGGTCCATCGCCCGCCCGGCGCGCTCGCTCTGGCGCGTTTGTTCCAGCTCGGCGATGATCGCCGGAATCGTCGCGGCGTTCGAGGCGATGGGAAAGGTGATGTCGGATTCGCCGAGCGAGCGGTAACGCCTGCCATCGCGGGCGAAATAAAGCTCGCAGACCGGAATACGTTCGCGCTCGACGTAGCGCCAGATGTCGAGCTCGGTCCAGGCCAGCAGCGGATGCACGCGCACGTGCAACTCGGCCGGAAAATCGGTCTGGTAGGAGTCCCAGAATTCGGCCGGCTGGTCGCGGAAGTCCCAGCTTCCGTCGGGTCGGCGCGGGCTGAAGATGCGCTCCTTGCCGCGGATCAGCTGCTCATCGCGGCGGATCCCGAGCAGGATGCCGCGGAAACCGCGCTCGGCGATGATCGCTTTCAGGCCCAGCGTCTTGCGCGCCGCGGCGCGCGCCGCCGGCGGCAGCGTCGCATCGGTCGCCTCGATCGGCGGACACGCGGCGTTGACGTAGTCGAGCCCCCACTCGGCGAGCAGGCGATCGCGAAACGCGTAGACCTCGGGAAATTCGTTGCCCGTGTCGAGCAGCATCACCGGAAATGGCACACGCCCGAGAAACGCCTTGCGCGTGAGCCACAGCAGCGTGTTGGAATCCTTGCCCAGCGACCAGAGCATCGCCAGCGGCTTCAGCCCGGCATGCGCCTCGCGAATGACGTGGATCGAATGTTGCTCGAGATCGTGCAGATAGTCGGACATCGGATCGGCGCGGGCCGCACGGGACATGCGGGAATCAGCAGGCGGGCGCAATGATACCAGCGCCGGCCGCCGGCCGTAATCGCGACCGTGGGATCACCCGGCTGTCCGCCGGTGCGCTCGGACTACCGTGGCGCTTCACTCACGCATCGGTGCGTCGCTCGCCGGACTCGTATACAACCAAGCCGTCGACCAGCGTCAGGCATACGCGACCGGTGAGCTCGTGTCCGACAAACGGCGTGTTCTTGCCCTGGCTCTGCAGCGCCTCGCGCGTGACCGTCCAATCGCGGTCGAGGTCGGCGACGCACACGTCGGCGGCGGTGCCCGGCGCCAGATGCCCGGCATCGACGCCCAGCACGCGCGCCGCTTCGACGGTGATGCGCGAAAGCGCCGCAGCGAGCGGAATCCTGGCTTCGCGCGCCCATTTCAAGGTCAGCGGCAGCAGCAGCTCGAGCCCGGTCGCGCCCGGCTCTGCTTCGGCGAATGGCAACTGCTTCGCATCGTCGTCGACCGGCGCATGGTCCGAGCAGATCGCATCGATCGTTCCGTCCGCGAGCCCGGCGCGCAGTCCGTCGCGGTCGCGGACGCTGCGCAGCGGCGGCACCAGATGGCATTGCGCGTCGAACCAGCCGATGTCGATATCGCACAGATGCACGTGATGCGCGCCGATATCGCAGGTTACCTTGAGCCCGGCGCGCTTGGCCTCGCGCACCCGCGCCACACCCTCGTGGGTCGACAGGCGCGCGACATGGACGCGGGCACCGGTTTCGCGCATCAGGGCGAAGATCGTGTCCAGCGCGATGATTTCCGCCGACGACGGGATCCCGGAAAGGCCCAGCCGGGTCGCGACCTCGCCGTCGTGCGCGACGCCGCCGCGCGCCAGGTACGCGTCCTGCGGCCGCAGCCAGACGCGGTAGTCGAATGTCGCGGCATACTGCAGCGCGCGGCGCAGGACCTGGGTATCGGCCAGCGGCGCGTTGGCATGGGAGAACGCCACGCAGCCCGCCTCGGTCAGCTCGCCCATTTCGGTGATGTTCTCGCCCCGCAGGCCCACGGTGAGCGCGCCGACCGGATAGACATGCGCCTGGTTCAGCGAGCGGGCACGATGCTTGAGCATTTCGACCAAGCCCGGCTCGTCCAGCGGCGGATCGGTGTCGGGCGGGCAGGCGAGACTGGTCACGCCGCCGGCGATCGCGGCACGCATTTCCGATTCGAGCGTGGCCATGTATTCGAACCCCGGCTCGCGCAACCGCGCCGAGAGGTCGATCAGGCCCGGACAGACGAGGAGCCCCGTCGCGTCGATGACCCGGCCGGCGCGCCAGCGCGCCGGCGCCGCGCCGACCGCGGCGACCCTTCCGGCCGCGACGAACAGCGAGGCCTTCCCGTCGAAGCCGTGTTTCGGATCGATCAGGCGTCCGTTCCTGATCTCGATGTTCATCGCGCCGGTCGCCGCACGGTCAGCTACCCGCCAGTATGCTCATGACCGCCATGCGCACTGCGATGCCGAACGTCACCTGCGGCAGGATCACCGAATGCTCGCCGTCGGCGACGGCCGAGTCGATCTCGACGCCGCGATTCATCGGGCCCGGGTGCAGAATGAGCACGTCGTGCGTTGCGCGCTCGAGACGCTCGCGCGAGATGCCGAACACGCGATTGTACTCGCGAAGCGATGGGATATAGC
>JBOIGD010000226.1:0-3181 GCA_050742615.1 Casimicrobiaceae bacterium | reverse complement strand
ATCATGGACCGCTTCCTCGCCGCTGATCCCGAGCTCAGGCGATTGCGCGACCGGAACTACGTGTGGGTGAAAATCAACTATTCGGAAGAGAATCGGACCAGGGCGCTGCTTTCGCGCTTGCCGCCGGTCGCCGGATATCCACACCTGTTCGTGCTCGACGCCAACGGGGTGCTGCTGCATTCGCAGGACACGAGCGAACTGGAAGAGGGCCGCGGCTACAGCCGCGAGCGCTTCCGCGCGTTCCTGCTGCGCTGGGCGCGGACGACCAACGCCTAGCTTGCGACGGCCGCGGCGAGCCGGCTGGCGTCCTGCCGGTCGAGCGCCCACGCGACATGCTCACGGACCAGCGCCGACGGGTCGTCGCGGCGCGCGGCCAGCGCGGCGACGATCGCCGTGTCGTAGGCCGCGTTGCCCAGACCGACGGCGAGATTGCGCGACCAGCGCTCGAAGCCGATGCGCCGGATGGCGCTGCCTTCCATGCGCCGCTCGAACTGGCTTCGAGTCCAGCCGAACAGCTCGGCCAGGTCGGCCGCGTCGAGGCCGTTGCGGACCGCGAAGTCGGCCTCAGCCGAATGCTGCGCGTACTTGTTCCACGGGCAGGCGAGCTGGCAGTCGTCGCAGCCGTAGACCCGGTTGCCGATCAGCGGGCGGAGCTCCGGCGGGATGCTGCCCTTGAGCTCGATCGTCAGGTAGGAAATGCAGCGGCGCGCGTCGAGCTCGTACGGGGCCACGATGGCGCCGGTCGGGCACGCGGCGATGCAGGCGCTGCAACTGCCGCAATGCGCGCTCGCCGGGGCGGTAACCGGCAGCGGCAGATCGGTATAGATTTCACCCAGGAAAAAGAACGAGCCGGCCTCGCGCGTGAGCAACAGCGTGTGCTTGCCGCGCCAGCCGAGCCCGGACTTGGCGGCAAGCGCGACCTCGAGCACCGGAGCGCTGTCGGTGAACACGCGAAGGCCGAAGTCGCCGGCCGCGGCGGTGATCCGCCGGGCGAGCCGCCGCAACTTGCCGCGCAGCACCTTGTGGTAATCGCGGCCGAGCGCGTAACGCGAAACGTACGCCTTGCTCTCGTCGGCGAGCGTCGCCGCCGCGTCGTGCGCGCGCGGCGCGAGGTAATCGAGTCGCGCCGTGATGACGCGCACGGTGCCGGGAACGAGATCGGCCGGACGCGCGCGGCGCACGCCGTGCCGTGCCATATAATCCATCTCGCCGTGGCGTCCCGCGTGCAGCCATGCCAGAAGGTGCGCTTCCTCCGCGTCGAGTCCGGTGTCGGCAATCCCGATTGCGGCGAAGCCGAGTTCGCGGCCCCAGGACCGGATGTCCTGCGCGAGCCGGTCCAGGTCGGGCGCGGGCGCGTCTGGGGCAGTGATGGTCAAGATCGATGCAAGCCTTGCGAAGGGCTCGCCATGACGGAACGCGAGCGCCTGTTTCAACGATGACGACTATGCAAGCGCAGCGCAAGTACCTGCCCGACGCCGGCGCCACGATGCACGCCGGTGCGCGTCTTGCGCCGGGTCTCGTCGGCGGCATGATCGTCACCCTATCCGGCGAGCTCGGCGCCGGGAAGACAACGCTGGTGCGCGGCTTGCTGCACGGCCTTGGCTGGTCCGGGGTCGTGAAAAGTCCGAGCTATACGCTGCTTGAACATTATCCGCTTTCGAGCTTATACTTGTATCACTTTGATTTTTATCGCTTCGATAAACCGGAAGAATGGGAAGATTCAGGCTTTGCCGAGTATTTCCGTCCGGATGCGATCTGCGTGATCGAATGGCCGGAGCGCGCGCGCGGCATGTTGCCGCGGCCGGACCTCGCCATCGTCCTGCGATACGAGGGCGACGGCCGGACGCTGGCGCTCGACGCCGCGACGCCCGCGGGTAAGGCATGCCTGGCCGCATTCGCCCCGCGGGGCCCGTGACATCCATCTCGTTGCAGCGGCGCCGCGTCTGCCGGTGGCTGCTGCTGCCGGCCGGGCAACTGCTGCTGCCCGGATTGGCATCGGCGGCGACGATGACCTCGGCGCGCATCTGGCCGGCGCGGGAATACACGCGCCTGATTCTCGAGTCGTCTTCGCCGATCGCGCACCAGATGATGGTGCTGAAGGATCCGGAGCGGCTGGTGCTCGACCTCGAAGACATCGCTCCGGACGGCGAGCTCGCGCAACTCGTGCAGCGCCTGCGGCCGAACGATCCGTACATCCGGTCGATACGCGTGGCGCGATTCAAGCCCGGGGTCGCGCGCATCGTGCTCGACTTGAAGTCGGACGTGCAGCCGCAGCTCTTCGCGCTGCAGCCCGTCGGCGAATACGGGCATCGACTGGTGCTCGACCTGTATCCGCTGACGCCGCCGGACCCGCTGATGGCATTGCTCGACGGCGCCGGCAGGACCAGCCCGCCTGACGGGCCCGATGCATCGCCCGGCAAGCCGGCCGCGCGCGAGCAGCAGCCGCTCGCTCAGGGACCGCGCCGGCCGATCATCATCGCGGTCGATCCAGGGCACGGCGGCGAAGACCCGGGCGCGATCGGACACCGCGGCACCAAGGAAAAAAACGTGACGCTGGCTATCGCGCGCAGGATCAGGACGCTGATCGACCGCGAGCCCGGGATGCGCACGATGCTGACGCGCGACGACGATTATTTCGTGCCGTTGAACGTGCGCGTGCAAAAGGCGCGCCGCGTGCGTGCCGACCTGTTCGTGTCGATCCACGCCGACGCATTCAGCACGCCGCAGGCGCGCGGCTCCTCGGTATTCGCGCTGTCCGAGCACGGCGCGACCAGCGCCGCCGCGCGCTGGCTCGCACAGCGCGAAAACGAGGCCGACCTGATCGGCGGGGTCAACCTGGACAACCGCGATCCCATCCTGGCGAAGACGCTGCTCGACCTGTCGCAAACCGCGCAGATCAACGACAGCCTTCGGGTCGGCCGCTCGGTGCTGAACGGGATCGGCGCGGTCAACCCCCTGCACAAGGGCAGCGTGGAGCAGGCGGGCTTCGCCGTGCTCAAGGCTCCCGACATTCCGTCAATCCTGGTCGAGACCGCATTCATCTCCAATCCCGACGAGGAGCTCAAGCTGCGCAGCGCCCGGCAGCAGCAGCTATTCGCCGAGTCAATCGCCGACGGGATTCATCGCTATTTCGCGCAGAGCCCGCCGCTGGCACGGGCGTGAACGCTGGATGGGCCTGTCG
>JBOIGD010000225.1:0-4651 GCA_050742615.1 Casimicrobiaceae bacterium | reverse complement strand
ATCCACGAGACCGGGAATTGCAGCTCGCCCAACGCCGCCAGCGCGGGGCCGGTGTGGAACGCCAAGGGCGCAGCGCCCGGCGCCCGCCGGTCGGGACAGTTGCCAGACGTCGTCGTACGGCACGAGGAGAATGCGAGCCTCGATGTGCAGGTTTCCGGCCTGTCGGTCGGCACCGGGGCCGCCAACGACGTCATCGGGCACTCGGTCGTCGTGCACGGCAAGGTCGATCCCGATCCAAAGCCGGAATTCGGCGTGCAAAACGACTGGCTCGCGTGCGGCGTCATCGAACCGTTCTGACGGCCGCCTGACCGCAGCGCGCCTCGCGCCGAGAAGGCGCATCACATCGCCAAGGACGCCATGGGATTTCTCGCCGGCAAGAAGATCCTGATCACGGGCTTGCTGTCCAGCCGCTCGATCGCCTACGGGATCGCGCGAGCCTGTCAGCGCGAAGGCGCCGTGCTCGCCTTCACCTACGTCAACGACGAGCTGAAGGATCGCGTGATCAAGTTGGCGGCCGAGTTCGGAGTTACGCCGGTGCTTCCTTGCGATGTAACGCGCGACGACCAGATCGCCGCGCTGTTCGATGCGCTCAAGCGCGAATGGAACGGGCTGGACGGTCTGCTGCATTCGATCGCGTTCGCGCCGCGCGAGTCACTCGCCGGAGACTTTCTGAACGGGCTGTCCCGGCAGGCGTTCGCGGTCTCGCACGACGTGAGCTCGTACAGCTTTGCCGCGCTGGCCAGGGAGGCACGGCCGCTGTTGCAGGGAAGGAACGGGGCACTCTTGACGCTTACCTACCTCGGCGCCGTGCGGGCGCTCGCCAACTACAACGTGATGGGACTCGCCAAGGCGAGCCTGGAAGCCAATGTGCGCTATCTCGCTCAATGCCTCGGCCCCGAGGGCATCCGCGTCAACGCCATCTCCGCCGGCCCGATCAAGACGCTGGCCGCGGCCGGCATCGGCGGATTCTCGAAGATCCTCCATTTCGTCGAGAAGACCGCGCCGTTGCGGCGGAACGTCACGATCGACGAAGTCGGCAACGTGGCGGCGTTCCTGCTCTCCGATCTCGCCAGTGCGGTCACCGGCGAGATCACCTATGTCGATTGCGGATTCTCGACCGTCGCCGCGGGCATGGGTGAGGAGTGAAGCTGCCTTCCGGAGCGGACCCGTCTCCCCGTGCTGCAGCACCCCGCCTCGAGGACCGCTACGACGCGGTGATCATCGGCGGCGGCCACAACGGTCTGGTCTGCGCCTGCTACCTCGCGGGGTCGGGATTGTCGGTCGCGGTGTTCGAGCGGCGCGGCATCGTCGGCGGGGCGGCGGTGACCGAGGAGTTCCACCCGGGATTTCGCAATTCGACCGCGAGCTACACGGTGAGCCTGTTGCATCCGAAGGTCATCCACGAACTGCGCCTGAAGGAGCACGGGCTCAGAATCGTCGAGCGGCCGATGGCGAACTTCCTGCCGCTTCCCGACGGCGGGCATCTGAAAGTCGGCGAACGATCGACCGACGGTAGTGGCGGAACGCAGGCCGAGGTCGCGCGGTTTTCGCGCCGCGACGCCGCCGCGCTGCCTGCGTTCTACGCGATGCTCGAGCGCGTCGCCGACGTACTGCGCGCGCTGCTGCTGGAGACGCCGCCCAACGTCGGCGGCGGCGTGCACGAGCTTTTCCGGGCATGGAAGGTCGGCGGCAGATTGAAGCGCCTGCCGATGGCGCAACGGCGCGACGTGCTCGACCTCTTTACCAAGAGCGCCGGCGACGTGCTCGATCGCTGGTTCGAATCCGATGCGATCAAGGCGGCGCTGGGCTTCGACGCCGTCGTCGGGAATTTCGCGAGCCCTTACACGCCCGGCTCGGCGTACGTGCTGCTGCATCACGTCTTCGGCGAGGTCAACGGCAAGCGCGGGCAATGGGGCCACGCGCTCGGCGGGATGGGTGCGATCACGCAGGCGATGGCACGCGAAGCGACCGAGCGCGGCGCGGCGCTTTTCACCGACGAGCCGGTGACGCGCGTCCTGACGCGCGCCGGGAGCGCCGTCGGCGTCGTGCTTGCCGACGGCACCGAGATCGCCGCGCGGCGCGTGATCGCCAACGTCAATCCCAAGCTCCTGTACCTGCAGATGATCGACGCCGCCGCGCTCGATGCGGACTTCCGGCTCCGCATCGAGAGCTATCGCTGCGCCTCGGCAACGTTCCGCATCAACGTCGCGCTCGACGCCGTGCCCGACTTCCGTTGCCTGTCCGGCGACGGCGCGCACTTGCGCTCGGGCATTATCGTCGCGCCTTCGCTCGCGTACATGGAGCGCGCCTATTTCGACGCGAGGCAGCACGGCTGGTCGCGCGAGCCGATCGTCGAGATGATGATCCCATCGCTCATCGATCCCACCCTCGCGCCGCCGGGCAAGCATGTCGCGAGCCTGTTCTGCCAGCACGCCAATCCGCTGCTGCCGGAAGGCGCCTCGTGGGATGCGGTAAAGGAAGAGGTCGCCGACCTGATGATCGCGACGGTGAATCGGCTCGCTCCGAACTTCGCGGCCAGCGTCCTCGGCTGCCGCGCGCTGTCGCCGCTTGATCTCGAGCGCGAGTTCGGGCTGATCGGCGGCGACATCTTTCACGGTGCGCTTTCGCTCGACCAGTTGTTTTCGGCGCGGCCGGTGCTGGGGCACGGCCACTATCGCGGGCCGCTCAAGGGCTTGTACATGTGCGGCTCGGGCACGCACCCCGGAGGCGGCGTGACTGGCGTGCCGGGGCACAATGCCGCGCGCGAGATCCTGCGCGACTCGCGTTTCGGCCGGCACGTGTGAATCGAACGGTATCGGAGTGCCGGTCGCGCCGCCCGCATCACCAAAAGGAAACGCCCCGCGGGTTTTGCCGCGGGGCGCCATCGATCACTCGCGAATAAAGTCGAAGTCGGCCGATAAGCCGGGTTCTGTTACGGGGCGCACCGCAGCGCGCCCTATGGCCGTCATTCATCTAGGCGCCGCGTTGCCGCGGCGCTCGAGCCACCTACCCGCGGACTCGGCGAGCAGCGTCATCGTCCGCTTACTTGGTGTTGCTCCGGATGGAGGTTGCCGCGTTTCACCCGCTCCCGACCCGGTATGACCCGGACAGGGGCGACTCGTCTCTGTGGCCCTGTTCCTCGCCTTCGTCGCCCGCTCTCGCGAGCGACTTATAGCGTCTGGGCGTTACCCAGCATCCTGCTCTGCGGAGCCCGGACTTTCCTCTGGCAGCGCGAGCTTGAGGCGCGCGCGGACAGCGACGGTCTGGCCGACTTCGAGACCCAGTTTAGCATGCGGAGTCAGCCGGCAGCGCGCCAGCGCAGCGTCTCGCCGGCGCGCAGCGGGATCACGGAGTCGGCTCCGAACGGGTAGCTGGCCGGGACGGTCCACGGCTCGCGCTTGAGCGTGATCGTGCCGGCATTGCGCGGCAGGCTGTAGAAATCCGCGCCGTGAAAGCTCGCGAAGCCTTCCAGTTTCCCGAGCGCGTCCGCGGCGTCGAACGCCTCGGCATAGAGCTCGATCGCGACCGGCGCGGAAAAGCATCCGGCGCAGCCGCAGCTGCTCTCCTTGGCGTGCCGGGCGTGCGGCGCGGAGTCGGTGCCGAGGAAATACTTCGGGTTGCCGCCGGTCGCTGCGGCAATCAGCGCCTGGCGGTGCGCTTCGCGCTTGAGCACCGGCAGGCAGTAGGCGTGAGGGCGCAGCCCGCCGGCGAACAGCGCGTTGCGCGACCACAGCAGGTGCTGCGGCGTGATCGTCGCCCCGACATGTGCCGGCGCGGCGGCGACGAACTGCACCGCCTCGCGCGTCGTGACGTGCTCGACCACCAGCCTGAGCGCGGGGAAGTCGCGGACGATGCGCGTGAGCACCCGTTCGACGAAGACGCGCTCTCGGTCGAAGACGTCGACGTCGGCGTCGGTGACTTCGCCGTGCACCAGCAGCGGCAGCCCGTGCTTTTCCATCGCCGCCAGCGCGGCGTGCGCGCGCGCCAGGTCGGTGACTCCGGAAGCGGAGTTTGTCGTCGCGCCGGCAGGATAGTACTTGGCGCCGACGATGAACCCCGCGGCGCGCGCGCGCTCGATCTCGGCCGGACGAGTATCGTCGGTAAGGTACAGCGTCATCAGGGGCGTGAAGCGCGGACCCGCGGGCAGCGCCGCGACGATGCGGTCGCGATAGGCGGCGGCCGCGGCAACGGTGGTGACCGGAGGATCGAGGTTGGGCATGACCACCGCGCGCGCGAAAATCCGTGCCGTCGCGCCGACGACCGAACGCATCGTCTCGCCATCGCGCAGGTGCAGGTGCCAGTCGTCGGGGCGGGTCAGGGTGAGCATGTTGAAGGCACTGTTTTTGCGTGCATTATACGGGGCGGTCGCCGGCCCGGCCCGTCGGCGGCCGGGTGAGCCAGGGTGGAAACGCGATGGCTTGCGGCGGCCGGATCGGGATATAATGCGCGGTTTCTTACCGCGGCTCGGGGGGACAACTTCGAAAGTCCCGTCGGGTGCATCGGTGGCAGGGCCGGCGTGCGCCGGTTCCCGCCGTTTTTCGGATCCGCGGCGCGAAGGGATCCGGACTGGACTGCAGGCAGTGAAGGTGGGAACGTGGCGACAAAAAGCGTAGCGAAAAAGGTCAGGGTGCTGACCGAGCCCGATCTGCTC
>JBOIGD010000224.1:0-3443 GCA_050742615.1 Casimicrobiaceae bacterium | reverse complement strand
GACCAGCGCCGGGCTCGCGTCGCCGGCGATGAACTCCGCCCAGTCGGCCACCAGCGCCGGCTTGAAGCCGTACTCGGCGAAATATTGCTGCATGGTCTCGCGCCGCCCGAGGCTCTCGGCGGCGATCAGCACGCGTTCGCGGGTGGCGGTCACATGCCGCTTGAGCGCACGCAGCGGATCGTCGGCGCGGCGATCGACCTCGATCGCGGGCAAGGCTTGCGTGGCGGGACCGCCGCGCGTTTCCTTCGCGGCCTCTGCCCGTTGCGCGCCCTGCGCGGCGGACGCGGCTGCAGCGATCTCGATGCGGGCGAACCGGTTCAGGACCCGGTGAAACTCATCCTCGGGCAGGAACAGCTCGTGCGGCGCGAGCAGCGGCCGCGCGCGGTCGCCGCGCAACAACCGGTAGCGCGCGTCGGCGTCTTCCCAGAAGCGCCGGATCGCCGCCGGTACGTTGCCGTGAAGGCACACCAGCGCGTCCGTGGGCAGATAGTCGGCCAAGGTCGCGGTCGCATCGAAAAAAAGCGGCAGGTAGTACTCGATACCGGCGGGCATGATGCCGTTGGAGACATCCTTGTACAGCGGGGACTTCGATGGATCGCCCTCGAACACTTCGCGGAACCGGCCGCGGAAGCGCGTCCGGCCGGACTCGTCCTGCGGAAACTCGCGGGCCGGCAGCAGCCGCACGCTCGGCACCGGGTAGACGGTGCGCTGGCTGTCAACGTCGAACGTGCGGATCGATTCGATCTGGTTGTCGAACAGGTCGATCCGGTAGGGCAGCGGACTGCCCATCGGAAACAGGTCGATCAATCCGCCGCGCACGCTGAATTCGCCGGGGGACACGACCTGCGTGACGTGCTGATAGCCCGCCAGTGCGAGCTGCGAGCGCAGGCGGTCGACGTCGAGAGTCTCGCCCTGCGCCAGGAAGAACGTAAATGCGGCGAGATAGGACGGCGGCGCGAGGCGATACAACGCGGTGGTGGCGGCGACGATCACCGCATCGCAGTCGCCGCGCGATGCGCGGTAGAGCGTCGCCAGCCGTTCCGACACCAGGTCCTGGTGCGGCGAGAAATGGTCGTACGGCAGCGTTTCCCAGTCGGGCAGGATCGCGATGCGAAGCGCCGGGGCGAACCACGCGATCTCCGCCGCGAGCCGTTGCGCGGCGAGCGCATCGGCGCAGACGATCGCCACGAGCTGTCGCCTCTGCGCGGCGTCGGCCGCCGCCTGCGCGAGCGCAAGGGCATCCGCCGATCCGGCCAGCGGCGGCGCCGATGCCTTGCGCCCGGGCGGCGGGGCGGCAGGCAGGAGTCGGGGCAGGAGGGCGAGCGGCGGCTGGCTGGGCGCCAGCGAAGAAGACAGCGGAATCGACAATGCCGGTGATCCAGGGCAAAACACGATTATACGGGGGTCGTATCGGACCGCCGCGACGCTACCGTGCGCTTCACCGGGTCGGCGATAATGCGCCGATGAAGCCCACCCCGGTGCCGCCGGCCACTCGGACGGGCACGGACCCTGTGCCGCCGGCGATGCCGCCGTTTCCGGCCGGCGGCCCGGTGATCGGCCGCGCGGCGCTCGCGTGAGCCGCGTCATGGAATGCTTCAATATCGTCGTCGTGCGGCCGGAGGGGTGGATCCATCACGACGCGTATGCCAACGCGGCGCAGCAGCTGTGCAGCGGCCTGCGCCAGATCGGACATCCGGCGCGCATCGACGAGAACACGCTGATCTGGGACGCGACCAATATCGTGATCGGAGCGCAGCACCTGGAGCTCGAGCTCGCCGACCGGCTGCCGGCCAACTCGATCATCTACAACGTAGAGATGGTCGTGCCGGGAAGCCCGTACGTGCAGGCGCTGATTCCGTTCGTGCGTCGCTTCGAGACTTGGGACTACAGCAGCGCCAATATCGCGAGCTGGCGCAGGCTCGAGGTGTCCGATCGCGTGCTGCTGCTCAAGCCCGGCTACCTGCCCGACAATACCCGGATCGACCCGGCGACCCCGACCGACATCGATGCGCTGTTCTACGGGACGCTGAACTGGCGGCGCGACGTGATATTCGCCGACATCGCCCGTTCCGGCGTGCGCGTCCACGTCGCGGCGGGCGTCTACGGTGCGGAGCGCTTGGCGCTGATGGCGCGCGCGAAGCTCATCCTGAACGTGCACTCGCGCGAGGATTCGGTGCTGGAGCTCGGACGGATCGGCGATGCGCTGGCGAACCGCCGGCTGCTGGTGAGCGATGCCCGGGATCACGACGGCCCGGACTCGGATCTCCTGGCGGTCATGGTGTGCGGCAAGCCGTCCGAGCTCGGCGGCCTGTGCCGGGGGCTGCTCGACGACGAGCCCCGGCGCCGGGCGCTCGCCGAGCTGGCGCTGGCCGCCTATGCGAGGCGCGATTTCCGCCAGTATCTGCGCGAGCTTCTGGCGGAACGCGCCGCAGCGGATGCGCCGCCTCATCCGGCGACGGCGGACTGAAGCGCGGGCAGGATGTCGCGGTTCAACCTGCTCGTCGTCGAGCCCGAGGACTACGTCAACTACTCGCCGTTCATCGGCGTGGCGCGGTTGATGGCCTCCGCGCTGCGCCGGCTGGGCCACGAGGTGCGAGTCGCCGGCAACGAATTCCTGCACGATGCCACGAACATGATCTTCGGCGCGCACCATCTCGCCCCCGATCTGGCCGCCAAACTGCCGTCCGACACCATCGTCTACAACACCGAGCAGCTGCGGGCCGACGGCGCTCTGCTCGAGGCGCTGCGACCGTTCGTCGCGCGCTTCGAGCTCTGGGATCCCGACCTCGGCAACGTCGATGCGTGGCGCGCGCTGGGCCTCTGCCACCGGGTTTGCTACGTCCAGCCCGGATACGTACCCGAGAGCTCGACCGTCGATCTCACGACGCCGGCCGACATCGACGTGCTGTTCTTCGGCAAGGTCAACCCGCGCCGCATGGTCGTTCTCGACGCGATAGCGCGGGCCGGCATCGCGTTGCACGTCGCGGACGGGATCTATCAGGCGGACCGCGACGCGCTGGCGGCACGCGCGAGGATCGTGCTGAACGTGCATGCGGCCGACGATTCGACGCTGGAAATGGCGCGCATCGCCTACGCTCTGGCCAATCGGCGCGCCGTGGTCACCGAGCTTGGCCGCGGTGCCTGCCTGGATCCCGATCTGCGCGGCGGTGTCGTCGCTGGCTCGAGCGGGGAGCTGCCTGCGCTGTGCCGGTCGTTGCTCGCCGATGAACCGCGGCGGCTGGCGCTCGCGGAGGAAGGCTTCCGGCGCTTCTCGCGGCGTGACTTGACGGTGACGGTGCGCGGCGCGCTTGCGGAAGGAAACCGCTCCTAGGCACGCGCCGATCCGCCGAATCCATCGCCCGCGGCGAGTCCGCCGGCCGCTACCGTGCCCGCAGATGCACGCGAAGCGGCGCCGCCGGACGCGCATTCCAGAATCCGGCGTG
>JBOIGD010000223.1:0-7056 GCA_050742615.1 Casimicrobiaceae bacterium | reverse complement strand
ACCTGATGGGCGTCGGCACGCCGGAAGACATCGTCGAGGCGGTCGGCAACGGCATCGACATGTTCGACTGCGTGCTGCCGACACGCAACGCGCGCAACGGTTGGCTGTACACGCGGCACGGCGACATCAAGATTCGCAACGCACGCCACCGCACCGACCCGGCACCGCTGGACGATGGTTGCAGCTGCTATACCTGCCGCAGGTTCAGCCGCGCCTACCTGCACCACCTGCAGCGGACCAACGAAATCCTCGGCGCCCGCCTCAACACCCTGCACAACCTGCACTATTATCTGACGCTCGCGACGGAATTGCGGCAGGCCGTCAGGGACGACGCACTGCCCGCCTACGCGGCGTCGTTCCGGGCGCAGCGCGCACAAGGCGAACCCGCGGGCGCCTGAGGCGCGGTGCGAGGCTGCCGCAGCAGCGGCGCGACCCCGGCCGGGCCCGGCAGCCGTGATAAACTCTGCCGTCAAGCGTGCAGCCACTGCGATCGGCCGGCTCGCCCGCGGGCAAGCAAGCGGCGAGCCCCGATGCAAGGAGAAACCAGTCGTGTTGATCAGCCCCGCCTACGCCCAATCCACCGGAGGCGCATTCGGCGGCGACCTGATGGCGTTCCTGCCGATGGTCGCCATCTTCGTCGTCTTCTATTTCCTGCTGATCCGGCCGCAGCAGAAGCGCGCCAAGGAAACCAAGGCGATGCTCGAAGCGCTGCAGAAGGGCGACGAAGTCGTGACGGCCGGCGGCGTCGTCGGCAAGATCTCGAAGATCTCCGAGGGATACGCCGAGGTCGACATCGCGTCCAACGTCACGATCACCGTGCAGCGAAGCGCGATATCGCTGCTGCTGCCCAAGGGTACGATCAAGAGCCTGTGAGCGCGCGGACCATGCGCCGTCCGCGCGCGGAGCGCGAGCGACGCCGTTGCGGTGCACGGCCCATCCCTGACTGCCAATGAACCGTTATCCCGCCTGGAAGTACATCCTGATCGCCGTCGCGCTGTTCGTCGGCATCGTCTACACGCTGCCGAACTTCTTTCCGGAGGTTCCGGCGGTCCAGGTCTCCACCAGCAAGTCCAACGTAAAAATCGACACCGGCACGCTGCAAACGGTCGAGGACGCGCTCAAGTCGGCCAATGTCCCCTACTCCGGGGCCCTGCTCGACAGCACCGGCGTGAAGATCCGCCTCCCCGATCCCGACACGCAGCTCAAGGCGAGGGACGTGCTGCAGCAGAAGTTCGGCGACAACTACATCGTCGCGCTGAACCTGCTGTCGACTTCGCCACGCTGGCTGGCGTCGATCGGCGCGCTCCCCATGTATCTCGGGCTCGACCTGCGCGGCGGCGTCCACTTCCTGCTGCAGGTCGACATGAAGGCGGCGCTGGACAAGGCTGCGGACCGCTACCTGACCGACATCCGCTCGCTGTTGCGCGAGAAGCGAGTCCTGTATTCCGGCATCGCACGCGAGGGACAGAACGTCGCCGTCCGCTTCCGCGACAGCACCGAGCGCAGCAAGGCCTACAACGAGATCGCCAGCGCGTTTCCCGATCTACTTCTGAACAACGTCGACGGCGGCAGCGACTTCAAGCTGGTCAGCGGGCTCAAGCCCGAGGCGCAGAAGCGCATCCAGGAAGGCGCGGTCCAGCAGAACATCACGATCCTGCGCAACCGGGTCAACGAGCTCGGTGTCGCCGAGCCGATCGTCCAGCAGCAGGGGGCCGACCGGGTCGTCGTGCAGCTACCGGGGGTGCAGGATACGACGCGTGCCAAGGACATAATCGGCCGCACGGCATCGCTGGAGATCCGCATGGTCGACGACGACCCCACCGCGCAGCAGATGGCGCTGTCCGGCCAGGTCCCGCTCGGAGACGACAAGCTCACCGAGCCCAGCGGCGCGCCGATCCTGGTCAAGCGGCAGGTCGTGCTCACCGGCGATCGCATCAGCGACGCGCAACCGGGTTTCGACGGGCGCACCAACGAGCCGGCGGTGCATGTCAACCTGGACAACGCCGGCGCGCGCATCTTCAAGGAGCTGACGCGCGAGAACGTCGGCAAACGCATGGCGATCCTGCTGGTCGAGAAGGGCAAGGCCGAGGTCATCACAGCGCCGGTAATTCGCGAGGAGATCGGCGGCGGCCGGGTGCAGATCAGCGGCCGGATGAACACGCGCGAAGCCAACGACATCGCGCTGCTGATGCGCGCAGGCGCGCTCGCTGCGCCGATGGAAATCGTCGAGGAGCGCACCGTCGGTCCGTCGCTCGGCAAAGACAACATCGAGAAAGGGTTCGATTCGGTGCTGTACGGCGCCGTCGTACTCGCCGTCTTCATCTGCTCCTATTACCTGCTGATGGGGATCATATCGACGATTTCGCTGGCGGTGAACCTGCTGCTGCTGATCGCGATCCTGTCGATGCTGCAGGCGACGCTGACGCTGCCCGGCATCGCTGCCGTAGCGCTGACGCTGGGCATGGCAATCGACGCCAACGTGCTGATCAACGAACGCATACGGGAGGAGCTGCGCTGGGGCGACACGCCGCATGCGGCGATCCAGGCCGGCTACGAGCGCGCGTGGAACACGATTCTCGACTCGAACGTGACGACGTTGATCGCCGGTCTGGCGCTGCTGATCTTCGGCAGCGGGCCGGTGCGCGGCTTCGCCGTCGTCCATTGCCTGGGCATCATGACGTCGATGTTCAGCGCGGTCTTCGTCTCGCGCGGCCTCGTCGCACTCGTCTATGGAGGCCGCAAGAAGCTGGAAAAGATTTCGATCGGGCAGATTTGGAAGCCGGCTGCCAAGGCGGCGTAGCGCCGCCAGTCGTCCCCGCGGCATGTACTTATTAGCGACAGCGCTACCGCGGCCCTAGCGAGCGAATATGGAATTCTTCCGCATCAAGCACGACATTCCGTTCATGAAGCACGCGTTGGTGTTCAACGTGATTTCGTTGATCACCTTCGTGCTGGCGGTCTTTTTCCTCGCGACCCGCGGCCTGAACCTCGGCGTCGATTTCCGCGGCGGCACGGTCATCGAGATCGCCTACCCGCACGCAGCCGACCTCCCGCGTGTCCGGTCGTCAATCGACAAGATGAATCTCGGCGAGTTCGCCGTGCAGAGCTTCGGCAGCGCCAACAGTGCGCTGATTCGGCTGCCGCTTAAGGAAGGCGTATCGACGGCGCAGCTGTCCGAGCGGGTGATGGCAGCGCTCAGGGCCGACGACGCCGCGGTCTCGCAGCAACGCGTCGAATTCGTCGGGCCGCAGGTCGGCAAGGAGCTCTACGAGAACGGCGCGCTGGCGCTGCTGCTGGTCAGCTTCGGCATCGTCGCCTATCTGGCGCTCCGTTTCGAATGGCGCTTCGCGGTGTCGGCGATCGTGGCCAACCTGCACGACGTGATCATCATTCTCGGCTTCTTTGCGCTGTTCCAGTGGGAGTTCTCCCTGCCGGTGCTCGCTGCGGTGCTGGCGGTGCTCGGCTACTCGGTCAACGAATCGGTCGTGATCGCCGACCGGATTCGCGAGAATTTCCGCAAGATGCGCAAGGCCAGCGTCCCCGACGTCATCAACAGCGCGATTACCAGCACGCTTTCGCGCACGATCATCACCCACGGCTGCACGCTGATGATGGTCCTGTCGATCTTCTTCTTCGGCGGCGAGACGCTGCACCACTTTTCGCTGGCGCTGGCCATCGGCATCTGCTTCGGCATCTACTCGTCAGCGCTCGTGATGGCCTCGCTGGTGATGTGGCTCGGCGTGTCGCGCGAGGATCTGGTCAGGCCGGACAAGAAAAGCGGCGCGGCGGGTGCCGAGAAAATCCTGCCCTGACCGTCCGGCAGGCGTCGTCGGACGGGCGCAATGCTGACGACGCTGTTGTACTCGCTGCTGGCGCTCGACCAGACGCTGGCCAGCCTCGCCGCGCAGCACTCGTGGGCGCTCTTCGCGACGCTGTTCCTGGTCATTTTCGCCGAGACCGGCCTGGTCGTCTTCCCGCTGCTTCCCGGGGATTCGCTGCTCTTCCTTGCCGGCACCGTCGCGGCCGCAAGCGGGATCGACGTGCACCTGCTGGCGTTCGTGCTGTTCGCCGCGGCCGTCGCCGGCGATTCGGTCAATTACGGGATCGGGAACTATCTCGGCCCGAAGGTCTTCAACCCGACGCCGGGCGGACGGCTGGCGCGCTGGCTTAAGCCGGAGTATCTGGAGCGCACGCATCGCTTCTACGAGAAGTACGGCGGCTTCGCGATCATCATCTGCCGCTTCGTCCCCGTCGTGCGCACCTTCGCGCCCTTTCTTGCCGGCGTCGGCGCGATGACCTACCGGCGCTTCCTCGCGTACAACGTGATCGGCGCCGCGATATGGGTTGGCCTTCTGGTGTACGCCGGCTACCTGTTCGGCAATATTCCCTGGGTCAAGGAAAACCTGACCGTGATAGTGTTCGCGGTCGTCGGCGTTTCACTGCTGCCGGTCGCCGTGCAGTGGCTGCGCGAGCGGCGGGGTGGCGACGTTACCTAGGCAGGTAACGGCGATCTGCTGACAGACGGCGGCTTCGCGTCGTTCCCGCGGTTAATTCCGCCGACCCCGCGGATGTCCATTGCGGAGCCGCGCGCTCGCAGGCCGAGTCCTTACGCTCTACACCCGTCGCGCCAGCTCCGTCGCTTTGCCGATGTAGCTCGCCGGCGTCAGCGACTTCAGCCGCGCCTTCGCCTCGGGCGGCAGCGCCAGCGAGTCGATGAAAGCATGCAGCGTCTCGCGCGTCATGCCTGCCTTGCCGCGAGTCAGCGCCTTCAACTGCTCGTACGGGTTGTCGATGCCGTAGCGGCGCATCACCGTCTGGATCGGCTCGGCGAGCACCTCCCAGTTCGCGTCGAGGTCAGCGGCGATCCGCGCCGGGTCGGCGGCGAGGCGATCGAGTCCCTGGCGGCAGGACACGTACCCCAGCAACGCGTAGCCAAGAGCGACGCCGACGTTGCGCATTACCGTCGAATCGGTCAGATCGCGTTGCCAGCGCGAAAGCGGCAGCTTGCCGGACAGGTGGCGCAGCAGCGCGTTGGCAAGGCCCAGATTCCCTTCCGAATTCTCGAAGTCGATCGGGTTGACCTTGTGCGGCATCGTCGACGACCCGACTTCGCCCTCGCTCACCTTCTGGCGAAAGTACCCGAGCGACACGTAGCCCCATACATCTCGATCCAGATCGATCAGTATTGTGTTGACCCGCGACAGCGCGTCGAACAGCGCCGCCAGGCCATCGTGCGGCTCGATCTGTGTCGTATGGGCATTGAACTCCATGCCGAGCCGCAAGACCACTCGCTGCGCGACCGCCTCCCAGTCGACGTCCGGATACGCGGCAAGATGCGCGTTGTAGTTGCCCACTGCGCCGTTCATCTTGCCGGGGAGCGGCGCGGCGGCAAATTGCGCCGTCGCGCGGTCGAGGCGGGCGACGACGTTGGCGATTTCCTTGCCCAATGTCGTCGGCGTCGCCGGCTGACCGTGGGTGCGCGCGAGCATCGGCAGCGCCGCGTGCTCGTGCGCGAGCGCGCGCAGGTGCGCAACCAGCGCGGTCAGCGCCGGCATCAGGACATCGCGCCGGGCGCCGTCGAGCATCAATCCGTAGGCGAGATTGTTGATGTCCTCGGACGTGCAGGCAAAATGGATGAACTCGGCGGCGCGGGCGATCTCGGGAACGGCGACGAAGCGTTCCTTCAGCCAGTACTCGACCGACTTGACGTCGTGGTTGGTCGTTCGCTCGATCGCCTTGACGCGATCGGCGTCGGTGACGCCGAAATCGCGCGCCACCTGCACCAGCAACTTGCGCGTTGCCGCGCTGAACGGCGGAATTTCGCCGATTCCGGGCTCGTCGGAAAGCGCCTCGAGCCAGCTTAGCTCGACGCGGACCCGCTCGCGAATCAGCCCAAACTCGCTGAAGTGAACCGCGAGCGCGGCGACCTTGGCCCGATAGCGGCCGTCGAGCGGCGACAGCGCGGTCAGGCTGGAAAGCGGCTCGGCGCTCCTCGGCATAAGGCGGTAGATTTCGCTGCAGGCAGGCCGGTGCAGTGTATCACAGCGCGACACGCGTTTCCGCAGCGTCGGCAGCGCGACCGTAGTGCTATAATCGGCGATAAGTCCCGCAGTTCGCGACATCGCCTCCATCGCCTGAATCATCGATGAAATTGCTCGCTTCCCCGACGAGTCCGTATGCCCGCAAGGTTCGCATCGCGCTCGCCGAGAAAAAGATCGACTGCGAGCTGATCGAAGCCTCGCCCTGGGCCGAAGGCACGATCGTGCCGACGTACAATCCGCTGGGCAAGGTGCCGGTGCTGCTGCTGGACGACGGCACCGCGCTCTACGACTCGCGCGTAATCGTCGAGTATCTCGACACGGTGAGCCCGGTATCGCGGCTCATACCCGAGACCAGCCGCCAGCGCATCGTGGTCAAGCGCTGGGAAGCGCTGGCCGACGGCATCTGCGACGCCGCTGTGACCATCGTGCGCGAATCGGCGCGGCCCGCCGGGCAGCAGAGCAGCGAGTCGATCGCCCGGCAGCGCGAAAAAATCGAGCGCGGCATCGTGGAACTGGCCGGCGAGCTCGCCGACAAGCCCTGGTGCAACGGCGAAGCGCATTCGCTCGCCGACATCGCGACCGGATGCGCGCTGGGTTACCTGGACCTGCGCCACCCGACGATCGCCTGGCGCGACGCGCACGCCAATCTGGTCGGGTTGTTCGACAAGCTGTCGAAGCGTCCGTCGTACCTCGACACCGCGCCGCCTGCGGCGTAAGCGGGCCGGGCCGCGTCCGGCTTCGCGCCGGGAAGCATCGCCGCGTCGGCACTTCCTTGCTGCGCCCGCTACTACAGCGCCTGCTTCAGCTGCTCCAGGATCGCCGGATTCTCGAGCGTCGAGACGTCCTGCGTGATGCTCTCGTTCTTGGCGAGCGAGCGCAGCAGACGGCGCATGATCTTGCCCGAGCGCGTCTTCGGCAAATTGTCCCCGAAGCGGATTTCCTTGGGCTTGGCGATCGGTCCGATTTCCTTGCCGACCCAGTCGCGCAGCTGGCGCGCGATCTTCTCTCCTTCGGC
>JBOIGD010000222.1:0-5053 GCA_050742615.1 Casimicrobiaceae bacterium | reverse complement strand
GAGAAATGCCGAAACTAGCCGGCGAGCTCTACTGCTCTGACCTCGAGCAGATCAATCAGTACGCGCTCCACGTAACTTCCACCCACGCCTATGCGCTGATCCGCTGGTACCAACTTCAATGTGTCGGCGGCATCAGCGTACCGATGATCACGAGGCTGCCCTGGGTAAAGGCGACGCGGGTCAAGACCACGCGCGGTCATGTGAAGTTGCAACGCGCGGAAAATAGCCAATTCCTGGCCGAGGACGACACCGACGAAGTCCGTACGGCGTCGGGCTGCGATGCCAATCGGTCTCGCGATTTCAGGCGGCTTGCCGCAATTTCGCCTGGCGCGTGATGCGTATCCTGGGTATCGGCGAAATGCTCCGAGTGCTGACGGCCTGAGCCGAACAGGCTCATTCTTAGCCTGACAAGCGGCTGTTCCTGGCCGCAAGCACCACTGAACCGAGTCAGACAAGCTCAATAGCTATCGCATCGCGATGCCGGTACTGGTAACCACTCCACGGCCAAGTGCGTCGCTATCCCTCAACTGACAATGTCCGTAAGCGCTTTTTACACAGCCTCGGCCGATAACGGTCGCCGACGGCTTCCTATTTCTTCTCTTCTCGCCTGTATTCAGGCTAGCGAAATGGCACCCGTCCGCCGGATGTCTTGCAGGAGGATGAGCCGGCGCCCGCAACGGGAGGCTCCTCCGGCGCGGGAGCTATCTCATCACTTCTTCTGCCTCGCCAGAATCGCCTCGACCTCGTCCATGATCGAATTCATCCGCGCGACCAGTGCCTGGTACGGCGCGGGCGTGGCCAGGTCGACGCCGGCAGTCTTCACGAGCTCGTACGGATAGTTCGACCCGCCCGCCTTCAGCAGGTTGAGATAACGGTCGAGCGCGCCGGGCTCCCTGGCTTCGACTCGCTTGGCGAAAAGCGAGCTCGCCGCGATCGACGTCGCGTACTGGTAGACGTAGAACGGGTTGTAGAAGTGGGGGATGTACGCCCATTCGACGCAATAGGCATCGTCGATGTCGACCACGCCTTCCTGCGCGCCGTGATAGCGCTTGAGTACCTCGCAGTAAGTCCTGGTCAGCGTTTCGCCGCTCACCGGCTCGCCGTTGTCGACGCGGGCGTGGATGGTGCGCTCGAATTCGGCGAACATCGCCTGGCGGAAGAACGTGCCGCGCAGCTGCTCCAGCGCCGACCCCAGATAGTATAGGCGTTCGTCGTCGGTCTTCGCCGTTTTCAGCACGTGCTGCAGCAGCAGCTCCTCGTTGAAGGTCGATGCGATCTCGGCGATGAATGTGGTGTAGTTCGCGGTGACGAACGGCTGCGCCTTGTCGGCGAGGTACGAGTGCATCGCGTGGCCCCACTCGTGGGCGATCGTGGTCACCGAATCGTAGTCGTCGTTGTAGTTCATCAGCACGTACGGATGCACGTCGTACGCGTAGGGGTCCATGTGCGCGCCCGACTGCTTGCGCGGGCGCGGGTAGACATCCATCCAGCGGTGGTCGAGGCCGTAGGTCAGCGCGGCGACATAGTCGTTGCCGAGTGGCGCGACTGCTTCCAGGACCAGCCTGCGCCCTTCGGCGTAGGGAATCCTGAAGTCGCCCTTCACCAGCGGCGGATAGATGTCGTAGTAGTGAAGCTGCGGGACGCCCAGGAGCCTCGCGCGCAGCCGGAAATAGCGGTACAAGGTCGGCAGGTTGGCGTTGGTCTGGGCGATCAGCGTGTCGAAGACCGCGACCGGAATGTCGTTGCGATCGAGCGCACTGGTGATCGAGTCCGGATACTTCCGCACCTTGCTGTAGACGGTGTCCTGCTTGAGCTGCGAATAGAGGTCCACGCCGATCGTGCGCTCGTAGGTCTTGAACGCGCCGAAGAACGCGTCCATCACGGCCTTGCGGTCGTCCCGGTTCTGCACCTCGCGGTATTTGGTATAGGCGGAATTGTCGAGCGTGACTTCCTCGCCGGTGGACAGCTTGATCTTCGGCCACGGGATGTCCGCGTTGGTCAGGATCGAATAGGCTGTCTGGCCCGTGTCGTTCATCAGGCCGAACCTGGCGACCAGCGCCTCGCCCTCGTCATCGAGCGTGTGCGGGGCCTGCCGCAGGATCTGGTCGAGCGGAAAGCGGTAGATCGCGAGCGCCGGTTCCTGCGCGAGGAACCGGGCGATCCGGTCCTTGCCGATGTGGAGGATCTGCGGCGCGAAGAAGGCCGCGCCTTGGGTCAGCTTGTTGCCGAGAATGTCGGCTTTCTGTTCGAGCTCCAAGTAGGCCGGGTCACCGGTGTCCTCGGCCACCTGCTCGGCGGAAAAGGCCGCCATCCGGTAGTAGCGCTTGGTCGCGTCCGCGCGCAGGTCGAGGCACTCCCGGAACCGGGCGGCACCGTCGCTCAAGTGCCCGTTGCACGCGACGAGGTCCTTGATCTGGGCTTCAAGCTTGGCGGCGTCGGCGTTCCAGGCCGCGACCGACGGGTAGATGTCCGCGAGGTTCCAACGGTCGGCAGCCGTGTCGGCGGAAACCGTGCTGGCCGCGCAGAACGCGAGGAGGACCGCGAGAAGAGTCTTGCGCATGGCAGCCAAGTCCCGTCGATGTTCCGAAGTGCATCATTCTACCGGGGCTGGGGGGTCCGGAACCGCGGGAGCTTTACCGAAACAGGCGTGAGATCGAGCCGCGACAGTTATACTCGCCCCGGTGCCAAGGTGCGCCGATCCCGCAGGGATGCACAGACCACTCGCGTTTGACGCGGCATGGCGTCCGCTTGCGGCCAGGGTGTACAACGAGTGAAAGGCAATCCATGTGCGATGTTTGTGGTGATGCGCGACACGAGACGAAGGTGTCGCGCCGTGATTTCCTGAGGACAGGCACGTTCGCGGCGCTTGCGCCATTGACCGTCGGCGCGGCCTTTGCGGCCGATCCGCCGTCACCGGGCGCGCCGCCGCCGAACGCGATCGCGCCGGCCGAGGCATTGAAGCGGCTGATGGACGGCAACGCGCGCTATGCCGCGAACGCGCCCAATGAGCGCGACTTCTCGTCCGGACGCGCCGCCCGCGCGCAGGTGCAGCATCCGATCGCCGCGATCCTTAGCTGCGCCGATTCACGCGTAGCACCGGAACTGGTCTTCGACCAGGGGCCTGGCGAGCTCTTCGTCGTGCGCGTCGCCGGCAACATCGTCACGCCGGACCTCCTGGCGTCGCTCGAATATGGCGTCCAGTTTCTGGGGGCGCCGCTGGTCATGGTGCTGGGCCACAGCGGATGCGGTGCGGTCGACGCCGCGATCAAGGTGCTGAAGACCAAGGCCGTGCTGCCCGGGAAGTTGCCCGGTCTCATCAGGGCGATCAAGCCGGCAGTCATCGCTGCGGAAAAGACGAAGACCGGCGATTTGCTCGACAACGCGATCGCCGAGAACGTGCGCCGGCAGGTGATCCGACTGAAGAACTCGCCACCGATCATCAAGAAAGTCCTCGTCGTCGGCGCGGTGTACGACTTGCGGACGGGCAAAGTCGTGCCTATCTAAAGCTGCGCCGCCGTTGCGAAGTTCTGCGGTTACGTACCCGTTTCACGCGGCCCGTGAAACGTGCAACGGCGGCACGCGGGCCGACCACGGCAACGCCTCCTCGAGCGCGGCGGCGAGTTGCAGGATGACGTGCTCGTCGCCGGGCCGGGCTCCGAGCTGGATGCCGATCGGCAACCCGTTCGGATGCATCGCCAGCGGCAACGAGATCGCGGGCGTTCCCATGATGTTGTGCGGCAGCGTGAACTGGCAGGTGCCGCGGAAGACTTTTTCCGGCAGCTCGTCGAAGCTCACGTCGGTCCGGCCGAGGTTGTAGTTGCCCCACGGTTCCGCCGTCCTGGCCGTCGTCGGCGACAGCCAGACGTTATAGCGCGAGAAGTACGCGCCGAGCTTGCGGCGCGCGGTGTTGATGTAGGCCAGCGCATTCAGGAACCGCTCGGGCTTCATCCGCCGCGCGTGCTCGTAAATCAGAAGGGTGACCGGCTCCAGCGTATCGGGACCGATCGCCTGGCCGCTGCGCTTCGCGTAACCCGCGAGCCGCAGATCGAAGCCGAAGAACCAGGCGTCCATCATCGAGCGCATCGCGTCCAGGCCGTCGAATTGCGGGCTCTCCTCCGACACCGCGTGCCCCATGTCGGCCAGGACCCGCGCGATGCCGGCGACGGCAGCGGCTACGTCCGCGTCGGTCTGCATGCCCATTAGCGCGTCGGTCGACCAGCCGATGCGCAGCCGCGCGGGTTTTCGCCGGATCAGCGCGGCGTATGTTTCGGCAGGTTTCGGAATGACGAATGGATCGCCCGGCTGCGGCACCGCGAGGCAATCGAGCATCGTCGCGGCGTCGCGCACGCTCTTGACCTGCACGAAGTTCTGCGAGAGGCCGTAGCCGTTCTCGTCCAGCATCGGACCGAACGAGATCCGCCCGCGCGAAGGCTTGAGTCCGACGCCGCCGCAGTAGCTGGCCGGAATGCGGATCGAGCCCGCGATATCCGAACCGTGCGCGATCGGCACGATGCCGGCCATCACCGCCGCCATGCCGCCGCCGGTCGATCCGCCCGCCGAGTGGCCCTCGCGCCACGGCGTGCAGGTATTGCCGTAGAGCGCTCCCTCGGTCGTCCCCGCCATCGAATACTCGGGTGCCGCCGAGCGGCCGAGGATGTTGACGCCCGCGGCCCGAAGGAGCTCGCAGTAGTAACTATCCTGCTGCGCGACCATGCCACGGCAGAGGCGGCTGCCCAACTCGATCTTCCGGCCCGCCTCGTGGCCGAACACGTCCTTCATCAGGAACGGCACGCCGCGAAACGGACCGTTGCCCAGACCCTTCTCGTCGAGCGCGTCGATCCGGTCCGGATACGTCTCGACCACCGCGTTCACGGCGGGGTTGATCGCCGCGATCGCCGCCGCCGCGGTCGCGGCCAGCTCGTTCGACGATACTTGCCTGCTCGCGACAAGCGCCGCAAGGCCCAGGGCATCGCAACGGGCGTACTCGGTGAGCTTCATAGCGGACACCCTACAAGGAAGCCCATGGGCTCGGTAACCAGATGGCACGGAATGA
>JBOIGD010000221.1:0-7966 GCA_050742615.1 Casimicrobiaceae bacterium | reverse complement strand
GCGCGACGGCGTCGCGCTGCGTGGTGCCGCTCCTGCGGTCCCGGCGGCGCCGGCCGCTGCCGTGCGTCGCCGAGCGCCCGATGGGAACGGCGCATGACGGCCGGCGTCCTTGCGATCGGCTTCGACGCCTGCGAGGTGACGCTGGTCCGGCGTTGGGCCGCCGAGGGCAGGCTCCCGAACTTTGCCGCGCTGGAGCGCGCGAGCCGGATCTTCCCGCTCGACGGCCCGATGGAGACGCTGCCGGGCGCGATCTGGCCGGAGATCCACACCGGCCGCTCGAGCGGCAAAATGGGTGATTTCTATATTCCCAGTCAACTGCACACCGGCGAGGCGGTGCTGCGAGCGACCCGACCGTCCGAGATCGATCCCGGCTCTTATTTCTGGAGCCAGGCGAGTCGCGCCGGGCGGCGCGTGGCGGTCATCGATCCGGTGCAGGCGGTGGCTGCGCCTGGCATCAATGGCATCCAGTTGTTCGAGTGGGGCTTGCACGATCGCACGTTCGAGGTCAGCAGCGAGCCCCCACGGCTCCTGCAGGAAATCCGCGCCGCGCACGGCGACCATCCGGTTCGACGCTGCGACGGCCACGGCGAAACCGCGGAGGGCTACCGCCGCCTGCTCGATGGCTTGCTGCAGGGCGCCCGCAGCAAGACAGCCTTCGTCCCGGCATTGATCGCCCGCGAAGCCTGGGACTTGTTCAGCGTGACCTATTCGGAGAGTCATTGCGCCGGCCACCAGTTCTGGCATTTCATGGACCCGCGCCATCCTTGGCACGATCGGGACGCGCCGCGCGAATTCCGGGACGCCTTGCTCCGCGTATACGCGGCGCTCGACGAAGGGCTGCCGGCACTGCTGGCCGCGGCCGGACCGGGCGCCACGGTGCTCGCGATATTCAGCCATGGCATCGACCTTTACTACGACGGACCGCAGTTGCTGCCGGAAGTGCTGGTGCGGCTGGGCGTCGCGGCGGGAAGCCTGGGTGCGGCGGGGAGTCTCCTGCGCCGCGCGAAGACCAAGATCACTTACCTGCCGCGGCCGGTCAAGGCCGTCATCAAGCGGCTGGCGCGCACTCGCGCGCTGGCCGCGCCGGCAGCCGTTGCCGGCTGCGCGGTCGATCCGTTCGCCTCGAGGCGCACGCGCGCGGCCGCCGTCAGCAACAATCGCTGCGGCGGCATCCGGCTCAACTTGCGCGGCAGGGAGCCGCTGGGCAGCGTGGAGCCGGGGCCCGAAGCCGAAGCGCTGCTGCGGATGCTGCGCCGCGAGCTAATGGCTTTGCGCGATCCCGCGTCCGGCGAACCGATCATCCGCCGCGTGCAAAGCGCGAGCGAAGCGTTCGGCCCGGACCACCACCCGGACCTGCCCGATCTGATCTGCGTGTTCCGGACCGACCTGGGGATGCTCGAGCGCTGCCAATCGCCGGCGGTCGGGGACGTGGTCGCGCCGGTCTACCACCCGCACGCGCCGCGCAGCGGCGACCATACGATGAATTCGCAAGTCTGGATCAGCGGATCCGGCGTCGCCGCCGCAGAAAACGCAGGTCGCGGCAACGTGCTGGACATCGCGCCGACGATTCTGGACCTGCTCGGCGTCGCGCTGCCGGACTGGCTGGATGGCCGCCCGTTGCCGCTGGCCGGTGCTGCGAACGCCCCGGCGCCACCGGTGCTTTCGGCCGCGGCGGACTAGCCGCCAGCGTCCGCTGCGCCGGGCGCGCGGCTCTCGGCCAGCGCGCGCTTGGCGCGAAACGCCAGCTCGTCGGGCGCCAGCGCCTCGGCGCGAGCGTAGTGGCCCGCGCTTTCGGCGAACCGCCCCAGGCGAAACGCGCACAAGCCCAGCGCCGCGTGCGCGTTGGCACCGAATATCGACCGGTCGTAGGCGATCGGACCGTCGCACAGCGCGTCGGCATCGACGGCGGCAAGCCGCGCAAACAGCGGCGTCGCCTCGCCGTAGCGCGCCGCGTCGACCAGCGTGCGCGCCCGCAGCCAGAGGAGCGCGTAGTCATCGGGAAAGCGCCGGCAGCCTTCGTCGAGAAGCTCGCTTGCATCGCGCAGGCTGTCGAGCAGGAAATTGGCGAGGTGCAGGTAAGGCAGGTCGTCGGCCGAGGTGAGCGAGCCCCGCGAGCGGACCACGTCGATGCCGCGTCGCCATGCCCGCTCGGCGCCTGCGGCATCGCCCAGGCCGAGTAGCGTGGCGCCCAGGTGTGCCCAGCTGTAGACGTGCGCCGGATCCCGGGCGAGGCGCTTCTCGAGCAGCGGCAGATTGCGCGGGTGCTTGTGCCGGATGTCGCCATCGTAGCCGTGGTGTTCGAGGGCGATAGGGCTTGCGCCGACGCGCAAGCCCTCGCGCGCGACCAGCTCGTCCAACGCCGGAATCAGCGACTCGTGGATGACGCCACGAAATCGCAGTTCGGCCCGGTTGCGGAAGACGCGGTGCTCGCGGTAGCGCGTGAATCCACTCTGCGGACGGAACAGCACCGTGTAGCAGGCATGGTCGCGTGCGGCGAGCAGGCGCTCGACGCGGCCCGGATCGAACGCGACGACGCGTTCGTCGGCGTCGATATAGAGTACCCATTCGCCGCGCGACGCATCGACCGCCGCGTTGCGCGCGGCGGCGAAATCATCGATCCAGCGGAAGTCGAGCAGGCGGGCGCCCAGATCACCGGCGATCTCCCGCGAACGGTCGGTAGACCCGGTGTCGGCGACGACGATCTCGTCGACGCGGCCGACCAGCGAGCGCAGGCACCCCTCGAGGAAACGCTCCTCGTCGCGGACGATAAGCGCCGCGGAAAGCAGCGGACGCGGCAACGCCGGACGCGGCTAGCGCGGAAAATTAGCGGTCGCGGCGGCGGCGCAGAAGTATCGCGCCCGCGGCGGCGATCATTCCGGTCAGCGCGGCAAGGCTCCATCCGGAGCTTGCCGGAATCGCTGGCTGGTTCGTCGATTGCGCCCGGGCTTGTCCGCCGAGGCTGTCCATCGAGAACGAAGCGACCACCGGCGCGGTGTAGACCGCGGCGCCGGCCAGTATCTTGCGTAGAGCCTCGCGGCGGCCCGGTTCGACCCGTTCGAGGAAGCGTTCGAGATTCGGATTCGTGCTCATGGTCAAGCCCCGTCGAGGAGGAGTGCCGGTGGTCGAGTGGGTACGGCGGCCGTTTGAGGCCATTGCGCTTCGGCCGCCGCGGCTTTCGCGGTTCCGCTCGAGGATCGCGCAACTCTACACAACTGGCCCGCACTCGTACAGAGGGCCGCTCGATCACACCGGCGGCGCCGCGACCAGCAGACCCTCGGCGAACAACCGGTCCAGGCATTGCTCGACCTCGCCGGCCGGCGGCGCATCCAGCGCGAATGCCGTCGCGAGCAGATCGGGAAGCTCGCCCGCGCGGAGGCTGCCGTCGCAATTCTCGAGCAGCAGCGCGGCCGAGGGATTCAAGTAGTGCAGGCGGTCGCGGCCGGCATCGTAGACCACCAGTCCGTCCGGCGCCTCGCGAATCTCGATTCCCGGGGCTTGCCGGGGACGAACGTCCCAGTCCATCGGGTCAGCGCACCAGCAGGACCGCGAGCTCGCTCGCCGCCGCCCGCAGCGGCGTGAGGAATCGGGCCTGCATTTCGGCGAGAGACACGCGAGCAGACTGCGTGCCGACATTGATCGCCGCGACGCAGCGGGCGGAAGCATCCTTCACCGGGACCGCCATCGAGCGCAGCCCGATCTCCAGTTCCTGGTCGACGATCGCGTAGCCGTCGCGTCTGACATCGGCCAGTGCCCGCTTCAATTCGACGGGGGTCGACACGGTGCGACTGGTCAGTCGCGTCAACCGGGCGCGCGCAAGGTACTGGGCGAGTTCCGCCGGCGCCAGGCCGGCGAGCAGCACTCGGCCCATCGACGTGCAGTATGCGGGCAGGCGGCTGCCCAGCCCGAGATCGATCGACAGCAGGCGCGTGGTCGTCGACGAGCGCGCAATGTAGAGGATTTCATCGCCCTCGAGTACGGCCATCGAGCTCGACTCGTGCAGTTCACCGCTGATCTGGTCGAGCAACGGCTGCACCGCGGCCGCGAGCGGCGTCGACGACAGGTAGGCGTGGCCCAGTGTCAGGATGCGCGGCCGCAGCGCGTAGGTCCTGCCGTCTTCGCTACCCACGTAGCCGAGCTTGCCCAGCGTGTACAGGCAGCGGCGTACGGCGGCGCGCGGAATGTCGGTACGATGGCTGAGTTGCGCGATGGTCAGCTCTTTGCGCTGCTGCGAAAAGGCGCGGATCACCGCCAGCCCTCGCGCCAGCGAGCTCATGAAATTCGGGTCGCCGGTCAAGGCATCGATTTCGGACGCCGGCGTGACCGCGGGCGCGATCGGCGCGACAATGGCAACAGCGGCAGTCGTGCCGCGAGGGTTTCGCGGGCCAGAGGCATCGGGGGCGGGGATGCGCGGCACGCGGCGGCTCCGGACGCGGAGGAAGTCGAGCATACTAGCAGGCGGGCGATAATCGCACAATCGCGCGATCGGCCTTGACCGCCGGATGTCTGCCGCGTACGGTGAACGTTCGTTCATCGCACAACTGTGCGATTATCGCCCGCAAATTTATCGGGTTCCCAAGTTTGCCCATGATCGACAAAGCCGTCGCCTCAGCGACCGCCGCCGTCGCCGACATCCAGGACGGCGCCACAGTGATGATCGGCGGATTCGGCGCCGCGGGCATGCCCTCGGAACTGATCGAGGCGCTGATTGCGAACGGCGCGCGCGAACTCACCATCGTCAACAACAACGCGGGCAACGGCGAGGCCGGGCTGGCGGCTTTGCTCAAGGCGCGCCGCGTGCGCAAGATCGTCTGCTCGTTTCCGCGACAGGCCGATTCGTATGTATTCGACGCGCTCTATCACGCGGGCGAGATCGAGCTGGAACTGGTGCCGCAAGGCAATCTGGCCGAGCGCATTCGCGCCGCGGGAGCCGGCATCGGCGCGTTCTACACGCCTACGGCGTTCGGCACGCCGCTCGCTGAAGGGAAGGAAACGCGCATCATCGACGGTCGCGGCTACGTGCTCGAATTCCCGCTCGCAGCCGATTTTGCGCTGATCAAGGCCGAAAAGGGCGACCGCTGGGGGAACCTCGTATATCGCAAGACCGCGCGCAATTTCGGGCCGATCATGGCGTCCGCTGCAAAATGCGCGATCGCGCAGGTGCGCGAGGTGGTTCCGCTGGGCGCGCTCGACCCCGAGGCGATCGTCACGCCGGGCATCTTCGTGCAGCGCGTCGTCGCGGTGCCCGCGGCGACGGCGGGTCCACGGCCGCAGGCTGCGGCATGAAGGGCGCGCGATGAAGCGATTCAGCCGCGACCAGCTCGCCGCGCGCGTTGCGCGCGACATTCCCGAAGGCGCCTACGTCAACCTCGGGATCGGCCTGCCGACGACGGTTGCCAACCATCTGCCGGCCGGTCGCGAAATTTTCCTGCACAGCGAAAACGGCCTGCTCGGCATGGGTCCGGCGCCCGCGCCGGGAAACGAGGATCCCGACCTGATCAACGCCGGCAAGCAGCCGGTGACCTTGCTCAGCGGGGGCTCGTATTTCCATCACGCCGACTCGTTCGCGATGATGCGGGGCGGGCACCTGGACATCTGCGTGCTCGGCGCGTTTCAGGTATCGGTCGCCGGCGACCTGGCCAATTGGCACACCGGCGCCAAGGATGCGATTCCTGCCGTCGGCGGCGCGATGGACTTGGCGATCGGGGCCAAGCGCGTGTTCGTGATGATGGATCACCAGACGAAGTCCGGCGAATCCAAGATCGTCGAACGCTGCACCTATCCGCTGACCGGCCTTCGCTGTATCAATCGCATCTACACCGACCTCGCGGTCATCGAGGTGACGCCACAGGGTCTGCGCGTCGTCGAAACGGTCGACGGGCTCGCCTTCGACGAGCTGCGGCGCCTGACCGGAGTGCCTCTGGCGCTCGCTGAAACCGGCCCGACTGCCGCGGTTGCCGGGCGCCGGGCCGCAGCCGTATCGGAGCGATGATGCCCGAGGCATGGATTTGCGACGCAGTACGTACCCCGTTCGGCCGCTACGGCGGCGCGCTCGCGGCGGTGCGTGCCGACGACCTGGGGGCGGTTCCGATCAGGGCCCTGATCGAGCGCAACGCCGGCGTGGACTGGGCGGCCCTCGACGACGTCGTCTACGGCTGCGCCAACCAGGCGGGCGAGGACAACCGCAACGTCGCGCGGATGTCGCTGCTCCTCGCCGGCCTGCCGGTCGAGGTGCCGGCGTCGACGGTCAACCGGCTTTGTGGCTCCAGCATGGAAGCGATCGCGGTGGCGGCACGGGCGATCAAGAGCGGCGAGGCGCATCTGATGATCGCAGGCGGCGTCGAGAGCATGACGCGCGCGCCGTTCGTTTCGGCCAAGGCGGAAGCCGCATTCTCGCGCGCGGCGCAGATTTACGACACGACCATCGGCTGGCGCTTCGTCAATCCGGCGATGAAGGCGAAGTTCGGCGTCGACTCGATGCCGGAGACCGCGGAGAACGTCGCGGTCGATTTCAAGGTCTCGCGCGCCGACCAGGATGCGTTCGCGCTGCGTAGCCAGCAGCGCGCGGCGGCGGCCGCGTCCGCCGGCCGGCTCGCCGAGGAGATCGTCCCGGTTTCGATCCCGCAGAAGCGCGGCGATCCGCTGCAGGTGGCGAAGGACGAGCACCTGCGCCCCGACACCACACTCGAGGCGCTAGCGAGACTCAAGGGTATCGTGCGGCCCGACGGGACGGTGACCGCTGGCAACGCCTCCGGAGTGAACGACGGCGCCTGCGCGGTCGTGATCGCCTCCGACGCGGCCGCAAAACAGCTCAAGCTGCGCCCGATGGCCCGCGTCGTCGCAGCCGCGGCCGCCGGCGTTGCCCCACGGATCATGGGCTTCGGTCCCGCACCGGCGATGCGCAAAGTGCTGGCCATGACGGGCTTGCGTCTTTCCGATATCGACGTCATCGAGCTCAACGAAGCGTTCGCCTCCCAGGCGCTGGCGGTCCTGCGCGACCACGGCATTCCCGACGATGCCGAGCACGTGAATCCCAACGGCGGCGCGATCGCGCTCGGACACCCGCTCGGGGCCAGCGGCGCCAGGCTGGTCACCACGGCGCTGTATCAGCTTCGCCGCACTGGCGGGCGCTATGCGCTGTGCACGATGTGCATCGGGGTAGGGCAAGGCATTGCGATGATCGTCGAGCGCGTTTGACTTTCGAAAGCAGGCGCCGCGATGATGCTGCGCGCGGAGACAGCCCGACGTTGGCGGCGCGCGATCGGCTGGGCATGGGGACACGAGGAACGACCGACATGACAGACGTCACCGGATATCGCAGACCTTATTTCAACACGCAGCCGCCGTATCTGTACCCCGGGTATCGCTCGACGATCACGCGCGCGCCGGCACGGCCGCTGGTCCTGCTGCAGCACACGCTGTCCGAGGTGACCGGACCGGTCTTCGGCTCCGATGACGTCGACCCGGGCGATCACGATCTCACCGCGCAGCACGAGGGGCAGCCGCTCGGCGAACGCATTGTCGTATCGGGGAGACTGCTCGACGAGAACGCGCGCCCGGTCGCGCATGCGCTGGTCGAGACGTGGCAGGCCAATGCGGCCGGCCGCTACGCGCACGCCATCGACGACCACGACGCGCCGCTCGACCCCAATTTCACCGGTTGCGGCCGGGCGCTGACCGACGCCGACGGCAACTACCGGTTCCTGACGATCAAGCCCGGCGCCTATCCGTGGCGCAACCACTACAACGCGTGGCGGCCGGCGCATCTTCATTTTTCCCTGTTCGGGCTGGGACTGGTGCAGCGGCTGGTGACGCAGATGTATTTCCCGGGCGACCCGCTGCTGCGATACGACCCGATGTACAACAGCGTTCCGGACGATCTCGCGCGGCGCCGGCTGATCGCCGAGTTCGACTGGGAACGGACGATCCCCGACATGGCGCTCGCCTATCGCTTCGACATCGTGCTGCG
>JBOIGD010000220.1:0-19672 GCA_050742615.1 Casimicrobiaceae bacterium | reverse complement strand
ATCGGCGACGGTGCGGCGCATCGTCAACATGACGGCCCTGGCGGTCGTCGACGCGGGCGTCGACCGGCAGCGCGCGCTGCTCTAGTGTGCTGAGTCAGAAATTCACTCGATAGTCCGCGGCGGCTTTGTCCGCCATGCTGCGTTGCTCGACGTCACCGTAGCACGAGCTACGGTCTCGGTCTGGCGCCCTGCCTGGCGGCCCAATCCACTTGCTCCTTTATCGTCGGAACTTCTGACTCAGCACACTAGCGGTCGTCGAACCTCCTCCCGTTGTAAGAGCTACACGCGCGTTTGACCGCACGCACGGGCTGTCGCGCCGTCCCGCGCAGCGGGGCCCGCGCCAACCGGACGGCACGATTTGTGCTGCGAAGATCCTGTTCGCGTCGCGCAATTCCGCGTCTACGCCGATTCCCAGGAGACGTCCATGAGCAAGCAACCATTTCTTTCCGACGTTGCCACGCTGCGCAAGCGCGCGCGGGAGCATATCGAGGAGGGCGCTGTCACCGCAGGATATGGCGGAGACACGCAATCGGCGATACGCGTGCTGAACGAGGCCCTTGCGACGGAGATCATCTGCGTGCTTCGCTACAAGCGCCACTACTTCATGGCCAAGGGCATCCACGCCGGGCCGGTCGCCGCCGAGTTTCTCGAGCACGCCAACGAGGAGCAGGGGCATGCCGACCGCATCGCCGAGCGGATCGTGCAGCTGGGCGGGGAGCCCAACTTTTCGCCGGAGGGGCTGGCGACGCGCAGCCATTCCGAATACGTGGAGGGCAAGGACCTGATTGACATGATCAAGGAAGACCTGGTCGCCGAGAGGATCGCCATCGACAGCTATCGCGAGATCGCGACCTACTTCGCGCCGTTCGACGCAACCTCGCGCCGCTTGATGGAAGAAATCCAGGCCAACGAGGAAGAGCACGCGGACGACCTGGCCGACCTGCTGACGCATCTGCCGCCGCAGATGAAGAACTGATCGCCGCACCGCATCGCCGGGCCCGCGTGCGCGGCAGGCTCGCGCGCCCCGGTGGCCCGGCGAGGCCGGTGAGTGGCGCCGGCGCGTACCAGCGGTGCCGATCATGCTGTAGGTGCGAGTCCGACAAGATGGACGCGGCGCTCCGACACGAGAAACAGCGGCGGGCCGATACCCGCGCCTTGCCGCGCCCGGCATAGTTACCCCAAACCACAGGGGACATCCGATGTTCAGGCAAGCGCAGGAAAACGGCGGCACCCGGACACCGGATCTGTTCCCCGAAGTAGCCGTCAAGCGCGCCGCCACATCCCGGTCGCCGATCGTCGGTGCCGAAGGATTGCTCGGAACCGTCGTGGTCGACAGCGATGGCGAGCGCGTCGGCGAATTGCTCGACATCCTGGTCGACATGCATGCCGGCCGTGTCGGCTACGGGGTGGTCGTTCTCGATCACGCACCGGAGTGGAGCGAAAGATTGATCGCGGTACCCTGGAATTCGATGCACATGCGCGGCGATGACGCCGGCATCGCCATCAACGCCAGGCGGGACTGGATCGAGCGGGCACCGTCGATGCGCATCGAAACGATGAACGAACTGCTCGATCGAGAGCTTGCCGTGTTCATTCACGCGTACTTCGGCGCCAAGCCGTATTGGGAGCGTGCCGTCCAGCATTGCTAGCGGCGCGAGGCCAGAACCGCCGGCCATGAGGCGGGAAAGGGAATTCTCAAGGAGCGAACATGCACAGTCACCTGAAACCGACGGTTGCGATCGCTGCGCTGGCGTCGAGCCTTCTACTCGTCGCCGGCTGCGGTCAGCACGATGCCAATTCCACCGTTGGCCAGAAGTTGGACCAGACGACGAGCAAGATGGCCGACGCAACCAGCAACGCCAGCTCGAAGGTCGCGATGGCGGCCGACGACACGGCGATCACCGCCAAGGTCAAGGCGGCGCTGATCGCCGAACCGAATCTGAAGTCCACCGCGATCGACGTCGATACCAAGGATGCCACCGTCACGCTGTCCGGCACCGTCACATCGGCGGATTTGCGCGACAAGGCGAAGCAGATCGCTTCGTCGACGAGCGGCGTGAAAAACGTCGTCGACAACCTGGTCGTCAAGGCCTGACCGCGACGCACACGGAGTGGCGATGAATCGTGATCGGATCGAGGGACGGCTGCGCTCGTTGATCGGTGCGCTGGAAGAAGGCTGGGGGCGGGTGATCGGCGACCAGACGCTGCAGTTTCGCGGCGAACGGGAGCGGTCGCTCGGCCGGCTGCAGTCCGGCTACGGCGCCGTCCGTGGCAGACCGGTGCTGGACCGCCGCCGCGCCGGCTGAAGGGGGCCTGAAGGACGCGAGACCGCCGGCGCGGCGCCTTTTGCCTGCGCCGGCGATCTTTTGCTTCAGGGGTTTCGCTTCGGGATCGTGACGATGACGGTCGTCCCGTCGCCCATCGACGAGACCGACATGTTGCCGCCGAAGTGCTGCGCCCGCTCGCGCATCCCGCGTATGCCGTGCGAGGTCGGTTTGCGCAGGTCGTCCTCGCGGATGCCGGCGCCGTCGTCGCGCACGGTGAGGACGTACGCGAGATCAGTCTGGGCCAGCGTTATCCATACATTGGCGGCGTTGGCATGCCGCGCGACGTTGGTGATCGTCTCCTGAAATATGCGGAACAGGGCGAGACCCCGTTCGCGGTCGATCGTGAGGTCCGGGTCCGCCATCTCGAAATGCAGTCTTGATTTCGTGTGCTTTTGGTACTCGCCGGTTTGCCAGCGCAGCGCCGCCGCGAGACCGAGGTCGTCGAGTATGCTCGGCCGCAGGTCGGTGACGATCTTGCGCGTGGTGGCCACCGCGGCGTCGACCAGCTGAATCATCGCGACCCGGCTCGCCCGCGCGGCCGTGAGGTCGGCCGGCAGCTGTCCGTCGAGCGACTCGAGGTCCATCTTGAGGACGCTGAGCGTCGCGCCGAGCTCGTCGTGGACTTCGCGCGCAATCCGCTGCTTTTCCTCCTCGCGCACCGTCTGCAGATGGCGCGACAGTTCGCGCAGCTCCTCACGCGAACGTTCGAGCTCGACCTGCGCGAGCCGACTCTGCGTGTCGTCGAACACGACGCCGTCCCACAGCACGCCGCCTTCGTCCGCCTGCCGCGGTCGGGCCCGTATGCTGATCCACTTCTCGGTCGACTCGTGGCGCGGCTGGAGGCGGCCGCTCCAGCTCCAGTTGGCCAGTTGCGCGGCCGAGGCCTCGAGCGTCGCTTCGAGGTGCGGTAGCTCCGTGGCCGCGACGAGGTCGAAAAACGCGGCGCTGTCGGCCGTCAGCGCCGCTTCGGCAATGCCGGTCAGGGCTTCGGCGCCCTGGCTGACGTAGGAGAACGACAGGCCGCCGCGACCGTCCCGCAGCAGCTCGAAGACCATGCCCGGCACGTTGGCCGTCATGCCTTGGTAGCGCGCCTCGCTCTCCTTCAGCGCGCTTTCGACGGTCCGGCGCGCCGTGTTGTCGTAACAGGAGCAGAGGTAACCGGCGAACCGGCCCTGCATGTCGTAGTACGGACGGCCGTTGCAGATCATCGACCCGTAGTTGCCGTCGGCGCGGCGCAGGCGGAACTCGTATTCGAACGGCTTTTGCGCGGGGAAAATCTCGCTGATGATCTCACGCCAGCGCGCGCGATCGTCGGCGTGCACGCCTTGCAGCCACCCCGTTCCAAGCTCGATGTCCTGGCGACGGCCCGTGTACTCGAGCCACGCCTGGTTCAGATAGTCGCAGGCGCCGGTGGTGTCGGAACGCCAGACGAGGTTCGGAAATCCGGCGAAAAGGGAGAAATAGAAGTCGCGTGCGCGCTCGGTCTGCTCGCGCAGCTCCAGACGCATCGTCGCGTCGCGGGTCACGACCGAAAAACCGCGCAGATTGCCGGGCTCGTCGCGGATCGCCGAAATGATGTCGTCCCCGCAATAGCGGCTGCCGTCCTTGCGCAGGTGCCAGCATTCCTCCTCGTACCAGCCCCGCCGGGCGGCGACGTCGAGCTCCTTCTCCGGCGGCGCCGTGCGACCCGACGGATAGAGGATCGAGAAATGCTTGCCGATGATCTCCGCGCCGGTGTAGCCGTTCAGCGCCTGCGCCCCCGGATTCCAGCTCGCGACGCGGCCGTCGCTGTCGAGCATATAAATGGCGCAGTCTTTTACCGCATTTATGATCAATCCGGTGCGTGCTTCGCTTTCACGCAATTCCTGCTCGACGTGGTAGCGCCGGGCGATATCGCTGACGAGACGCTCGTTCGTGCGCTTGAGATTGCGCGCGCTGGCGCGGGTGGTCTGGAACAGGTACGTCGAAAGCGCGAGCAGCGTGGCCAGGACGGCGCCGAGCGCGAGCGCGGCCACCGGCAGCGGCGATGCGCCGCCGCTGACGAAGTCGTGCGTCGGCGTCGCGCGCAGCGTCCAGTGCGCGTTCTGAACCACCAGCGGAAGCTCCTGCGACCACTTGTCGGCCGCCCGGGGTCCGTCCGCCGCCACCGTGCGCACCACGCGGCCTTCCTGCACGATCTCGATGTAGTGCTCGGGAAAACGCTGATCGATGATCGACTTGGGCCAACCGCTCCTCCCCAGCGTCGCCGAGATGACGGCGCGCAACTCCGAGTCCTGGAATACCGGCACGTAAACCACGATGCCTTCCCCGCCGACCACCAGCGAGAGGAAGGGGCCGAGCGTGCTGCGGCGCGAGCTCACGGCGAGGTCGATCGCCTCGCGCCGCTGCGGATCGGCGCGCCGATCGAGGCCGATGACGCTCTGCGCGCTTGCCGGGACGGCGTAGCGTATGACGTAGTCGGGACCGCCCAGCGTCACGCTGTCGACGGCGGCCACGCCCTTCAGCAGGCCGACGGCATCGCGTTTCCACGCCTCCGGATCGGTGTAAAACAGCGAGCGTTCCGCAAGCCGCTCGACGCTGTCGATCCGCTCGTACAGGTCGCGCTGCAGCTGCCCGCGGGCGTCGGCCGCGACCAGCGCCGTGCTGCGCTCGATGAATCGGGTCTCCTGCACCGCCAGCGCGCGCCACAGCACCAGCGTACACGCAAAGACGGCAAGCCAGACGATCAGCGGCGCCGACCGCCGCAGCGCGGCCCTCTCGCCGCCGCTCGAAAGCATCGCGTAGGCGAGCAGCGTGCCCGCCAGCACCGAGTAGATCAGCGCGGTCGCACCCTCGCCTCCGGTGAGCTGCAGCGATTCGGAAGCGACCGTACTGCCGCTCCAGGCCGCGAAAAGCATCAGCAGCGACAGCGCGAGCGCGGTCGAAGCGAGCACGGCAACGGCAATCGCGTGCCAGGGCCTGCGGTTCCTGCGCGAGCCGAGTGACGCGAGTGCGGCTCCCACGACCACCGAAATCAGGGCCGTGAGCAGTCCCATGTCGTTGTAATCGCCGGCGGCGAGCGGCAACCAGGGATTGGCCAGAATCGGATGGATCCCGACGGCATCGGGCGCGAAGAACGCAGCAAGCCGGAGGCCGCCGAGCACCAGCGGCACCGCGCCGCAAATGCGCGCGAAGGTGCTCGCGCCGATCGCGTGCACCGCCAGCGCGATGCTGCCGAACGCGATCGCCCACGCGGCGTCGTACTGAATCCGCTCGAAGCCCGGCGTCGCCTGCAGCGGCTCGCCGGCGTGCCAGCTCACGATCATCATTCCGGCGAACACGGCGAGCCCCGTGCCGACGGCGAACAGCAGCGCCGGTATCCAGGCATCGAGGCGGTAGGGCCGTACGTTCGACATGGCTTGTGCGCGTGACCGGAAGGCGCGGCGCAAAAAGGATGATGTTAGCCGATTGCGGTGCGCCAAGGCATCTGCGACGCGTGCATCCGTCACGCACCGGTTCGACTTCGGCAATGGAAGTGCGTTGCAGACGGTCGCGGCGATGCCGCCTATCGGCTCCCGACGCCGGTGCTACGACGCTGCCGCAATCGCGGTCCCGTGCGATCAGCGCGGCGATTTTCCAGGACGCGGCGGGCGCTCCGGCGGATTGCCCGTCGGGTCGGGATCGCGCTCGTCAGGTTCGGTTTCCGGCGCGTGCTCGTCGGGTTGCTCCTCGGGCTCCTCCACCGGCGGATGCGGCCGCGGCGAATGCGCGGCCCGGACCTTGTCGTCGGAATCGACGCCAATGCGAGACTCGACATCGGTGTGCGTGCCGCGCAAAGGCGGGTCGAGCGCCATGTCGGCTTGCTTCCTGGGCAGGTGTTGCTGCATCTCGTGCACTCCCTCGCTGACGGGCGCAACCGATTTCGCGCCCGCACCGTCGCAAGCGCCATGCCAATGTTGCGCCGGTGCGCGTGCGTCGAGGCCCCCGTCGCTTGCGACGTTTCTACAAACGACCGCTCATTATTGCAATCCGGATTGCAAGTCGTGCCGCCCGACAGCGCCCGGCAGCGGCTCTCGCGGAGGAGAGCCCGGTTGGCACGACGTTTGCGAGTGCTCGCGACGCAGGGCGTCGGGGACATTGGGTTCGTTCAGCCCTCCCATGAACCGAGTTCGATACCCCGGCGACCTGCTCCACATCTTCCGCAGGGGACCACGCCACGGTGCACATCGCGGGCTTGGCGCAGGCTTGGTTCTTCGAAAGCGTCGCGGCCAGCGCGGCCTTGGCCATCGCCCGGAATTCCACCCTGGCAGTCGCCGGTCCGACCTGGCAATAGGCGGCACACGGCTGCGGGGCATGCCTCGCGAGTCCGACCGAGCGATCAGCGGCAAGGCGCACGCGGCGTCGCGTAGGACGCGATCCTACAATCCTCCGCGTTGCACCTACAGAATTTACAGAGCAAGACCTATACCGGCGAACGGCGGCGTAGGTGAGTATTGGCCCGTCCAAAGTGCAAGGTCGGAAGTCCAAAGTCACCAACGCGGGAGAGGGTCATGTTCGGAGAGCTCCAGAGTTTCGCCAATCTTGCCAAGTATCCGGCCGGCACCGTTTCGAACGCCATGCCGCGTGAGCCGGGCAAGGCGTCATTCGACAAGCGTCTCGAGCATTTCGGCATGCTGTATGGCGCATGTCAGCCGATGCGTGAACTGTTTCGCGGCCTCGATCGGCTGTCGCGCTCGACCGCGCCGGTGATGATTCTCGGGGAAAGCGGATCGGGCAAGGAGCTCGTGGCCACGACGCTGCACCAGCTTTCCCCGCGCAAGGACCGGCCGTTCATCGCCGTCAATTGCGGTGCGATTCCGGAGACGCTGATCGAAAGCGAGCTCTTCGGCCACGAGCGCGGTAGCTTTACCGGCGCGGCGCGCACGCATCGCGGCTGCTTCGAGCGTGCCGACGGCGGCACGCTGTTTCTCGACGAGGTCACCGAGATGCCGGTGGAGATGCAGGTGCGCCTGCTCCGCGTCCTGGAAACGGGCCGCTTCACGCGGGTCGGCGGCGACCAGGAGCTCGTCTCCGACGTGAGGGTCCTCGCGGCGAGCAATCGCGATCTGCGGCAAGCCGTCGCCTCCGGCAAGTTGCGCGAGGATCTGATGTACCGGCTGTGCGTGATTCCGGTCAACGTTCCGGCACTGCGCGATCGCGGCGAAGACGCTCTTCTGCTCGCCGAATTGTTCCTGGCCGAGCTGAACGACGAACAGGGCGAGCAGAAGACGCTGTGCGCGGAAGGCCGCCGCCGCATCGCCGAGCACGCATGGCCCGGCAACGTGCGCGAACTCAAAAACGTCATTCATCGGGCGTTCGTTCTTTCCGACGATGAAGTGCAGGTCGATGTCGGCACGTTTTCGGCGACGAATCAGGATCACGATCGAAGCGACGAGACGACCGCATCGGCGCCCGCTGTTGCGCCGGCCGATCCGTTCGCGCTGCGGATCACCGTCGGCATGTCGCTGGAGGATGTCGAGCGCACCCTGATCACCGCGACCTTGCAGGCCGTCGGCGGCAGCAAGACCGAGGCTGCGCGGCTGCTGGGCATCAGCCTGAAGACCATGTACAACCGCCTCCACGCCTACGGCGACGGATGCATCAGGCGCAAGCCGATGTCGGCGACGGGGTTCGACGCCTTGGCGGCGTGAACGCGGCGCGGCTGGCCGGGGTCGTGTGCGTCTATAATCGATGGGAGCCTTGATGCGTGATGGGGGGGAAACCATGTCGCCAGTCGAGCGTGCCGCCTTGCCGGGGCGAAAAACGCGGGTATTGATCGTCGACGATCACGCGCTCGTTCGCGCCGGCTTCAAGCAATTGCTCGACACGACCGACGACCTGGAGGCTTCCGGCGAAGCCGGCACTGCTGCCGCCGCGCTGAGCCTTGCCGCGACCGGCCGCTTCGATGTCGTGTTGCTCGACATTTCGCTGCCCGACGCGAACGTGCTCGAAACCGTCAGCTCGCTCCGCCGCAAGCAACCGGAACTGCCGATCCTGATCGTCAGCATGTATCCGGAGGAGCAGTACGCCGTCAATCTGCTGCGAGCCGGCGTCAGCGGTTTCTTTCCCAAGGCCGGCGAGGCGAAGGACATGCTGCAGGCGCTGCGCACGATCGCGGCGGGCAGGAAGTACATCAGCGCCTCGCTGGCCGAGGCGCTGGCGATGGAAGCAGCGGGTGACGCGGCCGAGCCGCTGCACCGGCAGCTTTCCAACCGCGAATTCCAGATTTTCGTGCAGCTTGCCGCCGGCAAGACCGTAACCGATATCGCAGGAGAACTCTGCCTCAGTGTCAAGACCGTCAGCACCTATCGCACGCGCATCCTCGAGAAGATGAATTTCGCGCGCAATGCCGAGCTGACGGCCTATGCTCTGCGGCATAGTCTGATCAGCTGATGCGCACGGCGACTCTGATGAAGCCGGAGCTGCGCGTCTTCGTGGTCGAGGATTCGGAGCTCATCCGAAGGCGGATCATCGACAATGTCCGGTCGATGGGCGGGTTCGACGTCGTCGGCTTTGCCGAGTCCGAGGAAGAGGCGGTCGAAGCGATCAATCGCCTGCGGCCGGACGTGGTGGTCACCGACATCCGGCTGAAGCAAGGCAACGGCATCGAGGTCGTCCGCCAGATCCGCGCCGAAGGGTTGAAGCCGCAGCCGAAGATCTTCGTGCTGACCAATTTCGCCTATCCTGAATACCAGGCGCAATGCTCGCTTGCCGGCGCCGACGCCTTTTTCGACAAGTCTTCCGAGTACGACAGTTTCCTGACGCGCATGCGTCAGGTCATGTAGCCGTCCGCCGGCGCCCGCCGGCGTTCCACGGCCGCGCCGCGATCGCGAAGCACCGCGCCCGCGCCCGCCACTTGCTCCCTCACTGGCACGCGCTTTGCGTCTTTGTGGCCAGATGTCCGTCGCGGATGCCGCGAAGCCGGTTTCCCGGCGCCAGCGCCCGCATGCGAGTAACTCTTGCTCGACGTCGAGCAGAAAGGATTGAAAATGTTGCATTACGCCATCGTCTTCTTCGTCATCGCACTGATCGCGGCGCTGTTCGGATTCGGCGGCATCGCCGCCGGCGCAGCCGAGATCGCCAAGGTTCTGTTCTTCATCTTCCTGGTCCTGTTCGTCGTGTCGCTGGTGGTCGGGCTATTTCGTCGCGGCGGGAGCTGACGTGGCGCGCGCCAACGCAGGCGGCACCGGCAGCCGGCCGCTGCTGATCGCGCTGATGGCGATCGCCATCGCCGTCGGTGCCGGGGCGTGCAGCAGGAGCGCCGATAAGACCGCGTCGACGGACAAGCCGGAACTGACACCGACGACCCCGTCGATCGGGCCACCTCCGGCCCAGCCCGCACCCGAGATGCCTCCGAAAGCGTCGACGGTCTTCGAGAGTTCGCAGACACCGGGCGCGCCCGCCAATGCGACAAACGGCGCGCCGCCGAATGCGGGATCGACCGGGCAGGGCAGCGACCCGACGGCCAAGGAATCGATGAGCAAGGCGGAAGAATCGACAGCGATGCCGAAGCCGGCACAGGCGAACGACCACTCGACTCTGGCCACCGACGGCAAGAAATGAGCGGCCTGCCGGGAGCGTTCTGGCTTCCGGCGTGCGCGTGAAGCAACGCCAGGGCCGGATCCTCGAGAGCTGCCGCGAAACCATCCGCGAGCGACCGCGGGCGACGGTGGGCATCGTACTCGCGGTGGGCTATCTGATCGGGCGTCTCGCACGGTAATCGGGCCGAGGGCTGAGTCGCTCGCGTGTGCCCTAGGGAACGAGTGGCACGGCGATTGCTGTTGCATAGGCAGGCGGTATGCCCCGCCTTGCATAAAATTCAAGGAGAGAAATCATGTTGAAGAAAATTGCGCTTTGCCTCGCGAGCGTCTACCTCGTGTCGATGGTGAGCGCGTGCAACACCATCGAGGGTGCCGGCAAGGATGTCAGCGCCGGCGGCAAGAAGGTCACCGAGGAAGCGAAGGAAGCCAAGCAGAAGATGTGACGGCGGGTCGCCGTCCCGCCTGGCCGGCAGTGCGATCGTCGGCCAGGCGGCTTGATTTCCGGGACGCCCCGTACCGAGGGAGGTCGATGGAGGCGGACAGCAGCATCATCGTGCCCGGCGACGCCGGGCGAGCGATCGCCGAGGAAAAGTCGCAGCTCGCTGCCGCGCTGCCCCCGCCGCGCCCGTCGACGGTGGCGCTGACGCTGATCGCGCTGATCCTCGGACTGTTCGCCATCCGCATGGGAGCGGCGTTCTTCATCCCGCTGCTGCTGAGCCTCTTTCTCAACTACGCGCTGTCGCCGGTCGTGACCCGCCTCGCCGGCTGGGGGCTGCCGCGTGCTATCGGCGCTGCACTGGTGGTCCTCGCCTTCACCGCCGCGATCGCCGGCGCGTTTTACCGCGTCGCCGCCGACGCGGCCAGCGTACTGGGCGAGATACCATCGGCGGTGCAACGACTGCGCATCGCGCTGACCCACGCGCAGCAGGACCACACCGGCGCGCTGGAGCACGTGCAGCGCACCGCGTCGGAGCTGCAGAAGCTCGCCGAGGCAGCCAGTCCCGCACCGGCCCGGCCGAAGGAGCCTGCGGCCGCCGCGGCCGTGGACATCAGCTCGATGCTGCTGATCGGCACCAGCAACGTCGCCATCGCACTCGGGCAGCTTGCCTCGGCGCTGTTCCTCGCGTTCTTTCTGCTGTCGGCGGGCGATCTGTTCCGGCGCAAGTTCCTCCGGGCGGTAGGCGGCACGTTGTCGAGGCGCAAGATGACGCTTCGCATACTCGACGGCGTCGACGTGCAGAACCAGCGCTATTTCGCCATCGTGCTGCTGGTCAACATCGCGGTCGGTCTGGTCGTCGGCGGCGGCTTCTACGCGATCGGGCTGGAGCGCCCCGCCGTCTGGGGTATCGCCATGGCCGTGCTGCATACCATCCCATACGTCGGATCGGCGATGCTTGCTGGCGCCGCCGCCCTGGTCGCTTACGGGCAGTTCGGCACGCTGCAGATGGCGTTGCTCGCCGCCGCGCTGCCGATCCTGGTTGCCGCGGTGCTGGGCGTCGGCCTGCAGACGTGGCTGATGGGACGCGCTGCACGGATGAATACTCCGGCGGTGTTCGTCTCGCTCTTGTTCTGGGGCATGCTGTGGGGTGGTTGGGGACTGCTGCTCGCGGTGCCGATCATGGTGGCGATCAAGACGCTCTGCGATCACGTCGAACGCCTCAAGCCCTACGGCGAAATTCTCGGGCCCTAGAGTGCGGGTGCGCCGAGCGCCGTCAGCCGTCCGTGCCGCAGGGACGCGCTTGCGGGGGTCCGCGGGGCCAGCCGCCGCGACGGCGTCGCGGCAGCATTTACAGCGCGGCACGCAAATCTTACCCGGCGGTCGTGCGGCCATTGCGCAGCGTCCAGCCAACATCTTGATTTATAGACATAAAACTCTTGGCACGCCGGTTGCTCAGTCTCCAGCACAGTCGCATTGGGCGATTGCACTACGAACCACCGGAAGGAACTTCGATGAATTGGGATCGCGTGGAAGGAAACTGGAAGCAGATGACCGGCAAAGTCAAAGAGCAGTGGGGCAAGCTGTCCGATGACACGCTCACTGAAATCGGCGGGCGACGTGATCAGCTCGTCGGCAAGATTCAGGAAACCTACGGCATCAGCCGCGACGAAGCCGACCGGCAAGTGAAGGACTGGGAACGATTGAACTAATGTGTTGTTCGGCCCGGGGCTTTTCGTCATCGCTGCACGAATCAGGCGACCCGGCACGGTACAGGCAAGCCAATCACAAGGAGCAGCAATGAATATCACGATGAAAGAAGTGCTGTGCGCCACCGCGCTCGGACTGTTCGCGATGAGCAGCCAGGCCATGGACAGCGACAAGATGCACAAGGACCAGTACAAGGCAGCGGTTGCCAGCGCGGAGGCCGACTACAAGGCGGCGCGCAGCGAGTGCAACTCGAAGGCGGGCAACGACAAGGACGTTTGCGTCAAGGAAGCCAAGGCGAACCTGGAGAAGGCCAAGCAGGACGCCAAGGCGTCCCGCAAGTCGAACGATGCGATGTCCGACGCCAGGCACGAGAAAATGGAAGCCAACTACAGCGTCGCGAAGGAAAAGTGCGACGCGTTGAGCGGCGGTGCCAAGGACTCGTGCGTCCAGGAAGCCAAGGCGCGCTATCACCAGTAGGACGCGATGAACGGCGACGAGTCGGCAGCAGCCGGCTGGCAAAGCCTGCAGGGGCCTCGCCAGCCGCGTCGCCCCCGCGCCGGCGGCTGACCGTGTTCAAGAAGCCACAACGGGCGCCGTCGCAGAGCCGAGGCGCCTAAGGGAGAAATCCATGACCATAGGCACAATTCTTCTAATCATCCTGATCCTGGTGCTCCTCGGCGCGCTGCCGTCGTGGCCGTACAGCCGCGGCTGGGGATACGGGCCGAGCGGCATCGCCGGCCTTGTCGTCATCATCCTCATCGTCTTGCTGCTGATGGGCCGAATCTAGCGGGGACGGCGGCGGCGGCGCGTCCGCCGGCGTGCCGCGGTGGCGAGCGGAACACCCGTGTCCATGGAGCCGCGGGCGCCGTGGCCTGTGCGGGTTCGAACATCGGCGAAGTGCGTTTACAGCCAAGAAACCATGAACACGTTTCAGATCGACTGCGAGCTGGACTACGACGTCGCCGCGCAGACGGTTTTCGTGTTCAACCTGGCGGCTCCGGACGACGATCGCCAGCAGGTGGTCGAGGAATGCGTCGAGCTCGAGCCGGCGTTGCGTTGGGACGAGTTGCGCGAGCCGGGGACGCTGAACCGCTTCATCCGCGTCGACGTACCGCCCGGCGACTTCCGCGTGCGCTATCTGGCCGCGGTCGATGTGACGCCCGTCGACGCGGAGACCGAGGCTCCCGAGGCTGCGATCGTCGACCTGCCCGCGGAGGCGTTTGCCTGCCTGCGGACAAGCCGCTACTGCGAGGTCGAGGCGATCTTCAATCTCGCCTGTCGCCTGTTCGGCCAGACGCCGCCGGGATACGGCCGCATCGATGCGATCTGCCGCTGGATACGCGGCAATATCGACTATGCGATCGGCACCTCGACACCCAGCTATTCGGCACGCGACGTTCTCGCGCAGCGCGTCGGCGTCTGCCGAGACTTCGCCCACCTCGCGATTGCGTTCTGCCGCGCGCTCAACATCCCGGCGCGCTTTGTCACCGGTTACGCGCGCTACGCCGATCCGCCGCCCGATTTCCACGCCGTGTTCGAGGCTTTTCTCGGAGGCCGGTGGCACCTGTTCGACCCCACCGAGCTCTCGCCGACGCGCGACCTGGTTCGCATCGGCACAGGGCGCGATGCCTCCGAGGTTCCGTTCGCGACGTTCTTCGGGACGGCGCGTCTGCGGCGGTTGAGCCCGCTGGTTCGGGCAGCCACAGGCAGTGCCACGCTGGCCCGGCTGCAGACGCCCACGTCAGGGATCCTGCTGGCAGCCTGACGGGCGCTCGCGCCGCGATTGCGCGATGGCAACCGCCCGACCAAACAAAAGCGCCCGCACAGGCGGGCGCTTCGTCGGCCGGATGCGCGCGGGTCAGGCGCGCTTGCGGCGGCCGAATATGAATGCAGTGAGCGCTGCGCCGAGGAGGGCGATCGAGCCCGGCTCCGGAACCTGCAGCTGTGGAGGCTCGGTGGCGCCCTTCCACACCAGATAATCGTTGTTGGCGCCGTCACCGGCTGCGCCGTTCGCGGGATCGTTGATGAACAACAGATACCGCGCGGTCGGATCGAATCCCACCGCAGCGGCCAAGGTCAGCAAATCTCCTTCGACGGAGCCACCGAAGTCGCCAAAGCCGAATGAGAAACTGTTGCCGAAGCTGAACGAAGAGGCGTTGGTGCTCCAGAGCAGCACCCCCCGCTCGGCACTGTTCGAGCCGCCGCTGTCCAGCGACGAAACCCAGAGTGACGTCCAGATGCTGCCGAGCGGGCTGGTCAGGCGGATCGCTTCCTGGTCGGCGCCGTTGGTCAACTCGTTGACGTCGCCGCCGCCGCTCTTGCAGGCATCGTCGCCTTCGGAGCAGACGCCGAGCCCATGGTCATTGGTCTCGTTACGGAGCCAGAGCGGTGCAGTCGTGGCAGCCGTGAGATCGAAGCCGTCGGCCGTGACGCCGCCGTCGCTGACGCTCAAGCCGACGTTGGTGTTGTTCGAGCCTACCGTGGTGAAATCGAAAGGTACCGCCAGGGCCGAAAGCGGCAACAGCAGCGCGGCCAAGGCACAGAGAACTCTACGCATGATGCCCTCCCCCGAGGATATGAATATGCACCGAACGTAAAGCAAGTTTCGCACCGGCCATTGCAATCAATAAGTTAGATCGAATGATGGTTGCAACTGTAAAGAAATTCCAACAGTGGCCGTGTGTGGCGAACGATATCGTCCTGGCTGGTCGCTTCGCCGGTAGAGCACGGCTGGCCGCTTGAATTCGCACTTGTGCACCACCAATTTCAGCTTTATGTCGCCGCTCGATCGATCTCCCGGGTTGTCGCGGACGGGTTCAACGCCGGGCGACTCCGGCCAGCAGCGGCTTCCTGCCCATGATGCGCACGACGGCAGCGATGTCGCGCTGCTCGACGCCTATTCGGATGCGGTCGTCGGTGCCGTCGAGCGGGTGAGGCCTGCTGTCGTGCACATTCGCGTCCAGCGCGGCGGCAAGACGCGCGCCGAGGGCGCGGGTTCGGGTTTCATCATCGCGCCGGATGGCTATGTGATCACCAACAGCCACGTGGCCGGCGGGGCCAGTGCCTTGGAAGTGACGCTGCCCGACGGACGCACGGCATCGGCGGAGCTGGTCGGCGAAGATCCGGACTCGGATATCGCCGTGGTCAAGATCGGCGCGCCCGGTCTCGCGTATACGCGCTTCGCCGACTCCGCGCGCGTGCGCGTCGGCCAGATCGCGATCGCGATCGGCAGCCCGTACGGCTTTCAGCACACGGTCACCGCGGGCATCGTCAGCGCGCTCGGGCGTTCGATGCGGAGCCGCACCGGTCGGCTGCTCGACAACATCATCCAGACCGACGCGGCGCTCAACCCCGGCAACTCGGGCGGGCCGCTGGTCAGCACCGCCGGCGACGTGATCGGCGTCAACACGGCGGTGATCATGCCGGCGCAGGGGATCTGCTTCGCCATCGCCGCGAACACCGCCGAGCGGGTCGCCGTCGCGCTGATTCACGAGGGGCGCGTGCGCCGTGCCTACCTGGGCGTCGGCGGACACGACACACCGATCGCGAGGCGCATCGTGCGCCATTTCGACTTGGCGCAGGAATCAGGCGTGCGCGTCTCGAGCGTCGAAAAGGATTCGCCGGCGGCGGCCGCCGGAGTGCGCGCCGGCGACCTGGTGGTCGCGTTCGGCGACGATCAGGTCGCGGGCATCGACGACCTGCAACGACTGCTCACCGGCGGGCGCATCGGCGACGCGGTCGACCTGGTGGTGCTGCGCCGCGATCAGCGCCTGGTGCTGCAAACCAGGCCGCGCGAATTGCCGCGCCGCTGACGCGCGCGCGGACCCGCCGCGCGCCGGCCCGCGCTTTGCAAGCGCTTCAATCTGTGCAAGAATATCCGCAACGCGCAGAACTACAGGTGTCGCGATGCTGGACCGTGACGGGTATCGCCCGAACGTCGCCATTGTCGTCGCCAGCTCGAAGAATCTGGTCTTCTGGGGCAAGCGGATCCGCGAGCACTCGTGGCAGTTTCCGCAGGGAGGAATCAATCCCGGCGAAACGCCCGAGCAGGCGATGTATCGGGAGCTCAAAGAGGAGGTCGGACTCGAGCCCGGCCATGTCAGGATCCTCGGACGAACGCGCGACTGGCTGCGCTACGAGGTTCCGCAGCACTGGATAAAGCGCGAATGGCGCGGCAGCTACCGCGGCCAGAAGCAGATCTGGTATCTGCTGCGCCTGACCGGCCGCGACAGCGACGTGAGCCTCCGCGCCAGCGAGCACCCGGAATTCGATGCCTGGCGCTGGCACGAATACTGGATTCCGCTGGATAACGTCATCGAGTTCAAGCGCGATGTCTACCGGCGCGGGTTGACCGAGCTCGAACGCTTCCTCCATCAGCGGTCGCAGACGCGGCGCGACCGCCTGTACGGTTGGGCGAACAGCGTCGTGCCTTCGCCGTACACGCCCCCGACCGGCAAGGCCTAGCGGAGTCCCCCGATCCCGCGCCGCTGCGCGGCGGCGGGGCGCGATCGTGCGCCCATGCCGCCGGGGTCGCGCTCGCAGCCGGCCGTAAACCCGGAACCCGAGGCCTGCGGCTCGACGATCCGTTTCAGTGGATCAGGCCCATGCCGGCGCCGGCCATCCCGCCGCCGAGCAGCGCCGACATCAGCAAGCCGCCCAGAACGATCGCCAGCACGATGCCGCAGAGCACGACGACGATCGTGTAGCCGACCGCTTTCTCCGGCGGGCATTTCTTCAGCACGGGCACGCCGAGGTAGAAGGTGTACCACGCGTAGATCGCGGCAAGGAGCCCGATGAGGCCGCCGATCGTCGTACCCAGCAACAGGAAAACGCCGGCCACCCAGGGTGCGGTGTACGAATACGCGACGAGCTTCAGCGACTGCGTGAAGTCCTTCGCGCCGCCGAAGGTCGGCGCTAGCGCGTCGACGATCAGTGCCATCAGGAAGGTGATCACCAGCGCGATGACATACTGCATGACCGCCATCGTGACCGCGATCCCGCCGCTGTGGATCAGCAGCGCCAGCGGCGCGACCGCGGCGAGAATGACGATGTAGCCGACGTAGAGCGATTGCGTCGTTGCCGCCTCGCCGGCGATCTTCGGCCACTCGGTCTTGGGGGAAAGCAGGATGTTCTTGACGCGGTCGACCAGGTTCATCAGGGCTCCTCCTTGGTGTCGATCCCGAACGCCCGGCAGTTCGCGTGCGCCCGGGCGCTGCATCGAAGCGGCTCGTTGCGCCGCGAGTTTAGGTGAATGGCGCTCGCGTGTCGATGCGGGCCCAGGCCGGCGCCGGGCCGGATCGCCGCTTCAGAGCACGACCAGATTGTCGCGGTGAATAAGCTCGGGCTCGTCGACGTAGCCGAGAATCGTCGCGATCTGCGCGGACGGCTTGCCCAGGATACGCAGCGTTTCCGCCGCGCTGTAGTTGATCAGGCCGCGGGCGCGCTCGTGTCCGTCCGCGCCGAAGCAGCCGACGAGCTCGCCGCGCTCGAACTGGCCGCTGCAGGCGGTGACGCCGATCGGCAGCAGGCTCTTTCCGTCGTGCACCAGCGCGCGCACCGCGCCGGCGTCCAACGTCAGGCGGCCCGCCAGCCGCACGTGATCGGCCAGCCATTGCTTGCGCGCGGCCAGCGTCATCGTTTCGGCGGCGATTTCGGTGCCCAACATCTCGCCCGCGGCGAGCCGCGTCAGCACGCGTTCCTCGCGGCCGCTGGCGATGACGGTCGCCGCGCCGCTTCGCGCCGCCCGCTTGGCTGCCAGCACCTTGGTCAGCATGCCGCCACGGCCCAGCGCTCCGGATCCCCCGGCGATCGCCTCCAGCGCCGGGTCGCCGGCACGGGCGCGGGCGAGCAAGGTCGCGCCGGGATCGGCCCGCGGGTCGGTGCTGTAGAGGCCCGACTGGTCGGTCAGCAGCACCAGCACGTGGGCTTCGATCAGGTTGGTGACCAGCGCGCCCAGCGTGTCGTTGTCGCCGAGCCGGATTTCGTCGGTGGTCACCGTGTCGTTTTCGTTGATGATCGGGATGACGCCGAGGCGCAGCAGCGTCAACAGCGTGGACCGCGCATTCAGATAGCGGCGCCTATCGGCCAGGTCGTCGTGCGTCAGAAGGATCTGCGCGGTGTGCAGGCCGAAGCGCTTAAATGCCGTTTCGTACGCCTGCACCAGGCCCATCTGGCCGACGGCGGCTGCGGCCTGCAGCTCGTGGATCGCCACCGGGCGCGTGGTCCAGCCGAGCCGCTGCATCCCTTCCGCGATCGCGCCCGAGGAGACGAGCACGACCTCCTTGCCCTCGCGCACCAGCGCGCTGATCTGTTCGGCCCAGCGGCCGACGGCCGCGTGATCGATGCCACGCCCGTCGTCGGTGACCAGCGTCGACCCGACCTTGATCACCAGGCGCCGCGCGCCGGCGACGACCGACGCCGTCCCCTCGTCGCTCATGACATCGCCGGCACCGCCTCGGCGGGGTGCGCCTCCAGCCAGCGCTGGATCGCGTAGACGAGCTCGCGGCAGCCTTCACCGCTGATGGCCGCGATCGCGAACACCGGGCCTTTCCAGCGGTACGACTTCACGAATGCGGCCACGCGGGCGTCGCGTTCTGCCGGGTCGATCAGATCCACCTTGTTCAGCACCAGCCACCGCGGTTTGTCCTGCAGCGCACGGTCGTAGCGTTCGAGCTCGCGGACGATGGCGCGAGCGTCGGCAACCGGGTCCGCGTCGCCGTGCAATGGCGCCAGATCGACCACGTGCAGCAGGAGCCGCGTGCGCTGCAGATGGCGCAGGAACTGGTGCCCGAGGCCCGCGCCTTCGGCCGCACCCTCGATCAAGCCGGGGACGTCGGCGACGACAAAGCTCCGATTCTCGTCGACGCGAACGACGCCCAGGTTCGGCGCGAGCGTCGTGAACGGATAGTCGGCCACCTTGGGCTTCGCGGCCGAGATCGCGCGTATCAGCGTCGATTTGCCGGCATTCGGCAGCCCCAGGAGGCCCACGTCGGCAAGGACCTTGAGCTCGAGCCGCAAGTCCCGGTGCTCACCCTGCTCGCCGGGCGTCGACTGCCGCGGCGCGCGATTCGTGCTCGACTTGAAATGCAGATTGCCGAGCCCCCCCTGACCGCCTTTGGCGAGCAGCGCCGATTGTCCGTGCGCGGCAAGATCGGCGATCAGCTCGCCGGTTTCGGCGTCGGTGACGACCGTACCCACCGGCATGCGCAGCACGATGTCCTCCGCGCCGCGTCCATATTGGTCCGCGCCCCGCCCGTTCTCGCCGCGCCTGGCGCGATGGATACGCGCATAGCGGTAGTCGATCAGCGTGTTGATATTACGGTCGGCGAGCGCACGGATGCTGCCGCCGCGTCCGCCGTCGCCGCCGTTGGGTCCGCCGCGCGGCACGTATTTTTCGCGGCGAAACGACACCGCGCCGTCGCCGCCGTCACCGGCGATGACTTCGATGGTCGCTTCGTCGATGAATTTCATGGCGCGCGCGCGAAGACGCGGAGCAGCGGCCGCGCTCGCGGGGAAGTTAGCGCGAAGGACGGCGGGCAGGCGAGGTGCGCAGGCATGCTATCGCTCAGCGAAGGGCCGGCCCTGCCGGCGTCCCGGGACGCCGGAACAGCAGGAAGCGTTCGGTATCGTCGCCGCGGCGA
>JBOIGD010000219.1:0-7130 GCA_050742615.1 Casimicrobiaceae bacterium | reverse complement strand
CCTCGGCGATGCGGGCGATGCGAATCGCATTCCTGTTCTGCCGGTTCCAGCCGGTCCGGATCTTGAGGGTCACCGGCACCGCCACTGCGGCCACGACGGCCGCCACGATCGCGGCCACCAGGGGCTCGTCCTGCAGCAGCGCCGATCCGGCCGCGACGTTGCACACTTTCTTGGCCGGGCAGCCCATGTTGATGTCGATGATCTGGGCGCCGCGGTCGACGTTGTAGCGTGCCGCGTCGGCCATCATCGCTGGATCGGCGCCGGCGATCTGCACCACGATCGGCTCGACCTCGCCGCAGTGATCGGTGCGCCGCAGCGACTTCGCGGTATTCCACAGCTTCGGGTTGGACGCGACCATCTCCGACACCGCGAGCCCCGCGCCCAGCCGCTTGCACAACTGGCGGAACGGCCGGTCGGTGACGCCCGCCATCGGCGCGACGACCAGGGAATTCGAGATGTGATGCGGGCCGATCTGCACGATGGAGTCGTTGCGGGAAGCTGCGGCGGGGAACGGATTATACCGACTTTGGCGCGCGATCGTCACCGCCGATCGATCCGATGCGCGACGCGCTGCACAAGCCGCGATTGCGCCCGCGCCGTTCGACGTGCGGGAATCATTCTTGCTTCACAGCGGTGTGCAAAGGACCGTCGGCTTCAGTGCAAACCGTAGAGCATTGCGCGCGTGAACAGGCGCTTCAACGGTGGCGTCGCATCGACCAGAGTGAGCGCCAACCCGCGCGGCCAGCGCAGCAACGCGGCGTCGCTGCCGAACACGCCGAGCAAACCGTGCGTGAATGCGATGCCGGCCCAGCGGTCGGCCAGCCGCCGGCGCGCGTAGGCGGCGAGCCGGTTGCCGGCGCCGATCTGATCGCGCGGCGTCGCAAGCAACGCCTGCGCCAGTTCGTACGCATCGCGGACGCCCAGGTTGAAACCCTGGCCTGCGACTGGATGCAGCGCCTGCGCCGCGTTGCCGAGCAGCACGGTTCGCGTCGCGGCGACGCCGCGGGCGAATTCCAGCGCCAGCGGAAACATGCGCCGGTCGTCACTCCTCAGAAACCCGCCGACGCGCGACCCGAAGCGCGCCGCCAGCGCGGCCAGGAATTCGTCCTCCGGCATCGCCACGAGCGCTTCGCCGCGCTGCGGCGTCGTCGTCCACACCAGGCCGTAGTGATCGCCTTCCGGCAGCAGCGCCATCGGCCCCTCGGGCGTGAAGCGCTCGTACGCGACGCCGTGGTGCGGCGCCCCCAGCGCCAGCTTCGCCACCAGCGCGACCTGTCCGTAGTCGTGGCGATGGCGCGCGTTGCCGGGGACGAGATCGCCGCCGCCGTCGGCGACGGCGGCCAGACGTGCGGTCCACTCCTGGGCCGACCCGTCGCGCTCGGCGCGGATCCGCGCGTGCGCGGGCGTCGCATCGACTCGGGTGACGCTGACGCCGTGTTCGATCGCCAGTCCAGCGCGCCCAAGCCCGGCGTCGAGCGCCGCCTGCAGCGCGCGATAGCTGACGACGTACCCCAGCGCCGGCACGCCCTGCTCGCGCGCGTCGAGGCGCGCGGCGCCGAAGCCGCCGCGCTGCGACACGTCGACCGCAGCGATGGGGGTCACGGCGCCCGGGCCGGACGCGACTTCGCTCCAGACGCCGAGGCGCTCGAATATCAGCCGTGCGCCGTGCGACAGCGCCAGCGAGCGATCGCCGCGCGCCGGCGTATCGCGGGCGCGCGCATCCAGCGTGACCACGTCGAGGCCGCCGCCGGCAAGCGCGAGCGCCAGCGTCGCGCCGACCGGACCGGCGCCGACGATCACGACATCGTTCAACATGGCTTTGGCGAAGCGCCGACGTTTGTGCGCTGACTCGCGAGGAGCGGCGGCGTCAGCGCTGCATCACGGCTTCGATGTCGGCGACCGTCTTCGGCGCAGCGGCCGTCAGGTTCTCATTGCCCGACGCGGTCACCAGGACGTCGTCCTCGATGCGCACGCCGATGTCCCAGAAGTCTTCCGGCACCTGGTCGCCGGGCCGGATGTAGCATCCCGGCTCGACCGTGAGCAGCATCCCCGGCTCGAGCGGGCGCGATGCGCCGTTGATGCGGTACAGGCCCACGTCGTGCACGTCCAGCCCGAGCCAATGCCCGGCGCGGTGCATGTAGAACGGCTTGTACGCGCCCGATTCCAGAACGCCGTCGAGCGAGCCCTCGCAGAGCTTCAGATCGATCAGCCCCTGCGCCAGCACGCGCTCGGCAACTTCGTGATAGTCGTGGAACGGTCGGCCCGGCGCCACCGCGTCGATGCAGGCCAGCTGCGCGGCCAGCACGAGCTCGTAGATGTCTTTTTGCGGGCCGCTGAACTTGCCGCAAACCGGGAAGGTCCGGGTGACGTCGGACGCGTAACCCTCGTACTCGCAGCCGGCGTCGATCAGCAGCAGGTCGCCCGGCTGCATCTGCCGGTTGTTGTCGCGATAGTGCAGCACGCAGGCATTGGGCCCGGAAGCGACGATCGACGGATAGGCCACGGCCTGCGCGCCCGAGCGCAGGAACTCGTGCATCAGCTCGGCCTCGACCTGATATTCGTACCAGTCGGGGCGGGCGCGCGCCATCGCGCGGCGATGTCCGCCGCAGGAAATCTCCGCGGCGCGGCGAATCAGCTTGAGCTCGTGCTCGTCCTTGGTCAGGCGCATGGCCGAAAGCGCCGCGCGCACGTCGATGACGACGTCGGGCGCGGCCACGCCGGTGCGGACGCGGTTTCGGACCTCGTTCAAGGTCGAGGTGATCAATTCGTCCCACGTCGGATGGGCGCCGATCGGCGTAAATACCGCGGGCCGGTCTGCGCTCCATTCGACGAGCCTGGCCGGAAGCTCGCCGACCGGCAGGGCTTCGTCGAAGCCGAAGATCTCGCGCGCGGCGTCCGGGCCATAGCGAAAGCCGTCCCAGATCTCGCGCTCGGGATTCTTGTCGCGGCAGAACAGGATTTGCCTCGAGTCGCCCTCGGCCGGCCCGGCGAGCAGCACGACGACGGCCTCGGCTTCGGGGAATCCCGACAGGTAGTAGAAGTGACTGTCCGGGCGGTACGGATAATGCGTGTCGGCGTTGCGGATCGCCTCGGGCGCCGTCGGGATCGCGGCGATGCCGCCGCCGCTGTGGCGGCGCATCTCGGCGATCAGGCGCGCGCGGCGCGCGCGGTGATGCTGGTGAGCGTGATTCATCGGTGGAATTGCGGCGCCGCGGGTGAAGCCGCCATTATAGGCGATGCAAGGCGCGGCGCCGTCCTTGCGGTAACATGGGCTCGTGGCGCAGCATCCTCCCGCCGATTCGCCGTCGGCACCCGATGCGCTGCGCGAGGCCAAGCGCACCCTGCGCCTGCGCGTGCTGGCCGCGCGCGATCGCCTGCCGGTCGAGGAGCGCGTTCGGGCGAGCGCCAGGATCGCCGAAGCGATCGCCGCGCGCGCCGATTTTGCCGCTGCGACGACGGTTCTGCTGACCCTTCCTTTCGGCAGCGAGTGGGACTCGACGGCACTGCTGCTGAAGGCGCTCGAGCTCGGCAAGACCGTCGCGTTGCCGCGCGTCGACGCCGCGGCGCGCTCGTTGGAGCTGTGCCGCCTGACCGAGCCCGGTCGCGACGTGCTTCCCGGGTATCGCGGCATACCCGAGCCGCAGGCGCACTGCACGGCGCTGGCTTCGGCGGCCATCGACTGGGTGCTGGTGCCGGGCGTCGCCTTCGACGCTTCGGGGCACCGCCTCGGTTACGGCGGCGGCTATTACGATCGGCTGCTGCCGCTGCTGCGGCCGGATGCGGCGCGCGTCGCCGGCGCGTTCGGGCTGCAGCTGGTCGCCCGCATTCCGATCGCGCCGCACGACGTGCCGGTGCAGGCGGTCATAGTGGAAGGCCGTAGCCTGCCCATGACGCGCTAGGCGCGCCCTGCCGCTCGCTGTGGGACGTTAAAACCTGTTTTGGAAATCATTTCCACGATGTGGTATTCTCGCCCAAAGCGCTGATTCCGGCCGCAGTTAAGGCCGAGCGACGCCGTGTTGCTGCGCCTACAATCGAAACATCCCGGTCGGCGGCGCGAATTGCACCATCGAAGGAGTGCCATGGACATCAAACCCGATCTCGATCCGCAGGAAACGCGCGAGTGGCTGGACGCGATCGACGGCGTGATTGAGCACGAAGGCCCTGATCGCGCGCATTTCCTGATCGAGCAGGTGATCGCCAAATCGCGGCGATCCGGCGCGCATATGCCGTTTTCGGCCAATACCGCGTACATCAACACGATTCCGGTCGACAAGCAGGTCCGCATTCCCGGCGACCAGGCGATCGAGCACCGCATCCGTTCGTACGTGCGCTGGAACTCGATGGCGATGGTCGTCCGCGCGAACAAGGACACCAACGTCGGCGGTCACATCGCGAGCTTTGCCTCGGCGGCAACGCTTTACGACACCGGCTTCAATCATTTCTGGCACGCACCGTCGGCCGAGCACGGGGGCGACCTGGTGTTCGTCCAGGGTCATTCGTCCCCCGGGATCTACGCCCGGGCCTACATGCTCGGCCGCTTCACCGACGAGCAGATGGACAACTTCCGCCAGGAAGTCGACGGCAAGGGCATCTCCTCGTATCCGCATCCTTGGCTGATGCCGGACTTCTGGCAGTTCCCGACGGTGTCGATGGGCCTCGGGCCGCTGATGGCGATCTACCAGGCGCGCTTCATGAAATACCTGCAGGACCGCGGCCTGGCGAAGACCGAGGGCCGCAAGGTCTGGTGTTTTTGCGGCGACGGCGAGATGGACGAGCCGGAATCGATGGGCGCGATCGGCATGGCGGCGCGCGAATCCCTGGACAACCTGATCTTCGTCATCAACTGCAACCTGCAGCGTCTCGACGGCCCGGTGCGCGGCAACCGCAAGATCATCCAGGAACTCGAGGCCGAGTTTCGCGGCGCCGGCTGGAACGTGATCAAGGTCATCTGGGGCTCGCGCTGGGACGCGCTGCTCGCGCGCGACAAGCAGGGCATCCTGATGCGCCGGATGATGGAATGCGTCGACGGCGAATACCAGACGTTCAAGTCCAAGGACGGTGCATACGTTCGCGAGTACTTCTTCAACACGCCGGAGCTCAAGGCGCTGGTGGCCGACTTCTCGGACGAGGACATCTGGAACCTGAACCGCGGCGGTCACGATCCACACAAGGTGTACGCGGCGTACGAGACCGCGGTCAATCACAAGGGCCAGCCGACCGTGATCCTCGCCAAGACGATCAAGGGCTATGGGATGGGGGAATCGGGCGAAGCGCAAAACATCACGCATCAGCAGAAGAAAATGTCGGTCGACTCGATCCGTCACTTTCGCGACCGGTTCCAGATCCCGGTGCCCGACGACAAGCTCGAGGAAGTGCCGTTGATCAACTTTGCAGCGGGTTCCGCCGAAGCCGAATACATGAAGGCCCGGCGCATGGAGCTCGGCGGCTACCTGCCGGCGCGCCGCCGGAAGTCGGCTTCTCTGGCGGTGCCGGGGCTGCCCGCGCTCGAACGGTTCCTCAAGAGCACCGACGAGCGCGAGATCTCGACGACGATGGCATTCGTGCAGATCCTGCAGACGCTGCTGCGCGACAAGACCATCGGCAGGCACATCGTGCCGATCGTTCCCGACGAATCGCGGACCTTCGGCATGGAGGGCATGTTCCGCCAGCTCGGCATATGGAACCAGCTCGGCCAGCTCTATACGCCGGAGGACAAGAACCAGCTGATGTTCTACAAGGAGTCCAAGGAAGGACAGGTCCTGCAGGAAGGCATCAACGAGCCGGGGGCGATGTGCGACTGGATGGCGGCGGCAAGCAGCTATTCGACCCACGGCGTGCCGATGATCCCGTTCTACATCTTCTATTCGATGTTCGGCTTCCAGCGCGTCGGCGATCTGGCGTGGGCGGCCGGCGACATGCGTTGCCGCGGCTTCCTCCTCGGCGGGACGGCCGGGCGGACGACGCTGAACGGCGAAGGCCTGCAGCACGAGGACGGCCAGTCGCACGTCTACGCGGCAACGATTCCGAATTGCGTTTCGTACGATCCGACTTTCGGCTACGAGCTGGCCGTCATCATCCAGGACGGGCTGCGGCGGATGTACGCCGAGCAGGAAGACGTCTACTACTACCTGACGGTGATGAATGAGAACTACGCCCAGCCGGCGATGCCGGAAGGCGCCGCGTCCGACATCCTCAAGGGCATGTACCTGTTCAAGGCAGCGCGACGCGCGAACGCAAAGACCGCGGCTCGCGTCCAGCTGCTGGGCTCGGGTGTCATCCTGCGCGAGGCGATCGCGGCGGCCGAACTGCTCGAGTCGGACTGGGGCGTCGACGCCGACCTGTGGGGCTGTCCGTCGTTCACCGAGCTGGCGCGCGAAGGCCACGCCGCAGCGCGTTGGAACATGCTGCACCCGACCGACGCGCCGCGCGTCCCGCACGTCACCACAAGCCTCGCCCACACGCGCGGGCCGGTCATCGCCGCGACCGACTACGTGCGCGCCTTCGCCGAGCAGATCCGGCCGTTCGTGCCGCGCCGCTACGTGGTCCTCGGCACCGACGGCTTCGGGCGTTCCGACACGCGCGAGAGGCTGCGGCGCTTTTTCGAAGTCGACCGTCACTACATCACGGTGGCTGCACTGAAGGCCCTCGCCGACGAGGGCACGTTGCCCGCCCCCAAGGTGGCCGAGGCGATCGCCAGGTACGGCATCGACGCGGCGAAGCCGGCGCCATGGACGATTTGAGCTCGTGGTCCGCCGGCCCGCCGGGCGGCCAAGCGTTGAGGTCGCGATGAGCACAATCGAAGTCAAGGTCCCGGATATCGGCGACTTCAAGGACGTGCCGGTGATCGAAGTCCTGGTCAAACCGGGCGACACGGTGAAGGCCGAGGATTCGCTGGTCACGCTCGAGTCGGACAAGGCGACGATGGACGTGCCCGCACCGGCCGGCGGCGTTGTCCGGTCGGTCGGAGTCAAGGCGGGCGACAAGGTCAGCGAAGGAAGCCTCATCCTGACCTTGGACGATGCGGCCGGCGCCGCCGCGGCGCCGTCGCAGGCCGCTGCCGCTCCTGCCGCCACGGCAACTCCCGCCAAACCGGCCCGGCCGCCGGATGCGGCGCCGCCGTCCGCTGCGGT